>JALHMO010000168.1 GCA_022844015.1 Reyranella sp. | reverse complement strand
GGCTTCGAGGTCGATCTGATGGACGACATCGCCCGCCGCCTGTCGCTGGTGCCGGAGTTCGTCGACACGCGCTGGGAGACCATCCTGCAGGAGATGCAGGAGGGGAGGTACGATTGCATCGTCGGCGGCATCACGATCACGCCGCAGCGCGAGCAGATGCTCGCCTGGTCGACGCCCTACATGACCACGACCCTCAGCCTCGTGGTCGACAGCCGGCGCTCTCCCCATGTTCGCGGCATCGCCGACCTCAGGAGAGCGTCGGTCGGCGTGCAGGCCGCGACGACCGACTACGACATCGCGATGGCCATGCGGGCGCGCGGCGAGATCGGCAGCGTCAAGGTCTATCCGTTCGCCGAGATCGGCCAGGCCATGGTCGATCTCGCGGCCGGACGGATCACGGCCGTCATGAAGGTCTATCCGGTCGCCGCCTGGCTCGCCCGCCGGACACCGGGCCTGCGCATCGCGGCGGAGGTGCCAAACGATCCGCAGCCGCTCGGGATCGGACTGGCGAAGTCCAACACCGCGCTCCTTGCCGCTCTGAATGGTGCCCTTGCCGACATGCGGCGGGACGGCACCTACGCCCGCCTCGCCGCGAAGTGGGGCGTGCCGTAGAGCCTGCCGGGTAAGTGCATGACCGGTCGGCTGCCGGATCCTGTCCTCCAGACCGAGGGTGCCTCGTTCGTTGAAATGTATGAGCGAGCGGGACGCTCGCGGTCCTGAAGACATGAGCGCTCGTCACGAATTGTCGCGATAGCTCACGACCTCGTACTCGATGCCGTCGGGGTCGAGGAAGTAGAAGCGGCGGCCCGGGTGGTAGTTGTCGTGCGAGAACGGACTGAGGCCGGCGGCGACGACGCGTGCCTCGGTGCCGTCGAGATCGTCGACCTCGACGCCGATGTGGTTGAGCGGCCGGCCCTTGGCGAAGTCCTCGGCGGTGTAGCGCACGTCGCGCCCGGTATAGAGCGCCACATAGTGCTCGCTCGACCCGACATGGATGGTGCGGCCGCCGTCGCGCGCCGGCCCTTGCCACCGGATGTGCCAGCCGAACAGCGTCTCCATCAAGTGTGCGGTTCGGGCGGGGTCGCTGACAGTGACGTTGACGTGCTCGATGCGCAATCCGGGCATGATCATGGGCTCCTTCTCGAAGGCGTTGGCAGAGTGTAAAAGCTCGACCTAACTTGAGGTCAAGTTTTGCTCAGCACGCCAGCTCTCGCGACCTCGCTGCTGTCGATCGGCGAGCTCGCGCGCCGTACCGGCCTCTCGGTGTCGGCGATCCGCTTCTACGAGGCACGCGGCTTGGTGACGGCGATCCGCACCGGCGGCAACCAGCGCCGCTTCCCGCGTGCCGACATCCGCCGGCTGTCCTTCGCCCTGATCGCCCAGCAGCTCGGCCTGACGCTGGCCGAGATCGAGCGCGAGCTCGCCACCCTGCCGAAGGGACGCGCGCCGACCCGATCGGACTGGCAGGCGATCAGCACGCGCATCCGCGGTGCGCTCGAGGCCAGGCTGCGCATGCTGGAGCGGACGCGCGAGCTGCTCGACGGCTGCATCGGCTGCGGCTGTCTCTCGCTCGACCGCTGCGTCCTCTACAATCGCGGCGACAAGGCGGCGCGGGGCGGCGCCGGTCCGCGCTACCTGCTGGGCGACCGGGCGCAGGATTTCGCCGATCCGCCCGTGCCCGGGAAGGCACGGCAGCTCGCTCGCGCCCAGCCCCGGCTCGTCACGCCCCGCCCCGTCGCGCCGCGTCGCTAGGGATGATGTCCCACGGCCCGGACGCAGGCGCGGCGCCACTCCCGTTCGGAAGGGCGCCGCAGGCGGGCTCCAGCCGGGTCAGGCCAGCTTGAGCGCGGAGAGGGTCGAGGCGCTCCACATGGTCGGGCTGGAGAAGGTGGGCTTGATGAACGCCGAGGTGAAGCTGCTCTGCAGCGGGTTGCTCGACGACAGCGTGGCGTAGGCGGCGCCGCCGGTCACGGCTTCGATCTCGTTCAGCTTCAGTTCCACGATCTTGCTCTGCATGACACTCTCCCGTTTCTGTCGCGGCGGCGGAATGCCGTCCGTCGATGGGAGCAGAGTATTGGCGAAGCGTTGCCGGGCGATTGCGCGGCGCGGCCCAGTTGTTTCCCCGGTTTCGCCGCCATCGCATGTTGCGCATGGCAGGCGGCAGAGCGCGGCGGCGAGCCACCTGCCGGTCGAGCGGATGCGGGATTCGGCTGCAATTGCACTCGGATTGGCATGCGAGGCCGCCAGCCGTCGGGCCGCTGTTTCGTCGCCCGTGCCGGCCCGAAAGGATGCCGGTGGCAGCCCTGGCGGGCTACGCCGCGTCGTGGAAGATGATGCCGAGGGTGAAGCGCTGGCCGTGCCGCACGGTCGACACGCCGTGGCGCATCGCCGTGCGGTAGAAGCCGCGCGTGCCCTTCACCGGCCGCTCGTTGACGGCGAAGATCACCGCATCGCCCTGGCCGAGGCGAACCACCTCGCCGCGCGACTGCATGCGCGGCCGCTGCTCGACCAGCAGGAACTCGCCGCCCTCGAAGTCGCGGCCGGGATCGCTCAGCAGCACCGTGGCCTGCAGCGGGAACACCAGGTCGCCATAGAGGTCGCGATGCAGGCAGTTGTAGTCGCCGGCACCGTAGCGCAGCAGCAGCGGCGTCGGCCGCTGCTGGCCGCCCTGGTGGCACTCCTCGAGCCAGGACGGCAGCGCGGCGGGAAAGCGCCGGGGGTTGCCCAGCAGCTCGTTCCACTCGTTGGCGACCCGGGCCAGCCCGGGATAGAGCGCCTGGCGCAGCCGCTCCACCGGCTCGGGCAGCGGATAGGCGAAATACTGGTACTCGCCCTGGCCGAAGCCGTGGCGCTGCATGACGACATGGCTGCGAAAGCGCGTCTGGTCGGGCCACATTTCGGCCAGCAATCGGCACAGATCGGGCTCAATCAGGGCGGGCGCCACGACGTGGCCCCGGTCGGCCAGGGATGCGGTGTCGATCATGGGGACATCCTGCCGCGCCGGCCCCTCTTCTTCTATCCGCCGGCAGCCTGATATATGATGGGCATTGGCCCTCTCCCGGCGCGGAGAGGGTTTTTCACAACCTGGGGTCCGGAAGACATGGCCGAGCCGGTGCAGACCGACAAGGAGCAGAAGCGGCTCATCCGCATGGCGGAGACGATCTCCAAGGCCCTGCCCTACATGCGACGCCACAACGACGCGACCTTCGTCGTCAAGTACGGCGGCCACGCCATGACCGATCCCAAGCTGGGCGACCTGGTGGCGCGCGACGTCGTGCTGATGAAGCAGGTCGGCATGAACCCGATCGTGGTCCATGGCGGCGGCCCGCAGATCAACAAGATGCTGGAGCGCGTCGGCATCAAGAGCACATTCGTGAACGGCCTGCGCGTCACCGATGCCGCGACCATGGAGATCGTCGAGATGGTGCTGGCAGGCTCGATCAACAAGGCGATCGTGGCCGACATCAACGAGTGCGGCGGCATCGCCGTCGGCATCTGCGGCAAGGACGGCAACCTGATCCTGGCCCGCAAGGTCACCGAGATGCGCGACCCCAAGACGGGCGAGCTCCTGAAGGTCGATCTCAAGCAGGTCGGCGAGCCGGCCAAGATCAACGTCATGGTGCTGGAGCAGCTGCGCAAGGCCGACGTCATCCCGGTGGTGGCGCCGATCGGCTTCGGCGTCGACGACGAGCTCACCTACAACATCAATGCCGACACCTCGGCCGGCGCCATCGCCGGCGCCATGAAGGCCAAGCGCCTGCTGTTCCTGACCGACGTGCCGGGCGTCCTCGACAAGAACGGCCAGCTCATTGGGGAGATGACGGTCGACCAGGCGCGTGCCCTGATCGCCGACGGCACGATCTCCGGCGGCATGATTCCCAAGGTCGAGAACTGCATCGATGCGATAAACAGCGGCGTCGAGGCCGCCACCATTCTGGATGGTCGGGTGCCCCACGCCTTGCTGCTCGAGATCTTTACTGAGGCCGGCCTAGGCACCATGGTCAGGCGCGGCCGGGGTTGAAACACCTGATTCTGCTGCATATTTAGTCGCCATGGCCATCCTGCCCATCCTCACCGCGCCCGACCCGCGCCTCAAGAAAAAGTCCCTGCCCGTCGCGGCGGTGGACGACGAGTTGCGTCGCCTGATGGACGACATGCTGGAGACGATGTACGCCGCGCCGGGCATCGGCCTGGCGGCGCCGCAGGTCGGCGTGCTGAAGCGCGTGATCGTGCTCGATATCGACCGCGAGGAGGTCAAGACCGGGCCGCTGTTCATGGCCAATCCCGAGATCGTCGAAGCCTCCGACGACGACGTGAGCTACGAGGAAGGCTGCCTGTCGGTGCCCGAGCACTACTCCGACGTGGTGCGGCCGGCCACGGTGCGGGTGCGCTACCTCGACCGCGACGGGGTGCAGCAGGAGATGGCCTGCGAGGGCCTGCTGTCGACCTGCGTGCAGCACGAGATCGACCATCTCGACGGCATCCTGTTCATCGACCACATCTCCGCGCTGAAGCGCAACATGATCCTGCGCAAGCTCCTGAAGGCGCGGAAGGAGAAGGAGCGCGACGCCGCCGAGGGCAAGCCCGCGGCCAAGCCCAACGAGACCGCGCCGGCGCCCTGACCGCTGGCGACGGCCGCTGGCCCCCACCCGCTGGCCCTGGCCGCTGGCCTGGCCGCTGGCATGGATGTTGCGGCATCCCCCGGAGCGCAACAGTCGGGGGAGAGCATCGTGACGCCGCAGCAGATCGAGCTCGTGCAATCGAGCTTCAGGAAGGTCGTGCCGATCGCCGGCACCGCCGCCGACCTGTTCTACGACCGCCTGTTCGAGATCGCGCCCACGGTCCGGCCGATGTTTCCCGCCGACCTCGCCGAGCAGAAAAAGAAGCTGATCGCCATGCTGGCGACCGCGGTCAACAACCTCGACAAGCTCGAGACGATCGTGCCGGCGGTCCAGGATCTCGGCCGCCGCCACAAGGGCTACGGCGTGATCGACGACCACTACACGCCGGTCGGCGCCGCCCTGCTGTGGACCCTGGAGCAGGGCCTCGGCGCCGATTTCACGCCCGACGTGAAGGTGGCGTGGACGGAGGCCTACACGACTCTCGCCGGGGTCATGAAGGCGGCCTGATCCGTCCTCTCCTCCCGCTACTCGGCAGTCGAATTCACATATCTCGTTGTCCTCCCTGCGCGAAGCGCGGGGAGGTGCCCCCGAAGGGGGCGGAGGGGTCAGGAGCCTCAGTCGAAGCGTCCATCCATGTTCTTGCGGTTCAAGATTCGTAGTTGGACGACAATTTGACGAATCTTCTAGCAGGACGTGTGTTTCTCCCGACCCCTCCGCCCCCTGCGGGGGCACCTCCCCGCGCTTCGCGCAGGGAGGACAACATGATTCTGAGTTCGACAGCCGCTACGCGGGCGGACAGGAACATGAGGTTTCGTCTCTCGGACAGCCTGGCGCTTGCAAAATGTTATCGCATAAATAACAATAGTTCGTGAGGAAACGACCCAGAAGGGGAACCGTCATGGCCAGGATGACTGCGGCGCAGGCTATCGCCCATTTCCTCGAGGCCATCGGGACCCGCCGCTACTACCTCTACAACGGCCACGCCAACTGGGGACTGCTCGATGCCCTGGAGCACGACGCGAAGATCCCGGGCATCCGGACTCGCCACGAGGTGCACGCCATCCATATGGCCGACATCGAATGGCGGATGCGCCGGTCGCTTCCCATCCCTGTGACGTGCACCACCGTCGGCCCCGGCAACTTCAACACCATCCCTGGCATCGCCGAGGCGTTCTACGATTCGACGCCGATGTTCTGCCTGATGGCCGGCGGCCCTACCAAGTGGCTGGGACGAGGCGGCATCCAGGAAGTCTATCGCTACGGCGAGGACGAGTTCCTCCAGCTCTTCCGGCCGATCACCAAGCACGCGGTGATGACCATCCGGCCCGACACCGCGCTTCAGTCGGCCATGCGGGCCTACAAGATCGCCATCACGGGACGTCCCGGCCCGGTCGTCGTCTACATGCCGCTCGACGTCCAGAACACCCCGATCGACATCGACCTGCCCGACCTGGCCGGATGGTTGACCAACATCCATAATCCGGGCCCCGACAAGGACGCCATAGCGCAGGCGGTCGACCTGATCGCTGCCGCCGAGCGGCCGTTCGTCTGGGTCGGCACCGGCGTCAACAATGCACGCGCCTGGCAGGAGCTCAGGACCTTCGCCGAGGCAGCCCAGGTTCCCGTCGCGACCAACTTCGGCGCCAAGGGCGCCCTGCCCGAGGACCATCCGCTGTCGCTGGGCGTGGTCGACCGCTGCGGTACGGGTCACGGCGTCAGAGCCGCGGTCGAGGCGGACGTCGTGATCGACATCGGCGCGCGATTCAACGACCTCAATACTGCGGGCTGGTCGTTCTACACATTCGGCAAGGGCCAGAAGCTCGTCCACATCGACATCGATCCCGGCGAGCTGGGGCGCGTCTATCCGGTCGACGTCGGCATCGTCAGCGACGCCGGCAAGGCCTTGTCGGGCTTGAATGCTGCCTGGAAGACCAGGGCCGCGCCACCCGGTCGGACCCGAGCATGGCTGGAGTCGATCGCCGCCTGGCGGCGCGCCTGGCACGTGGAGATCAGGCCTCTCGTCGAGTCCGACATCGCGCCACTGCACTACGCCCGCATCGTCAAGGACGTTTCCGACGTGATGAACGAGGTCGCGCCGCAGGCTTCGGTGGTCTGCGATACCGGCTTCATCATGAACTTCCTGCCTGCGTTCTTCACCCTGAAGCACCCGTGGTTCGCGACCAACAACCAGCAATTCGGCCAGATGGGATTCGGCCCGCCGGGCGTCGTCGGAGCTGGCCTGGAGCGGCCGCAGCATCCGGTGCTCGTGTGGGTGGGCGACCAGTCGTTCATCCACACCGGCCTCTCGCTCGCGACCGCCACCGAATACGGCGTCCCGGGGGTGGTGATCGTGCTCAACAACAAGACCATCCAGGCCGAGGTCGAGGGCGCCAAGGCCCGTTTCGGGCGCGGCGTGGGCGATCACTATCGCATCGAGAAGACCGGCGAGCCGTGGAACCCCGATCTCGGTCTCATCGGCGAGGCCCTGCGCGCAAAGGTGTTCAAGGTCTCGCGCGCCGCCGAGCTCAAGCCGGCGGTCGCGGACGCGTTCGCGTCCGGCAAGCTGTGCATCATCGATGTCGATGCCAGCACCGTCGTGCCCCGCTATGCCGTGCCCATCGTCCTGAAGCACGGCACCATGCCGTTCCCCTACGACTGGAACATCCAACCTACGGCCGCCGGTTGATCACCTTGTCGAGAGTCAGCCCACCCAGCCTGGACAAGGTTTCGGCCTCGATGTCGCGGAACAGCCGGGAGACAACGGGATGCACGTTGCACTGGTAGTGCCGGCCAGGGTCGTCGTCGCGCATCGAGAGCGACAGGGGCGATCTCTCGCCGAGCGCTTCGTAGATTTCGCGGAAGTCTATCCTGGAAGCAGGCCTGGCGAGCGTGATGCCGCCGGCAGCGCCCCGGGCCGACGTCAGCAGGCCCGCCTTGACCAGCGCCGACACGATCTGGCGGACGCGGGCGGGGTGGTCCTTAAGGACACGCGCGATCGATTCCGTGGTGACCTGCTCCGGTTCATGCCTGGCGACGTAGGCCAGGATGTAGGCCGCGGAGACGAGCTTGGTGGACTGGGACACGCGGCGGTTATAGCCATCACCCACGCTGCTGTCACAATCGTGGGCCGGGTACAGCGGAGCTGAGACATGGGCGAGCGCATCGTGCGCCTGTACGAGGTGGGTGGTCCCGAGGTGCTGCGTCTCGAGACCGTGCCACGCGAGGCGCCGCGTCCGGGCGAGGTCCGTTTGCGGGTCCGGGCGATCGGGCTCAACAACTCGGAGGCGCAGTATCGGCGCGGCGAGTATCCGATGCGCGATACGACGTTCCCGACGCGGCTGGGCCGCGAGTGCAGCGGCCTTGTCGAGGCGGTCGGCGACGATGTCCGCTTGGTTCGACCGGGCGACGAGGTCTCGACCGTTCCGAGCTTCGATATTCAGCGCGGCGGCGTCTACGGCGAATGGGCCATCGTGCCTGCCGCCGCCCTGGTTCCGATGCCGGCCGCCCTGTCCTACGTCGAGGGTGCCGCGGTGTGGCAGCAGTACCTCACGGCCTACGGCCCGTTGGTCGAGCACGGCGCGCTGAGGCCCGGAGACTGCGTGCTGGTCACGGCCGCGAGCTCGAGCGTCGGCAGGGGCGCGATCCAGATGGCGAAGCTGCTGGGCTGCGAGGTCGTGGCCGTGACGCGCTCGCCGGCAAAGGTCGAGGCCCTGCGCTCGGGCGGCGCCGACCACGTGATCGTCGCCAGCGAGGAGGACCTGGTCTCGCGCGTCGCCGCCATCACCGGAGGCAGGGGATTCAGGCTCGCCCTCGACCCCGTCGCCGGACCCGGTCTGGCGGCCCTCGCCCAGGCCGCAGGAACGGCGGCCTCGATCGTCGAGTATGGCCAGCTTTCGCGCGAGCCGACGCCGTTCCCGCTGCTCGACGTGCTGCGCAAGGGCCTCGCGATCCGTGGCTATACGCTATGGGAGATCACCCTCGATCCGGCGCGCCTCGCGCGCGCGGTCGACTGGATCGGCAGCCGCCTGGCAAGCGGCGCGCTGCGCCCGGTGATCGACCGCGTTTTCGCCCTGGACCAGATCGTCGAGGCTCACCGCTACATCGAGAGCGGACGTCAGAACGGCAAGATCGTGGTCGATGTCGAGGGAGCGGGCCGCTAGAGCGTGATCGGCTCAAGTGGAAACCTCACCCTGAGGAGCCACGCGCGGCGTGGCGTCTCGAAGGGTAGTCAACAGACGTGCTCTATCCACCCTTCGAGACGCGGCCTGCGGCCGCTCCTCAGGGTGAGGTGTTTCTTTGGTGCTTCAACCAAAGAGGATCACGCTCTAGAACCGCGCCCGCACCACGTCGCGGACCCTTTGCTTGTAGCCCTCGACCATCTCCGGCGTGCTGCGGCTGCCGACCGGGGAGAAGTGCACATGCTCGATCATGGCGATGCCGCAGAACTCGATCGTTCCGAGATCCTGCGCCACGCGAACGGCCTGCATCTTGCCGCTCTGGTCGAAATGCTCCTGCGTCGAGCCGGCGCTGGTGAAGAGGATGGCCTGCTTTCCCTTCAGGGTGCCGACCGGCCCGTTGGGCCCGTGCCCATAGGCGAAGCCGATGGCGAAGACGCGGTCGATGTAGCCCTTGAGGATCGCCGGCCGGTCGATCCACCAGATCGGGTGGATGAAGGCGATCACGTCGGCCCACACGAGGTGATCCTGCTCGACCCTGATGTCGGCCGGCACCCGCCCTGTCCGGTTGCCGGTGATGTCGTCCACGGTGGCCACGGGATTGAAATTCATGGCGTAGAGATCGCGCAGCACCACGGCGTGCTCGCGCGCCGCGAGCTCCTCGATGTAGATGCGGCAGACCTCGCGCGTGAAGCTGCCGTCGCGCGGATGGGCGAGAACGACCAGGTGATTCACGTATCGCCGCCTGTCGCCCCGAGCGGCCTTGCGACCCGCAGGCGCGTCACGCGGACGCGTCCGGCAAGCGGCCCTCGCGACGCCTGGCCGGATCCATCTCAATCGACCTTGATCTTGGCGGCGGCGACGATGGCGCCCAGGCGCTCGGCCTCGGCGGTGATGCGGGCCATCGACGCTGCCGGAGACATCGACACCGGCTCGGCGCCGATCGCCGCCCAGCGCTCGCGCACATCCGGCATGGCCACGATCCTGGCGAGCGCCGCCGCCAGCGCATCGATCGCAGGCTTGGGAGCGCCGGCCGGCGTCAGCAGGGTGGCAAACTGCACCAGCTCGAGGCCTGGATAGCCGGCTTCGGCGATCGTCGGCACGTCCGGGAGCGCCGCCAGGCGCTTGGGCCCCATCACGGCGAGCGGCACCAGGGTCCCGCTCTTGACGTGGCCGACGATGCTCGGCGGCGTCTCGAACATCACCTTGATCTGGCCGCCGACGAGATCGGTCACTGCCGCCGCGGCGCCCTTGTAGGGCACGTGCAGGAGATCGGTGCCCGTGTCGCGCTTTAGAAGCTCGCCCAGTAGATGAGCGGACGTGCCGTTGCCGCCGGTGCCGTACTCGATCTTGCCGGGCTGTGCCTTGGCGGCAGCGACCAGCTCGCGCACCGACTTCACGCCGAGCGCGGGATTGACGACGAGCACCGGTGACGTCTCCAGGAACGTGCCCACCGCCTCGAAGTCCTTGAGCAGGTCGTAGCCCAGCTTGGGATAGACGCTGCGGCTGATGATCTGCGGCATGGCCACGAACACCAAAGTATAGCCGTCGGGCGCTGCGCGCGCCGCCATCTCCGTCCCGATGTTGCCGCCGGCACCGGGCTTGAAGTCCAGCACGACCGGCTGGCCGAGCAGCTCCTTCAGCTTCTCGGCCAGAATGCGGTTCATGACATCGGTCGAGCCGCCTCCGGGGAAGGGCACGATCAAGGTCAGTGGCCGCGTGGGGAAGCCTTGCGCCAGCGCCGAGGGCACCACGGCAACAGCGAGCAGGCTCGACACGACATGGCGACGGGTAGCACGCATTGCCAGCCCTCCCGGAGTGCAGGATTCGTCGATCCTGTCTAATTGATATTGACCGAATAACAAATGGCTCGCTAGGCTGCAAGCGCTTTTGCATCGAAGGAGCCGCCGAGACCGTGCTCGCAGATCAACGCATCCTCGTCATTGGCGGCAGCTCGGGCATGGGCCTGGCAATCGCGCGGGCGGCGGTCGCCGCGGGCGCGCGCGTGATGATCGCCGCCCGCGACGAAGCCAGGCTCGCCCGCGCGGCGGCCCAGGCCGGCGGCGCGACCACGCCGCATCGGCTCGACATCACCGACGAGCGCGCCGTCGCGGCCTTCTTCGACTCGATGGACCATCCGATCGACCACCTGGTGGTGACGGCGCACGCATCCTCCGTCGTCACCGGCGCCATCGACACGCTCGCGGGCATGTCGATAGCGGCTGCCCGGGCGTTCATGGAAACCAAGTTCTGGGGACCCTTCGTCGTCGCCAAGCACGGCCAGCGAAAGCTCGCGCCGCGCGGCTCGATCGTCCTGTTCAGCGGCGCGGCCGGCACGCGCAAGCTGCTGCCGCATCACACGGCGATCGGCGCCACCAACGGCGCCGTCGAGGCCTTCGCCCGCCAGCTGGCCAGGGAGATCGCGCCGAGGCGCGTCAACGTCATCGCCGCGGGGCTGGTGCGCACGCCCGCCTATGACGGGCTGAGCGAGGCGGCGCGCGAGCGCATGTATGCCGACTATGCCACGACATCGCTGGTCGGCCGGGTCGGCAGGCCGGAAGACATCGCCGAGGCGGCGGTCTACCTCATGAGCAACACCTATGTGACCGGGCAGGTGCACGAGATCGACGGCGGACGGCCTTGAGCCTGGTCGATGGCAACGGCTCGGTTGATCGGCGGCCTGATCCCGTTCACCGTCATGTCGACGCAGAGATCGTCGACCTCAGCCGGATGATCGTCTGGATGAACTCGACCGATCGCATCGCCGGCTGATCGAGCTTCGCATGTGCCTGTAGATTCCACGAAGGCACTTGCTGCGGCTGATTCTCTGCCGCAGCATTATTCCTTGCCAAAGGCGAAAACCTCGACGACGGCGTCGCGCCCGCGCACTTGCACCGAGCCCACCGCCACCGCGTCCGCGCACGCCGCTCGCGCGGCCTCGAACGTCGCGCCGGATATCAGGCTGGCCGTCCCGAGCTCCTTGTTCAGGCGTTCCAGTCGCTGCGCCAGGTTCACGGTGTCGCCATAGACCGTGTAGGTCTGGCTCGTTGCCCCGCCGACCGTCCCGGCGGCGACCGGACCCGTGGCGACACCGATGCGCAATCGCAGGCGATGCCCGTCGAACTCGCGATTCGACGCGAGCGACTGCAATGAACGCGCAGCAGTCACGGCACGCCGCGCATGGTCTTCCACGGGCAGCGGCGCGTTGAAGGCGGCAATCAGCGCGTCGCCCACGTGGTTGACGACAATGCCACCCTGCTCCTCGATCACAGTCGCCGCCGCACCGAAGAAGCCGTTCATCAGGCCGATTACCCGAGGGGCCGTCAGGTGCTCGGACAGGCTCGTAAACCCTTCGATGTCGGCGAACAGGATCGTGGCTTCGCGGAGCTGAGGGGCAAGCTGACCTTCGTCCACGAGCTGCTCGGCGACCTGCGCCGGTACGTATCGGCCGAGAAGCTGCTGGGCCCGGTTGCGCTTTTCCTCGGCGGCGGCATGTGCACGAACCACGTTGCGCGCGCGATGCACGGCGAGAGCCGCGATGACGGTCGACAACGCGAGAATGAGGCCGTCGTTCACTCGCACCGAGATGGCGAGAAAGTCTGGGCTGGAGACCACCGCCTGGAACTCCTCGCGTGAGGGCGAACGCGGCAGGTCCCCGAAACCGACGACACGCTCCATCCCGGCGGCGATCCAGGCCGTCGCGCTTGCGAGACCCGTCACGGCGCAGAAACCTGTCCACAGGACGAGCATCGGCGACAGGGCGAGGGCCGAGAGCACCAGGACGACATAGAAGTAATCGGTACGGCCCGACAGGAAGACGAAGTGCTGCGGCAGGGGTTCGCCGCCGCCGAGCGGCGCGAAGGCGATCAAGGCACTGATCGCCACCATATCGAAGGCGAAGAAGGCGAAGCGTCCGATACGCTCCCAGCGGCCGCCGACCAGCGTCAGCGGGGCAAGGCCTGCGACCGCGACCGCCAGGATCAACGTTGCGGGGACGACATTGTTCGGCCACCGATAGGCGACGAGATAGAACGCCGCTATGGCGACAAGCGCACCGGTCCGGCCGAGCACGGCAAGGCGGAAGCCCTTGCGCTCCGCCTCGAAAAGCGCGCCCTCGACCGCGGTGAGGGCGATTGCCTGGGAGCTCGTCACTGAACGCTCCCCGGCAGAGCGCTGATGCGAAGGGCAAGCCTGCCGCGGGTCAGCAGGGGCTCGATCCCTCTGTCCAGCCGACCGAGACGGATCAGGCCCCGGGAATAGCGATAGCCGGCATAGTAGAAAGCGAGATTGCTCCACGGCGCGTAGTAGCAGAGGTCGCCCGGTGCCTCGTCGCCGAACGGACCGCTGCCGTCCTCCGTGAGCTTTCGCGACAGCCGCGCGATCTTCTCGTTGTCGGCGTAGTCCTCGATCGTGAGTGCCAGCGGCAGCATCGACAGCAGGTCACGCGCCGATGGATTGTCGTAGAGGCTGGCGGTGAAGCGATGCTCGTCGAAGGCGCACTCGATCTTCTTCATGGACGTTCCTGACGGCGTTCGAGCCATCACGAGGCGGGGTGCAGACGCCGCCAACGCAGACACGAACAAGGTGCGGCGCGAGACGGCTGGCGGGTTCGGAGCCGAGTTCATGACGCCAGAATAGCACTCGGAGACGGTAGCGATTAGACGACGCGACTGACATGAGCTCATGAGACGGAGTCATGAGACATGTGGGACTGCCGGCGTGCATTGCCTAGTCTTCTCTCTCGCGCGTCGCCAAACCCGGCGTCCGATCCATGAACGGCTCTCATGACCGCATGCGCCGGCCAACGGGTAATGCGCCAGTCGTTCCCAGCCTACATGTTCGACATGAAAGCAATCATCCCTGCGGCCTTGGCTTTGTCCGTCTCAATGGGCCTGTCCTCCGCCCTCGCGCACGACCATATCGGTGCCGTCTCGCCGGCCCTGGAGAAATACGCGCAGGGACCGATCACCGAACTGTGGCGCCGCCCCGGCCTCGCGCCGCGCGACCGCAGCATCGTCACGGTCGCAGCCCTGATCGCAGGCAACCAGAGCATCGAGCTTCCTGATCAGATCGGATTGGCGTTGGATAATCATCTCAATCGCGCCATGAACAACGGCCTGAAGGCCGAAGAGGCGGGCGAGATGCTGACGCAGCTCGCCTTTTATGCTGGCTGGCCTCGGGTCTTCTCGGCCCTGCCGGTCGTGAAGGAAGTGATCGAGAAGCGCCAGAAGTAGCAAGACGGGAAGAGGACCGAGATGAGACGCAACGTCGTCCAGTGGCTCGAACAGGTCGGCGATGCGCCGTATGGGAAGTGAGTGTCCGGAAGGAGGCGTACTTGCAGAAGCAGACCCGGTCTGTCGTCCCCCGTCTGGTCGTGCGCCGCACGCTCATCGTCGGCGCGATCGGCATCGCCTCAACGCCTCCGGTGGCCGCGCATCACGGCTGGAGCAGTTTCGACACCAGCCGCGCCTACTATGTCACCGGCACCCTGACGCGTGTCCGCTGGGGCTACCCTCACAGCGGCGCCACCCTCATGCTCGAGCGCGCGGAGCTGCCGGCCGGCTGGCAACTCCGCGCGTTGCCGCCCGGCGCCAGCGAACGCGACGGAAGAGCGACCATGGCCTCCGCCCGGCCCTACACCGGCCGGCACAAGGAACTCGACCTCGTCCTCGCCGGTCCCGACTGGATGGAGCGCTGGGGTCTCAGGCGGCCGCTGCGGGCAGGCGAGAAGCTCGAAGCCGTGGGATTCCTGAGCGACGGAGGCGACGGCGACGATCTGCGTCCCGTGATCTTCTGGCTCGCCGATGGGCAAGCAGTCTGGCAGCAGCTGACCGCGTTCCCGAAACCACCGGAACCCGCGCCGCGCCGCTGAGTCAGAGTGCCACTATGGGCGCGGTCGCGGGAGGAGTTGGGGCATATTTCTCGAAGACTGCCGGTTGACCAGCATCGTTGGACATGGACTTGGAGAACGGCGTGGGCGTGGACCCCGGTCGCGGCAGACTAACGGCGATGCCGCAGCGCCTCGACCAGCAGCGCGAAGGCGGCCGACGGCTGGCGGCGACTGGGATAATAGAGGTGATAGCCGGTGAAGGGCGGGCACCAATCCGCGAGCACGCGCCTCAGACGACCCTTGTCGAGATGGGGCCGCGTCAGCTGCTCGGGCAGGTAGGCGAGGCCCAGCCCTGCCAGCGCGGCGTTCAGCATCTGGTTGGTGCCATTGAAGAACAACTGGCCGTCGACGCGAACGCGCAGTTCGCGACCGTCCTTCTCGAACTCCCAGGCGTACAGGCCGCCGTGCGTGGGCAGGCGCAGGTTGATGCAGACATGCTCGACCAGCTGCTGCGGGGTCTTCGGCTCCAGCCGCCCCTTGTAGTAGGCCGGCGCGCCCACGACAGCCATGCGTTCGTCCGGACCGATGCGCACCGCTACCATATCTTTCGCCACCTGCTCGCCGCTGCGCACGCCAGCATCGAAGCGGCCCGCGACGATGTCGGTCAGGCCGTAGTCGATGGCGATCTCGACCTTGATGTCCGGATACCTGGGCAGGAACTTCGTGAGCTTCGGCAGGAGCAGGTGGTCGGCCACATAGTCGACGGCAGTGATGCGGATCGTGCCGGCGGGCTTCTCCCGGAAGTCGCTCAAGGCCGCCAGCTCGGTGTCTATCTCATCCAGCCGGGGCCCGACGGTCTGCAGCAGGCGCTCGCCCGCTTCGGTCGGCGCCACGCTTCGCGTCGTGCGCGTCAGCAGTCGCACGCCCAGTCGCTTCTCGAGATCGCGGACGGTGTGGCTGAGGGCGGATTGCGACACGCCGAGCTTCGCCGCCGCGCGGGTGAAGCTGCGTTCGCGGCCTACGGCTACAAGCGCAAGAAGAGCGTCGAGGCTGCTCCGCTGCATTCATGACCTCTGCTCATGAGAGTTTGCAGACTATGCCCGCCGCCCGAGGCCCGGAAGGCCAATCAGTCCCTGGTGGCCGAAATGCGCCGGATCGCCGAACGGAAGAAGGCGACAATGGCACAGGTGGCGCTGGCCTGGCTGCTGGCACAGAAGAAATGGATCGTGCCGATTCCGGGTACGACGAAGCCGCATCGGCTGGACGAAAATCTCGGCGCGGCCGCGATCGACCTGAACACCGAGGAACTGCGCGACATCGACGGCGCCCTGTCGAAGATCGGAATCCAGGGAGCCCGCTATTCCGACCAGATGGAGAAACTGGTGGATCGGTGAATGGCTGGTACGTTCTACAGGATGGCTTCGGGAGCCATCGTCGAACCGCTGGTCATCGGCTGGACACGCGCCGCCGCGGGCGGCACGTCGCTCTTTGCCCGAGGGCTCGCCGTCGCTGTCGAGACCGCGGTCATGGCCTTGCCATTCGCCATCCTTCTCGTGATTCACCCGAGCCGAATGACATCTACTGCGCCGCGATCCTCTCCGCCGGCGCGAACGCGCGCTCCATCTCGCGACGCAGCTTCACCGCCGTCAGCGTCTCGTCCATCGCCACGTCGGCGTAGGTCAGCGACTGGCCGGCCTTGATCGGCTTCAGGAGCTTGACGTTGTGGGCGAGGCCGAGCGGCAGGCTGCCGAGCCCGGTCGATTTGCCGGCCGGGAACAGCTTGCCGTAGACCGTGTAGCCGCCTTCGCCGTCGAGCATCTCGCCCGCCTTCAGATCGCGCTTGGCAGTGGCGATGACGTCGGCATGGAAGCCGATGGGACAGCCGGTCGGCTCCTTGCGCAGGCCGACCGAGGCGACCGACATGCCGACCTCGAGCCCGATCAGGTGCCAACGCTTGTACATCACCGAGTACCGTCCGCTGGGGTCGGTGCAGAGCATGTATTCCTCGAAGCAGTTCTTCTGGTACTCGGTCGCCGCCTCGAACACGACCCATACGCCCTTGCGAATCTCGTAGGGGATGGCGCGGCCGTCGCGCTCGAGCGAGCTGGCGCACTCGACCTGGCCCTTGTGATGCAGCTGGCCGCCCTCGGAGGCCGGGCGCATGACGAACGGCA
>JALHMO010000167.1 GCA_022844015.1 Reyranella sp. | reverse complement strand
AGCGCGCCAGCCTGGATGCGCTGTGCGAGCGCTTCGGCGTCGACAACTCGAACCGCGCCAAGCACGGCGCCCTGCTCGATTCGGAGCTGCTGGCCGAGGTCTATCTCGAGCTGAGCGGTGGCCGGCAGCGCGATCTCGGGCTGAGCGTCGGCCTGGTCGGCGCCGCCCAGCGCCGCGCAGCCGCCGGGCCACGTCCGGTGCGTCCGCCGCGTCCGCACGCGCCGACCGCCGAGGAGCTCGCCGCCCACGTCGCCTTCCTGAAGCAGATCACCGATCCGCTGTGGCTCGAGGGCGTGGCGGCGTGAGGTCTAACCTTTCCGTGTTCCTCCCCAGCTTCGCTGGGGAGGTGTCGGCGTAATCGCCGATGGAGGGGTCGAGGGCCACAGTCCCGCTGCTCATGACCCCTCCGTCCGCGATGACGCGGACACCTCCCCAGCAAAGCTGGGGAGGAGAACCTAACAGTCAGCGCCGTCAGGCGTGGCCGATCTGGCCGTCGCCGGGGCCGGGCATCTTGCCGGCGTTGGCTTCGAGCTGCTGGCGGTAGAGCGCCACGAAGTCGACCGGGGCGATGTTGAGCGGCGGGAAGCCGGCCTCGCGCGTGGTATTGGCGACCACGGCGCGGGCGAACGGGAACAGGAGGCGCGGTGTCTCGATGAACAGCAGGGGGCCGTAGGCTTCCTGCGGCACCTCGCCCAGGGTCACCGTGCCGGCATAGACCAGCTCGAGCATGAACAGCGGCTCGTCCTTCGGCGTCTTGGCGCTGGCCTCGATGGTCAGGAAGACCTCGAAGGTCTTGGTGTCGAACTGGCGGTTGCCGACCTGCACGTTGAGCGTGAGCTGGGGCTGAGTCTGCTCGATCAGGCTCTGCGGGGCGCGCGGATTTTCGAAGCTGAGATCCTTGATGTACTGGCCGTGCATGATGAGCGGCGCGGCGGGAGCCTGGGGGGTACCGGGCGGCGGAGCAGGCGGCGGTGTGGTCGACATGTGGGCTTTCGTTGTTGCGAAGGGCGGGAATCTCGGCGGCGGGGCGGTACCATGCAAGGCTGCAGTGCACAAGGCGCGGGCCGGCCCGGGCTCGCGTCAATTGCAAAGAGCGATCGCCAGGACGATGATGCAGGCACTGATTTTGCATCGCCCTGCAAGGATATGGAACGACCTGATCATCGCTCCCCGGCCCTTCGTGCTGCGCCGACTGTTCGACCGATCGTCGGCATCACGGCGTGCCTCAAGGAGAATGGCCGCGGCGGCTGGCATCACACGGTCGGCGACCGATACATCCAGGCGGCCGTCCGCGCCGTCGGCGCCCTGCCTGTCCTGATCCCGGCGATCGGCCCCGAGTTCGACGAGGAGGTGGCGATGACCGCGGCCCTCGATCGTCTGCTCGACGGCCTCGATGGCGTGCTGCTCACCGGCAGCCCGTCCAATGTCGAGCCGCATCACTATGGCGGCGGGCAGAGCCGGATGGGCACGGCGCACGACCCGGCGCGCGATGCCACGACCCTGCCGCTGATCCGGCATTCGATCGATCGGGCGGTGCCCTTGATGGCGATCTGCCGCGGCCTGCAGGAGGTGAACGTGGCCCTCGACGGCACGCTTCACCAGCTGGTCCACGAGGTGCCGGGCCGGCGCGACCATCGCTCGCCCAAGGCCGGGACGGTCGACGCCAACTATGTCCCGGCCCATGCCATCGACATCGTCGAGGGCGGCCTGCTGCACGCCCTGGTCGGCGAGCGGCGCATCATGGTGAACTCGCTGCATGCCCAGGGCGTCGACCGGCTGGCGCCGCGCGCCCGGCTGGAGGCGGTCGCCGACGACGGCCAGGTCGAGGCGTTCAGCGTGCCCGACGCGCCCGCGTTCGCGCTGGCGCTGCAGTGGCATCCCGAGCACCGGGCGCTCGAGAACCCGGTCTCGGTGAAGCTGTTCGACGCCTTCGCCGCCGCCTGCCGGGCGCGCGCGGTGTCGCGTCTCGCGCCGACCTTGCGGGTCGCCGCGGAATAGGTCGGGGGCTGCGCCGCGCGAGCGTCGGCGCTTCGTTCCGGTCCTCGTTGCCGGGGTCGGAGGATCGCCGGAAGGCAGGCGATCACGTCTTCATCCGTAGGATCGTTGGCCTCGACCTCGCCAGCGCGCGCGGCACTGGCTGGCCGATTTTCTCGCGCCAGCCGCCGCCGGTCGGTCGGTGTGACGGGCCGGGCGAAGCGGCCTATGGTTGGCGACCTCGTTCTCCGGGAGAAGATGCATGGTCCAGCCGGCCACGCTGAACAACGCCCGCCGCGACTTCTACGAGCGCCTCGGCAGCCTGTCGATGGCGCCCTTGTGGGAGTCGCTGCACCAGCTGGTGCCGCCGCAGCCGATGCCGAAGTACCGGCCAGCGTGCTGGCGCTACGACGCCGTGCGGCCCTTCCTGATGGAATCGGGAACGCTGATCACCGCGCGGGAGGCGGTGCGGCGCGTGCTCATCTTGGAGAACCCGGCGATGCCGGGCTCGGCCTGCATCACGCCCACGCTCTATGCCGGCCTGCAGCTCATCCTGCCGGGCGAGGTGGCGCCCAGCCATCGCCACACCCAGTCGGCGCTGCGCTTCATCGTCGAGGGCGAGGGGGCGTACACCGCGGTCGACGGCGAGCGCACGATCATGCACGAGGGCGACTTCGTCATCACGCCGACCTGGACCTGGCACGACCACGGCAACGACTCGTCCAGGCCGATGGTGTGGCTCGACGGGCTCGACATCCCGCTGGTGGCGATGTTCAACGCGGGCTTCGCCGAGAACGGCGAAAGCGAGGAGCAGGCGGTCACCGCGCCCGAGGGCACGTCCGAGGCCAAGTATGCCAGCGGCCTCCTGCCGGTCGACTGGAAGCCTGCGCGCCAGACCTCGCCGATCTTCAACTATCCCTATGCCCGCACCCGCGAGGCGCTGCATCGCCTCACCAGGGCGGGCCCGGCCGACGCCTGCCACGGCTACAAGCTGCGCTACGTCAATCCGGCGAACGGCGGCGCGCCGATCGCCACCATGGGCACTTTCATGCAGCTCCTGCCCAAGGGGTTTGCCTCGGCGCCGTACCGCTGCACCGACGGCACGGTGTTCTCGGTGGTCGAGGGCCACGGCGAGAGCCGGATCGGCGACACGACTTTCCGCTGGAAGAAGCGCGACCATTTCGTCGTGCCGAGCTGGGCCACGGCCGTGCACCAGGCGACCGACGAGTCGGTGCTGTTCTCCTTCTCCGACCGGCCCGTCCAGGAGCGCCTCGACCTGTGGCGCGAGAACCGCGGCGGTCGTTGAGCCGCGGTTCGTCTAGTCGATCTCGATCGGCCGTCGTTCGGCGAGCGACAATCGCGTCGCCGTCGAGAGCACGAGGGCCTCGTATGCCTCGATCGAATCGAGCAGGCAGCGATCGCCTCGGCCGGCAATGCAGTCGATGAAGCGCTGCAGCTGGACCTGGTAGGGGTTGCGTTCCTGCACGGGCACCGGCCTCGCCGGCTGCCCGCCCTCGACGACGGTGAAGCTGCTGGTGGGCGGCCCGGCGGTGTCGAAGACGGACAGTTGCTCGTAGACGGCGTGCTCGAACAACGCGCGGAAGCCTGCGGTAAAGGGAAAGCCCACCGGCTGCAGGCCGCTCGCGGTCACCGTGGCATGGCGGCCATCCTCGTAGTGCAGCAGGGCCGAGATCTCGCCGGGTCCGTCCGCCGTCTGCACGGCGCTTGCCGACAATGTCGTCGGGCGCCCCATCAACCAATGGATCAGGTCGAGGTCGAACGTCATGAGCTCGGTCGAGGGATCGCCATAATGCGCCTTGTAGCCGGGCTGCTCCGGCCGCAGGTACGACCCCAGCCGCCACGCCGCGACGCTCAGCAGGCGACCGTGCCGGCCGCTGGCACACTTGCTCTTGACGTGCTCGCAGGCGGCGACCGAGCGCATCAGCAACCCGACCTGCAGCAGGCGGTCGGCGCGCCGGGCCGCCTCCCGCATCTCCCGGGCTTCGCCCAGAGAAAGCGCCAGGGGCGTCTCGCAGAACACATGCTTGCCGGCGCGCAGGGCGGCGATGACGAACTCGGCGTGAGCCGGTGTCGGCAGGCACACATCGATCGCATCGATGTCGGGATGATCGATCAACCGCGCGGCATCGGTGCTGGGATGGGCGGAGCAGGCCGCCGCGACCGTCCCGGCGCGCTCGGCATCGCGCGAGTACACGCCGACGACCTCCACGTCGGAGATCCCGGCATAGGCGGCCGCATGCATCCTCCCCATGGTCCCGGCGCCCAGAATCCCGATGCGGATCATGTCGCTCCCGTCGCGATCGCCGCTTTGCGCGACGCTCTTCGCCGGTCAGGCCACCCGGCGCTTCTGCGCCGCCACGGAGCCGGCGCACTGATCCACCGGCAGGGGCCGGAGGTGGAGATCGTAGGCGTCGGCATACTCGGCGCGCCACGCCGTGCCGCCGCGACGGTAGAGATAGACGAACAGGACGCAGGCGTCGGACTGATAGCGCAGCGCGCGCGCCGGGTCGTCCTTGCGGTCGAGCGCGCCGCCGCCGAAAAGCGCGGCGAGCTGCGTCTCGTCGAGGCCCTTGATGCGATCGGCCGGGATCGGCGTGCCGGCGTTGCGCGAGCTGAAGACGCCCTTCTCGCCGCCGGTCAGGGAAGCGGGCTCGGAGCCGGTGGTGCAGCCGCCCAGGAGGAACGCCAGTGCAAGCGCCGATCGAGCCAGTCTCATGCCGGGCAGTCTAGAGCAAATTCCCTCGGTCTGTAATCACGGGACTCTATCGCGGGACGGCGGGCGGGTCGAAGGGCTGACCGGGCGGCCCGGGCGGCGGCTTGAGCTGCTGCGCCACATGCACCATCGCCGCCACGCCCAGCACCGGCACGATCAGGTTGAGGATCGGGATGGTGCCCAGGAAGACGATGACGATGCCGGTGAGCCACAGCACGCCCGCATTGTTGCGCCGCCAGGCCTTGACCTCGGCCGGCGTGCGGCGGCGCAGCGCCACCTGCTCGTAGTAGACGCGACCGGCCAGCCAGCCGTTGATGCCGTAGAACAGCACCGCGCCCAGGCCGGCGATGAAGATGGACAGGATGTAGAACGGCAGCATCACCAGGTTGAGGGCGATGACGGCGACCAGGAAGACGACGCCTGTCCAGATTCCGGTCCACACCGGGATGCCGTTCGCCCGGCCGAGCTGCGGGTAGTGCTCGCCTTCGACGATGTCGGCGATCTGCTCGAGGAAGATCGAGATCACGATACCGAAGCTCGCCGGAAACAGCATCAGCGCCAGCACGACGACGGCGCCGCCGCCCAGCCAGCGGATCGTCTCGTTGATCCATTTCATCTCGAAGGTCGCGAACGACTGCAGCCCCCACCACGCCAGCCAGCCGATGCCGACCTGCAGCACCAGGCTGAGCGCCAGCGACCACCAGATGACACCGCGCAGGCGCGGATCGCCGAGCTGGCGCGCCGCGCGCTCGAAGGCGCTGATCATGATCGATACCCAGAGACCTGCGGTCCGCGCAGGCGCACATGCTCTTCCGGACCGCGAGCGTCCCGCTCGCTCAAGCTCATGAGCTTGATGAGGGCGCTTTCGGCAGGGGCGCGGCAGACCGCGCCCGAGCCGAGCCGCGCCGTGAGCGAGCGGGACGCTCGCGGTCCGGAAGAGCATGAGCGCCAGTGCGTTCGGCTCATAGCGGCCCGACGACGCCCGCCGCCTTGAGCTCGCCGATCTCCTTGGCCGAGAAGCCGCGCTGGCCCAGCACCTCGTCGGTATGCTGGCCGCGCTTGGCGGCGGGCCCCTTGATGCTCTCCTTGGTGCGCGAGAAGCGCGGCGCCGGCGCCGGCTGGGCGAAGCCGTTGACGTCGACGAAGGCGTTGCGCGCCTTGGCGTGCGGATGCTCCGAGGCTTCCGACATGGTGAGCACCGGCGCGAAGCAGACGTCGCTGCCTTCCATGATGGCGCACCATTCGTCGCGCGTCTTGCTGCGGAAGATGCCGGCCAGCCGGCTCTTGAGCTGCGCCCACGCCTTGCGGTCGTTCTGCGCCGGCAGGCTCTCGCCCTTCAGGCCGGTCTTCTCGAGCAGCAGGTCGTAGAACTGCGGCTCGATCGAGCCGACGCAGACGAACTTGCCGTCCTTGGTCTCGTAGGTGCCGTAGAAGTGCGCGCCACCGTCGAGCACGTTGGTCTCGCGATCCTTCTCGTTCCACAGTCCGGCGCCGGCCATGCCGTAGAGCCCGCCCAGCAGGAGCGCGGTGCCGTCGACCATGGCGGCGTCGACGACCTGACCCTTGCCCGATTTCTGCGCCTCGAGGAGGCCGCACACCATGCCGAAGGCCAGCAGCATGCCGCCGCCGCCGAAATCGCCCACCAGGTTGAGCGGCGGTGACGGCTTGTCTTTCGGGCCGATGGCATGCAGGGCGCCAGTGAGCGCGATGTAGTTGATGTCGTGGCCGGCCGCCTTGGCGAGCGGGCCTTCCTGGCCCCAGCCGGTCATGCGGCCGTAGACCAGCTTCGGGTTGCGGGCGAGGCAGACATCGGGGCCGACGCCCAGCCGCTCGGCGACGCCGGGACGGAACGGCTCGGTGATGCCGTCGGCCGTCTCGATCAGGCGCAGCACGACCTCGACGCCTTCCTTCTTCTGCAGGTCGACCGACACCGAGCGCCGGCTGCGGTTGTGAATGGCGTACTTCGGATCGGCGAAGCGATCCATGACGTGCGCCTTGGTGCGATCGATGCGGATCACGTCGGCGCCCATGTCGCCCAGCATCATCGAGCACATCGGGCCCGGGCCGATGCCGGCCAGCTCGACGATCGTCAGTCCCGAAAGCGGACCCGCCATGACTTCCCTCCTGCGAAATTCACATTTACCCGTGTCGTCGCGATGTTAGCCGATCCGGCCGCCCTGTCACGCCAGGGCGCTGAACGGACGCATGGCCCGCTTCCGAGTTCATAGGTCTGATTCTTGGACCGCGGGCGTCTTCTCCCCATCGGTGCAGGGCGCATGGACAAAGATTCCGTCATCCCGAGCGAAGCCGCCCGAAGGGCGGCGCAGTCGAGGGACCTTTCTTACTGGGGCTGCAACAAGAAAGGTCCCTCCACTTCGCCGCGCGACGCGCGGCTCCGGTCGGGATGACGGCAATTTATCCAATGCGAATGCCCTGCCCGTCATTGGGGGGTGTCCCGAAGACCGGGACCGGTTCATCCGACACCATGACTTCCGAGCCCGGAATGCTCTACAGTCCGCGCCGCAAAGAGGGTCGGAGGGGACGGGAATGAAGGTGGGCCGGTTCGTGACGTCGCTGGCGCTGGCGCTCGCCGTGGCCGGCAGCACGCTGGCGCAACAGGCGCCGCCGCCGCCCAAGGAATACAACCAGGAGTTCCTGGTTGCCGGCTCGTGGTTCCATGGCGTGCACGGGCTCGCCTTCAACAAGGACGATCAGCTGTTCGCCGGCTCCGTCATCGGCCAGACGCTCTATCGCGTCCAGGTCGATACCGGCGAGGTCGACCGCGTCATCGATCCGCCGACCGGCATGGCCGACGACATCGCCTTTGCCGACGACGGCACCATGGCGTGGACCAGCTTCCTTCTCGGCAAGATCTACATCCGCCGGCCCAACGGCAAGATCATCGAGGTCGCCAGCGGCATGGGCGGGCCCAATTCGCTGGCCTTCGGCAAGGACGGCAGGCTGTTCGTGTCCGAGGTCTTCCTCGGCGATGCGCTCTACGAGATCGATCTGAAGAACGCCGACAAGCCCGACTTCAAGCCGTTTCCCCGTGCCGAGCTCCGGCGCGTCGCCGAGAAGATGGGCGGCCTGAACGGCTTCGAGATCCACAAGGACGACGGCTTCCTCTACGGGCCGCTGTGGTTCAAGGGCCAGGTGGTGAAGGTCAACCTGGAGACTGGCGCGATCGAGGTCATCGCCGAAGGCTTCAAAATCCCGGCCGCCGCCAACATCGATCCCCAGAATCGCGACAACGTCTACGTGGTCGACACCGGGACGGGCGGCATCTGGAGCGTCAGCCTGTCCAGCCGGACCAAGAAGCTGGTCGCCTCGATGAAGCCGGGGCTCGACAATCTCGCCTTCGATTCGCGCGGCCGCCTGTTCGTCACCTCGATGACCGACAACGGCATCTACCTGGTCGACAAGCAGACCGGTGCGCACAAGACCATCGTCGAGGGCAGGCTCGCGATCCCGGCCGACCTCGCCGTCACCTCGGAAGGCGGCAAGGAGACGGTGCATGTCGCCGACGTGTTCAGCTATCGCACCGTCGACGGTCGGAGCGGCGCCGTCGCCGACGTGCTTCGCGTGCACGGCGAGACCCACGCCTATCCGCTCGGCCTGTCGATCGGGCCGCGCCATGCGCTGCTGACCTCGTGGTTTTCCAACACCGTCGAGAAGGTCGATCGCAAGACCGGCAAGCTGGTGGCGACCCTGGGCGACTTCGCCGCGCCCGTCGACGCGCTCGAGGCGGCCGACGGAACGCTCTACGTGGCCGAGCTGGCGAGCGCCAACCTCGTCAAGGTGAGCCCCGACGGCAAGACGCGCACGACCGTGGTCAAGGAGCTGCGCGGGCCGGTGGCGATGACCCAGGGCCCGGGCAACCTGATCTATGTCACCGAGATCGCGGCCGGCGCCGTCACCGAGATCGACATTGCCACCGGCGAGCGCCGGGTGGTGGCCGATGGCCTGGCCGGTCCCGAAGGCATCGACCTGGGCCCCGACGGCCGCCTCTACGTCGCCGAGGTCGGCCAGAAGCGCGTCGTCGCAATCGATCGCGCCACCGGGGCGAAGACGGTGATCGCCTCGAACCTCGACATCGGCCTGCCGCTCTATCCGGGCGGACCGCCGGCGCTGGTGCCGACCGGTGTCGCCGTCGGCCCCAGCGGCGCGGTCTATGTCAGCTCCGACATCCGCAACGCGCTCTACAAGCTCACGCCCCCCGCCCCCTGAGAGGCCCCATGCCCGGCATTCCCTTCATCAAGGACTTCAAGTTCGACTACGGCACGGCGATGGAGGTGACGCCGCTGATCCGCCGCGTGGTCGCGCGCAATCCCAGCCCGTTCACCTTCAAGGGCACCGGCACCTACGTGATCGGCCACGGCAAGGTGGCGATCGTCGATCCCGGCCCCGACATGCAGGACCACATCGACGCGGTGCTGAATGCCGTGCGCGGCGAGACGGTGACGCACGTCTTCGTCACCCACACCCATATCGATCACGTGCCGGCGACGCCCGCCATCGCGAAAGCGACCGGCGCCAAGGTCTACTCCTACGGGCCGCATCCCAGGCCGCCGGCCGGCGAGAAGCCGGAGGAGGCGGGCGACCTCGCCTTCGCGCCCGACGTCAAGCTCGCCGACGGCGACGTCGTTCACGGCGACGGCTGGAACGTCGAGGCGGTCTACACGCCAGGCCACATCTCCAACCATCTCTGCTTCGCGGTGAAGGAGGACAAGGCGCTCCTGACGGGCGACCACGTGATGGGCTGGTCGACCGCGGTGATCTCGCCGCCCGACGGCAACATGGCCGACTACTTCGCCAGCCTGCGCAAGCTGCTGCCGCGCGAGGAGACGCTCTACATCCCGACGCACGGCTCGGAGATCCGCAACCCCAACCCCTTCGTGCAATCCTATATCGAGCATCGCCTGGGCCGCGAGGCGCAGATCATGGCGCGCCTCGGCGAGGGCCCGCAGACCATCCCGCAGATGGTCGCCAGGAATTATGCCGACACGCCCGCGCACCTGCACGCCGCCGCCGGCCGCTCGATGCTGGCCCATCTCGTGCAGATGGTGAAGGACGGCCGCGTCAGGACCGAGGACGGCCAGGCGCGGATCGACAGCGTGTATCGAATTTGAAGGGTGAGGAACCGGTCTCTCGCTTCAGGTTCTTGGCGAGCCCGCGGCCTCATGCTGAGGAGCGCGCGCAGCGAGCGTCTCGAAGCATGGGCAACAAGCACCGTGCCTGAGGCCATCCTTCGAGACGCGGCCTGCGGCCGCTCCTCAGGATGAGGTCGTAAGGCAGAGGAACCTTTCGCTGACTCGCGCCACAGGGGGAGAATCGACCGATGGACATGAAGCTCGCCGGCAAGACCGTGCTGATCACCGGCGGCAGCCGCGGTATCGGCTTCGCGTGCGCCATGGCGTTCGCCGGCGAAGGCTGCGCCGTGCACATCGCCTCGCGCTCCAGGGAATCCCTCGAAGCCGCACGCGACAAGATCCGCGGCCGCCACAACGTGCCGGTGGAGATCCACGTCGCCGATCTCTCCAAGGGTGACGTCGCGCGCGGCCTGGTCGAGGCGGTGGGTCACGCCGACATCCTGGTCAACAACGCCGGCGCCATCCCGCGCGGCGACATCCTCGGCATGACCGAGCCCAAGTGGCGCGAGGCGTGGGAGCTGAAGGTGTTCGGCTACGTCAACGCCACGCGCGCCATGCTGGAGAAGATGTACGCGCGCAAGAAGGGCGCGGTGGTCAACATCATCGGTCTTGCCGGCGAGAGCTTCAACTACGACTACGTCGCCGGCACCATGGGCAATGCCGGGCTGATGGCCTTCACCCGCGCGGTCGGCTCCAGGAGCGTCGACCAGGGCGTGCGCGTGGTGGCGATCAACCCGCCGGCGACCCGCACCGACCGCATGCTCACCCTGCTGCGCGGCCAGGCGGAGAAGCAGCTGGGCGACCCCGAGCGCTGGCCCGAGCTGACCAAGCACCTGCCGTTCGGCCGCCCGGCCGAGCCCGACGAGGTCGCCGACCTCGCCGTCTTCCTCGCCTCCGACCGCGCGAGCTACATCAGCGGCGTGGTGATGACTCTCGATGGGGGACAGGCGGCGCGACACTGATCTCGGCGGGCACCGGCGCGATGGCGGCGCCGGCGCGCTGCCAGCTCTTGCCGCTCACCGCCAGGGCGGCCATGAAGATCAGCAGGCCGCCGACGGCGATGCTGGGCCCGTGACCCCAGCCGGCGCTGTAGCGCCAGCACGGGAAGACGGCGACGCCGACCGCCCCCAGCAACAGGCACGAGATCAGCATGGTTGCCCGCGCTCATGCCCAACGGCGATCCCGTCGTCCATGACTCCTCCGTTAACTCTGCCTGATCCATACGAGCCGACCGGCGGGAGCGTCCCCCCGGCGCGTGATGGCGCCGCGGACCGAATGCCGCAGGCGAACTCATCGTGAATCCATTGCGGCCAAACAACGACGCGCGTTCATCCACAGTGCGCGTTCGTCACCGCTCGCGGTGCACACCGCATCTCGTGCCCACGTGGTAGTGTAACCACGAAATGTCCGACGATCTCGCCAAAGCGTCCGCCCTGCTGCATACGGTGTTCGGTTTCAGTGTCTTCCGGCCGGGCCAGGAGGAGGTCGTCAGCGCCGTCCTGGCGGGCGAGAACGTGCTGGCGGTCATGCCGACCGGCAGCGGCAAGTCGCTGTGCTACCAGCTCCCGGCGATCGCTCGGCCCGGCCTGACCCTGGTGGTCTCGCCTTTGATCGCCCTGATGCGCGACCAGGTGCGCGCGCTGACCGCCGCGGGCGTCGCGGCCGGCAGCCTCAACTCGTCGAACGAATGGGGCGAGAACGCGCGGGTGCTGGGCCTCCTGCGCCGGCGCGAGCTGCGCCTGCTCTATGTCGCGCCCGAGCGGCTGGCGCGGGCCGACACGATCGAGATGCTGGCCGAGGCGGACGTCCGCCTGATGGCGATCGACGAGGCCCATTGCGTGTCGCAATGGGGGCACGATTTCCGTCCCGAGTACCTCAGCCTGGGCAATCTCGCGCGCCAGATCGGCGGCGCGCTGCAGACGCTGGCGCTGACGGCCACGGCCGATGGGCCGACGCGCGGCGACATCGTCGACAAGCTGTTCGCCGCGCCGCCGCGCGTCTTCGTCAGGAGCTTCGACCGGCCCAACCTGCGGCTTTGCTTCAAGCCCAAGGAGCAGTCGACCCGCCAAGTCTTCTCCTACGTTCGCGGCCATGCCGGCGAGAGCGGCATCGTCTACTGCGCCTCGCGCCGCAAGGTCGAGGAGCTGGCGAGCGGGCTCGCGTCGGCCGGCGTGCGTGCGCTGCCCTATCACGCCGGGCTCGACAAGTCGGTGCGCGACGCCAACCAGGACGCTTTCCAGCAGGACGACGGCGTGGTCATGACGGCGACGGTCGCCTTCGGCATGGGCATCGACAAGCCCGACGTGCGCTTCGTCTGTCATGCCGACCTGCCGTCCAACGTCGAGGCCTACTACCAGGAGATCGGCCGCGCCGGTCGCGACGGCCTGCCGGCCGACACGCTGACGCTCTACAGCCTGGGCGACATGCAGTTGCGCCGCCTGCAGATCGAGCAGGGCGAGCAATCCGACGAACGCAAGCGCATCGAGCGGCAACGGCTCGGCGCCCTGCTCTCGCTGGCCGAGGCCCCGCGTTGCCGGCGCCAGACCCTGCTCGCCTATTTCGGCGAGGCATCGCAGCCGTGCGGCCATTGCGACCTCTGCCAGGAAGGCGTCGAGCTGTTCGACGGCACGATCGAGGCGCAGAAGGCGATGTCGGCCATCGTGCGTACCGGCGAGCGCTTCGGCGTGGAGCACGTGGTCGCCATCCTGACCGGCGAGCGCACCGAGAACGTGCTGAAGTTCAACCACGATCGCCTGCCCACCTTCGGCGTCGGCGCCGATCGCAAGGCGGCCGAGTGGCGCTCGATCTTCCGCCAGCTCTCGGCGACCGGCCTGATCTCGCAGGACCTGATGGAGCACGGCCGCTGGCTGGTGACGGATGAAGGCTGGCGGGTGCTGAAGGGCAAGGCGCGCATCGAGCTGCGCAAGAACCTCGCCTCGGCGACGGCGAAGGGCGGGCGCCGGGAACGCAAGACCGCAGCCGCGGCGCCCGCTGTCGCCGGCACCGACGAGGCCCTGCTCGGCGCCCTGAAGGCGCTGCGCACCCGGCTCGCGCAGGCGCAGAAGGTGCCGGCCTACGTCGTGTTCTCCGATCGCACCCTGGTCGAGCTCGCCACCCACCGGCCGGGCACACAGGGCGCGATGCGCGAGATCCACGGCGTCGGCGACGCCAAGCTCGAGCGCTACGGCGACGCCTTTCTCGAGGTCATTCGCGGCGCGGCTGGCTGAACCGGGCTCGCCGTCCATGGGCGCTGACTTTTCGGCTCTCCTCCTCAGCTTCGCTTCAGCGAAGCTGAGGAGGAGTGGACACATCCAGATCGGAATGGAGGTCGCTCATCGGGTCCTCTCCGCCCGCGTCAGCGGGGGAGAGAAAGGGGCCCCGCGCATGGCGCGGGGGAGGAGAGGTGGGTGGATGCCCCAGCACCGAACCGGCGAGCGCGCATCAGGTTGTCCTCCCTGCGCGAAGCGCGGGGAGGTGCCCCTGCAGGGGGCGGAGGGGTCAAGAGAAACACACGCCCTGCTAGAACATTCGTCATATTGACGCCACTGATCGTCGATCTACGAGGCCTTGAACCGCAAGAACATGGATGGACGCTTCGACTGAGGCTCCTGACCCCTCCGCCCCCTTCCGGGGGCACCTCCCCGCGCTTCGCGCAGGGAGGACAAATTGATGTGTGGCGCGCTCCCAGCGCAAGGGTGAACCCGTAGGCGCTGACTTTGCTACCAACCGGCGTGTCATGCCGCGATGCGTCTCTCGATGCGCTGCCGACATCTCCGGTCGTCGCCCCAGCCTGCTTGCAGTGCGCCCTGGCGATTACCATAAACTGGACATGACGATTGCCATCCCGTCGCGCCGCCTCCTGCTCGCCGCCGCCGGCGCGAGCCTGCTGCCTCTCGGTGCCGGGGCCACGAGCCTCGTTCTCACGCCGCGGCAGACCGAGGGGCCGTTCTATCCGGCGGCCCTTCCGGCCGACATGGACAACGATCTCGTGCAGGTGCGCGGCCAGGCGGCGCGTGCCATGGGCACCATTCTCCATCTCGAAGGACGCGTGCTCGGTGTCGATGGCCGGCCCGTCGAGGGGGCGCTGGTCGAGATCTGGCAATGCGATGCCCAGGGCGTCTACGACCATCCGCGTCAGCCCGGTCGGGAGCGGCGCGATTCGGCCTTCCAGGGTTACGGCCGCCTGCTGGTCTCGGCCGACGGCCGCTACAGCTTCCGCACGCTGAAGCCCGTGGCCTATGCCGGCCGCTCACCGCACATCCATTTCAAGGTCGCGACCTCCACGGGCCGCATGCTCACCAGCCAGCTCTACATCGCCGGCGATCCCGGCAACGAGCGCGACGGCGTGTTTCGCGGCATCCGCGACCCGCGCCAGCGCGCGCTCGTGGAGATGAAGCTCGCGCCAGCACCTGGCCTGGAGGCCGGGGCGCTCGCGACCTCGATCGACATCGTCGTCTAGCCCCTTTCCGGGACCTTTCTCGCGGCCCACCCTGTCGCGGCCTCCTCGTCACCGCCCCTTCTTGCGACCCGTCATCTGTTTGACACGGCGGCGCTTCACTTCGTATGCTTCCAATAGTGAGACGCCGTCTCACATCGTGAGACAACGAGGTCAATGGCCATTCCGGGGGAGATCCAGTCCGTTCAGCGCGCCGTCTCGGTGCTGCGGGCATTCGGCTCGGCCGACGAATGGTCCACCGCCTCGCTCGGGCGCGAGCTCGGGCTGCACAAAAGCGTGGTCCATCGCCTCCTGGTGACGCTGGCCAGCGGCGGTCTCCTGCGCCAGGACGAGCGCACGGGACGCTTCCGGTTGGCCCCCGCGATGGTCTCGCTGGGCCGGCGGGCCGAGCAGTCCCACGACGTGCTGGCGATCGCCCGGCCGGTGCTGCAGCACCTCGTCGAGACCAGTCAGGAGACGGTGAGCCTGTGCGTGCTGCAGGACGATCACGGCGTCTGCCTCGCCAATGTCGACAGCCCGCAATCGATGCGCTTCACCATCCGGCCGGGCGAAAGCTTCCCGCTGAACGCGGGCTGCGTCGGCAAGGTCATCCTGGCGTTCCAGCCGCAGCGCTTCATCGAGTCCCTGCTGGCGGCCGGGCCGCTGCCGCGCTTCACCGACCGCACGCTGGTGGCGCCCGCGACGCTCGGCGACGAGCTCGCCCGCATTCGCGCCCAGGGCTACGGCTTCAGCGATGCCGAGATCACGCCGGGCGCGCGCTCGGTCGGCGCCCCGGTCTACACCGCCGACGGCGACGTGCAGTACAGCCTGGTCATCTCGGCGCCGTCGCTGCGGCTCACCGACGATCGCGTCCCGCAGTTCGTCGACATGGTCTGCCGCGGCGCTGCCGAGCTGTCGCGCGCGCTCGGCCATGCTGCACCGGCGCCGGCGCACCGCCCCTCGGCGCGGATCGGGTCATGACCCGCCGGGGCCTCGCCGCCGCCACGGCCTTCCTCGCACCGCCCGGCCTCTGGATCGCGGTCTTCTTCGTCCTGCCGATGGCTACCATCGTGCTGCTGAGCTTCTGGCGCGTCGTCGACTACGACATCGTCGCCGACTTCACCCTGGCCAACTACCAGAAGCTGTTCCGGCCGCTCTATCTCGACGTCTTCTGGCGGACCATCAAGGTGTCGCTGCTGGTGACGGTAATCTCGCTGCTGATCGGCTATCCCGTCGCCTACTACCTCGCGCGCAAGACCAAACGCTTCCGGGTGACCCTGCTCGTTCTGGTGATCCTGCCGCTGTGGACCAGCTACCTGGTCCGCACCTACGCCTGGATGCTGATCCTCGGCACCAAGGGCGCGGTGAACCAGGGGCTGCAGGCGGTCGGCCTGACCAGCGAGCCGATCGCGTGGCTGCTCTACAGCGATTTCGCCGTCACCTTGGCTCTGGTGCACATCTACGTGCCCTATCTCATCCTGCCGCTCTACTCGGTCCTCGAGAAGCTCGACCCCAGCCTGTTCGAGGCGGCCAAGGATCTCGGCGGCGGCCGCTGGCGCACCTTCTGGCACGTGACCCTGCCGCTCAGCCTGCCCGGCGTGGCGACTGGCTGCCTGTTCGTCTTCATCCCGTCGATGGGCTCGTTCGTCACGCCGGAGCTGCTGGGCGGCACGCGCAGCATCCTGATCGGCAGCATCGTCGCCCAGCAGTTCGGCGTCGCCTTCGAGTATCCGTTGGGCTCGGCGATGGCGCTCGCCATCATGGGCATCATCCTGCTGGCCGCCGTCGCCCTGCTGCGCGCCGGCCGGCCGGCAGGTGTCGCCTGATGCCGGCGCTGCGCATCCCCACGACACCGCTGTTCGCGCTGTGGACGGCGCTCGTGCTGCTGTTCCTGTTCGCGCCCCTGGTGCTGGTCGTGCTGTTCTCCTTCAACACGTCCGAGATCAGCATCTTCCCGATCCGCGGCTTCACCCTGGAATGGTACGGCCGCCTCGCCGCCAACACGACCTTTCGCGCGGCGCTCGCCAACAGCTTCATCGTGGCCGGCGCGACGGTGATCCTGGCGACGGCGCTCGGCGTCGCGATGGCGACCGGTGTCCATCGTTATGCGGCCCGCTGGCGCACGGTGCTGCGCTCGGCGTCTAGCGTGCCGATGATGGTGCCGCATCTCATCCTCGGCATCGCGCTGCTGAGCTTCTTCAATATCGTCGAGGCCGACCTGTCGTTGCTGACCGTCATCGCCGGTCATTCGATCGTGGCTTTTCCCTACGTCTTCCTGATCATCTCGGCGCGGCTGGTCGGCTTCGACCCGTCGGTCGAGGAGGCGGCGCGCGACCTCGGGGCAAGCACGCTGACGATCTTCCTCGAGATCACCCTGCCGCTGCTGGCGCCGGCGATCCTCGCCGCGGCGCTGATCTCCTTCACGCTGTCCTTCGACGAGGTCGTGGTCACCTTCTTCACGACCGGCACCGACAACACCCTGCCGATGATGATCTGGTCGATGCTGCGCTTCGGCATCACGCCCGAGATCAACGCCATCGCCACGCTGACCATCGTCGTCAGCTGCGTGATGGCGGGATTGGCGGAGATCGCAATACGGCGCGCGCGGACGACCGCCGACCGAAGACAGTGAGCAATCCCGACACGACAGGAGACCGATGATGACCGAGAGAATAGACCTCAATCTGCTGTTGCCCGCCGGCATGTCGCGGCGCGGCGCCCTGCGGGCGCTCGGCGCCGCAGGCCTCGGCGCGGCGG
>JALHMO010000166.1 GCA_022844015.1 Reyranella sp. | reverse complement strand
ATCTGGTCATCACCACTGACCGTCGCATCTACATGATCGAGCTGCGCTCGGGCGAACGCCCCTATATGCCGGCCGTCGCCTGGGCCTATCCGCAGCCGCCCGCCTCGCAGAGACAGGCAATGCCCGCTACGCCAGTGATCCCGGCCGTTGCGGCACGGAACTATCGCTACGGCCTCACGGGCGACACGCCGCCGTGGCGGCCAATTTCGGTCTACGACGACGGGCGCCGCGTCTATGTCGAGTTCCCGCGAGGGATCGTTCAGGGCGAGATGCCGCCGCTCTTCGTCATCGGGGCAGATGGCGAACCGCAGATCGCCAACAGCCGGATCCACCAGAACATCCTGATCGTCGACCGCTTGTTCGGTGCCGCCGAGCTCCGTCTCGGCAGTGGCGAGCGCCAGCAGACGGTCCGGATCGTTCGCACCGATGGGAGGCCCGCGTCATGAGCGAGCGCGACACGCCCAACGAAGCCGACGCACAGCTGGTCGGCACACCGCCCGGCGACGCCGCTGCGCCAATGCGGCTGCGCGCCGAACCGCCCCGGGTCACCCGACTGTCGCGAAAGGTGCTGGGCGGCATCAGTCTCGTCGCCGCCCTCGGGGTCGGTGGCGCGCTCATCTATGCGCTTCAGACGCGCAGTATCGGTCCTGGCAGTGAGGAGCTTTACTCCACGCAAAATCGGCGAACCGCGGACGGGCTTGCCGGCCTGCCACGCGACTACACCGGCCCGGTGCTCGGGCCTCCGCTGCCCGGAGATCTGGGGCGACCCATCCTCGATGCGCAGAATCGTGGCCAGCCCGTCACGCCGCCGATGGCGGCAGCGCCCACCGTCGATCCGGTTGAGCAGCGCAGGCGCGCGGAAGAAGAAGCTGCCCGAACGAGCCGCGTCTTTTTTCAGACGGAGGCGCGCGTCGCAGCTCCGATTGCGACAGCTGGCGGACCAGGCAGCCCGAGCCTGTCTGGGCTAGGTCTTCCGGGCCAGCCGGGGGCAGCGACGGCGCAGGATCGCCAGCTCGCGTTCCTGAATGCGGGCGTGGACCGCCGCACGGTCTCGCCAGATCGCGTGATGGGTCCTGCATCGCCCTATGTGCTTCAGACCGGCGCCGTCATCGCCGCGGCCCTCATCACCGGCATCCGATCCGACCTGCCGGGCCAGATCACTGCGCAGGTCACGGAGCATGTCTACGACAGCCCGACCGGGCGCATCCTGCTCGTCCCACAGGGCACGCGGCTGATCGGCGAGTACAGCAACGATGTCGGCTTCGGTCAGCGCCGGGTGCTGCTCGTCTGGAAGCGGCTCATCCTCCCGAATGGCCGTTCGATCGTCCTGGAACGTCAACCCGGAGCCGACGCGCAAGGCTATGCGGGTCTCCAAGATGGCGTCGACTATCACTGGTGGGATCTCGCCAAGGCTGCCGGCCTGTCGACACTGCTGTCGGTCGGCGCCGAACTCGCCGTTGACGATCAGGATCGGCTGCTCCGCGCGATCCGCAACGGCGGGCAGGACACCATCAACGACGCAGGCCAGCAGATCATCCGTCGGCAACTCAATGTCGCGCCGACCCTGACGATCAGACCGGGGTTCCCCGTGCGCGTCATCGTTACCCGCGACCTCGTGCTCGAACCTTATGGAGGGTTGTGATGACCAAGCTGAAGCTCGGCCCGATCATCGACGACAAGCCGGTCAAGGTGACGATTGAACTCCCTGCGCCGCTGCATCGGGACCTCGTCGCCTACGCCGCAGCACTCGGCCGCGAACAAAGCCAGACCATCGGCGACCCGACGAAGCTGATTGTGCCCATGCTCGAGCGCTTCATTGCAACCGATCGGGGGTTCGCCCGCGCGCGCCGCGATGGCAGTCAACGTGCGGCACGCGCAGATGCTCAGGGCGCATGAGCCGTTGCCGGGCGAACCAAGCGTCATCTCGCTCCGAGAAAGACTTTGCCAGCGCCAGCAGGCGCTCGAGGTTCCGATGGAGCGCCCCTCGCGGGTGGACAGCACCATAGCGGAGAACAGCATCCTCGATCAGGCGAAAAGCAATGCCTGGCAGACCGTGACGGACATGCGCGCTGCCTGCGATGGTGACGCCGTCCCCATGCGCGACGATCTGCATCAGAGATTCCCGAGTGACGGACAATTGCTCGATCTGGAGGTCTCCGGGCGAAGTCTGGAGGTTTCGCATCAGGTAACCCTTCGCGAAATCGCCGGTCGGTAAATCAGTCACCACAAAGTGCCGATCACGCAGGTCATCCCACCGGAGCGCCTTCTGATCGGCGAGTGGGTCGCCGTCCGGCAATGCCGCGTACACGGGCTCGGCCCACAAATGCGTCACGTCAAAGCCCTTCCCGGGCGATGCTTCGGCGACGACACCGACATCAAGCTGCCCCCGCCGCACCGCCGCGATAAGTTCGGGACAGCTGCCCTCGCTGAAACGCAGCTTGACCCCCGGGCGATCACCCCGAAAGGCCCCGAAGAGCTCAGACAGAAAGCCCATGGTCAGAGGCCCGAACACGCCGATCCGAAGATGCCGTCCTCTGTTCGCCACCGTTCTTGCGCCGTCGAGCGCCGATCCGATCTGGCGAGCCCCAGGGGCGGCCTGATTCAGGAATTGTTTGCCGATGTCCGTCAGGTCGACGCCGGCAGGATGACGGCGGAACAGCTGTGCGCCGATCTCATCCTCGACATCCCGGATGCGGCGGCTGATCGCCGACTGCTCGACGCCGAGATCTTGCGCCGCGCGCCGGAAGCTGCCGCTTTCCGCAGCGGCGATGATGTAACGCACATGGCGTAGCTCGATCTTCGATCTCGGCACGATGGTTCCCCATGATGCAAAGGTCTTTGCAAACGTAGCCCCGTCAGCCCCCGAGAACTGTTCCGATCAGATTATGGTTCTTCTCCGTCTCCTCGCTACCGCCGCCCACGAAATCCTTAAGTGTCACACATTCGACTGTTGTTACGTCGCTAGCGGACTTCCGGATCGCATCTCGCCGGTGCAAGCAGTAAATGGTGCGTGATCTGAACAGCGCAATTATGGCGCGGAACGGGTGCGGCGAGTCGTGCAGATTCTGTGGGCTGACGGATGTCCGGCCGCGCTGTCAGGACTGAAAATGACCCGCCGATTTCTACGCCAGAGCCCGAAATTGCCGCACGCCACTCGGGAGGGACTTCCGGCATCGGCACCTATCGTTCTCAATCGCCAGCGACAGCCGCTAAGGAGATTGGGTATGGGTCAGAGCGAGCCTTTGGAGATCAGGAAGACCATCCGGCGGCACCAACTGCGCGAGATGGTGCCCCTGGCCGACAGCACAATCTACGAGATGGAGCAGCGCGGCGAATTCCCACGCCGCTTCGCGCTGTCGCCGCGCTGCATCGTCTGGGACCTCGCCGAGGTCCACGCCTGGTTGCTGGCGCGGCGCGCGAAGCCAATCCCTCGCGCACAGCATCCCGACGTCACCAAGCGCAAGTCCCGCCCAGTCAAAGGGCAGGATCGAGCGTGATAGACGGCATGACTGTCGGCAGCAGCGTCGGAACATACTTCCGCCCCTCGACCCAGGCATCGACAGTGTCGGCCCATTCCTGCATCATGTGGCGACGCTGAACCTCGTATTCGGCCTTGTTGTAGACGCCGCGTGATGAACGCCCGTCCTCGTGCGCCAGGCACTTTTCGATCCAGTCGCGGTTGAAGCCCAGCTCATTGAGCAGCGTCGAGCCCGTGCGGCGCAGGTCATGCACGGTGAACGGCTCCAGCGGCAGCCCCTCCTTCTTGGCCTGTTCGACGACAGCGTAAGTGACCCGGTTGAAGGTCGCCCGCGACATCGGCGCATCCGCATCGTAGCGGGAAGGCAGCAGATACCGGGAATTACCGGCGCAGGTCTTGAGCGCGATCATGATGTCGAGGGTCTGCCGGCACAGGTAGACATTGTGCGGCTTCGATCGCTTCATGCGCTCCTTCGGGATCGTCCAGACGGCGTTTTCGAAATCGACTTCATCCCAGACCGCGTCCTGTAGTTCGCTCTTCCGGACCATGGTGAGGAGGTAGAGCTTCATGCCGAGCCGGATCGTCGGCAGCGTCGCGACATGCTCCAGTTGCTTGAGCATGATGCGGATCTCGGTCGGCGAAAGCGCCCGGTCCTTGGGCGTGAACGTGGCAATCGAAGCCGGACCAACGTCATCGGCCGGGTTCGCGACCTTCTCGCCGTGGAGGATGGCGAAGGCGTAGATCTGCTTCAGGATATCCCGCACATGGATGGCCGTCGCGGGCGCGCCCCGTTCCACGATCTTGGCGCAGTGGGCGCGCAGGTCATCAGGCGTGATTTCGGTCAGCAAACGGTTCTGCCAGACCGGCTTGAGTTCACGCTCGAATATGGCGCGGCGCATGGCGCGCGTGCTGTCCGCCATGGGCGCGCCCGTCAGCCACTTCTCGCCGAACTCGCCGAAGCTCTTGGCCTCCTTGATCCGGCGCTTCTCCCGCTGCTTCTCGATGGCGGGGGACCGCCCCTCGGCGATCATGCGTTTCGCGTCCAGGCACAATTCCCGCGCCCGGGCGAGCGAGATCCCATCTCGGGCGTACTTGCCGAGATGGACGGTCTCCCGCCTGCCGTTCAGCCGATAGTCGAGCCTGAACGAGATGCCGCCTGTCGGCGCGACACGCACATACATGCCGTCACGATCGGTCACCTTGTACATTTTGGCTTTTGGTTTCAGGCACTTAAGTGCCGCATCCGTCAACATTCTGGGCCTCCTCGCGGAAAAGTACCGTCACGCGGTTTTTGGAGGCTTTTGACGGCAATATCTGTTTATGTTCAGCGTGTTAGGCTGAAAAAAGTACCGTCATTAGCCTCGGTCGCTATGACGGTACTTTCGATTTTCCGGATGATCAACGGTGGCAGGGTCCGTCAGCGGGCACGACAGACGCGTTTGATGCCCACCGATAGCTCTCGATAGGTCTCGGCTGAAATATTTTTGTTTTTCAGTTGGTTACGTCGTATTCTGGCGAAGTTTCGGATAGCCTCGGATGGGCAAAAATTATTCCCACTCGATCGTCCCAGGCGGCTTCGACGTGATATCGTACGTCACCCGGTTGATCCCGCGCACCTCGTTGATGATCCGGTTCGCCACCCGCCCCAGGAACGCGTGCTCGAACGGGTAGTAGTCCGCCGTCATCCCGTCGGTCGACGTCACCGCCCTGAGCGCACACGCCTGATCGTACGTCCGCCCGTCCCCCATCACGCCCACCGTGCGCACCGGTAGCAGCACGGCGAACGCCTGCCAGATATCGTCGTACAGCCCTGCTTTGCGGATCTCGTCGAGATAGACCGCATCGACCTTCCGTAGCAGGTCGAGCTTGTCCTTCGTGATGTTACCCGGAATGCGGATCGCAAGCCCCGGCCCCGGGAACGGATGCCGGTTCACCAGCTCGGCCGGCAGGCCGAGCTCCCGCCCAAGCGCCCTCACCTCGTCCTTGAACAGCTCGCGCAGGGGCTCGACCAGCTTCATGTTCATGCGGGCCGGCAGGCCGCCGACATTGTGATGGCTCTTGATGGTCACCGACGGGCCGCCGGTGAACGACACCGATTCGATCACGTCGGGGTAGAGCGTGCCCTGGGCGAGGAACTGGGCGCCGCCGACCTTCTTCGCCTCGGCCTCGAACACGTCGATGAACAGCGCGCCGATCGTCTTGCGCTTGTGCTCGGGGTCGGTGACGCCGTCGAGCGCCTTCAGGAATTGCTCCGAGGCGTCGGCGTGGATCAGCGGGATGTTGTAGTGGTCGCGGAACAGGCGGACGACCTGGTCTGCCTCGTCGAGCCTGAGGAGGCCGTGATCGACGAACACGCACTGCAGCTGGTCGCCGATCGCCTCGTGCAGCAGCACGGCCACGACCGAGGAGTCGACGCCGCCCGACAGGCCGCAGATCACCCGGCCCTTGCCGACCTGGCTGCGGATCTGGGCAATGGCGCGGTCCTTGAAGGCGGCCATCGTCCAGTCGCCCTTGAAGCCCGCGATGTTGAGGGCGAAGTTGCGCAAGAGCTTGGCGCCATCGGGCGTGTGCATCACCTCGGGGTGGAACTGCACGCCGTAGAACTTGCGCTGCTCGTCGGCGATGGCGGCGAACGGCGCATTCTCGCTGGTCGCGATGATGCCGAAGCCGGGCGGCAGGCGGGTGACGCGGTCACCGTGGCTCATCCAGACTTGCTTCCTGTCGCCGGGCTGCCAGACGCCGTCGAACAGAGCCGACTTCGCTGTCACCTCGAGCTCGGCGCGGCCGAACTCGCGGTGGTGGCCGGCCTCGACCGTGCCGCCCAGCTCCTTGGCCATGGTCTGCTCGCCGTAGCAGATGCCCAGCACGGGAACCTTGGCGGCGAAGATGGCGGGGTCGGCGGCCGGCGCCTCGCCCTCGATCACCGAGGCAGGACCGCCGGAAAGCACGATGGCCTTGGGGTCGAGCTCTTTCAGCCGGGTTTGGTCGACCTGCTGGTAGGGATGAATCTCGCAGTAGACTCCCGCCTCGCGCAGGCGGCGGGCGATGAGCTGGGTGACCTGGGAACCGAAATCGACGATCAGCAAACGGTCGGACATGGGGCGATATACGGAACGCCGGTCCGGGCTTCAACTCGGCCGTGGTGTGGACACATCCTGGAACTGCCGTCCGGCGTTGGTCAATCCGCCTCGCCAGGGTGCAGAGAAACACCCAACCGGGCGCCGAAAATGGCCCGTCGCTCCTCGGCACGGCGGGCCATCAGGTACATGGCGGCGAGATCGAGCATGGTCGCCTTGGCGCCTGGGTCGAGCATCAGGACCGCGACAGCATGCACCTCCTTTGCCCGTCGCTGCCAGTAGGACGAGCCGGAGTCCGTGCGATGGCCAGCGGGAGTGGGGCGAGCCTCACGCATACGCTACCTCTTTCCAGTCCCCTCCCAACGCCCGAGGCGGCGAAAGGTGACAGGATCAACAAGCCCAAAGCCCGGGGCCAGGGCGGCGCGAACGGCCCGTCATTGCGGCCCGCCGGACGGCCCCCCAATGCGGCGTCGCCAGGCTGTGACAGTCGGGCGGAATCCGGTGCATGCGTGCCGCCGGTGCCCGACGGCCTGCACGGCGATAGGGAACGCGTTCCCGCCTATCCCAACACCGGTGCAATGATGTATCAGGTCTCCGTCGTGTTGCGGTGGCCCCGGAGCCGCCCCGGCCCTCGGGCACCGATCGGACAGGGAGAGGATGCAGATGTTCTCACATGTGTTTGTCGGCGCGGACGACGTTCCCGCCTCGAAGAAGTTCTACGACGCCGTCCTCGGCGCCATCGGCGTGCCGGAAGGCAAGACCGATCCCAGGGGCCGGGTCTTCTATCGTACCTCGACCGGCATGTTCGGGCTTACCAAGCCGATCGACGGCCACGCGGCCACGCATGCCAACGGCGGCACGATCGGCTTTGCCTGCGACAGCGCGGAAAAGGTGAAGGCCTTCCACGATGCCGGCGTCGCCAACGGCGGCAAGAGCATCGAGGAGCCTCCGGGTTGGCGCGAGGGCGCGGCGGGCAAGCTCTACCTGGCCTATCTGCGCGATCCGTACGGCAACAAGATTTGCGGCATGTTCCGCGGCTGACGCGCTCTCGGCTGAAGCACTCGTCGAGCGCGGTGAACATCGGGGCCTTGGCCGCCCCGATGTTCATGGGAGTTGGCCACTGGCCGCCGACCCGACCCTGGCGGAGCATGAAACTGGCCGGGGCCTTGTTGTTTCTCGTTGGGCTCAGCCCCGGCACACTGACCTGATCTGCCTTGCTTGGTGAGCAATCTAGATATACAAAGTAACAACTGTATATCTAACGGAGACCGGCATGCAGGTGGCCAAATGGGGCAACAGCTTGGCCGTTCGTCTTCCCGCCTCCGTGGTCGAGGCGCTCGGGCTGAAGGAAGGCGACGAGATCGAGATCCACGTCTCCGACGCGAGTCGCTTCGGCATTGCCCGCAAGCCCGGCCGGGCGGAACTGCTGGCGCGCTTGCGTACATTCCGCGGCCGCCTTCCGGCGGACTTCAAGTTCGACCGGGAAGAGGCGAATGCCCGCTAGCTTCTTCGACAGCAACGTCTTGCTCTACATCGCCTCGGGAGATTCCGACAAGGCCGACAAGGCGGAGAAAGTCCTGGCACAGGGCGGATCGATCAGCGTGCAGGTACTGAACGAGATCGCCAACGTCGCCCGCCGCAAGATGCGGCTCGGCTGGAGCGAGACGCACGAGTTCCTGTCGCTGGTGCGTGGCCTGCTGATCGTTCACCCCGTCACGGTCGAGACGCACGAGGACGGGCTGGCCCTGGCGGAGCGCTACGGCCTCTCGACCTATGATGCCATGATCGCCTCGGCGGCGATGCGAGCCGAATGCGAGACGCTCTGGTCCGAGGACATGCAGCACGGGATGTTGCTCGACGGCCGGTTGAGAGTCGTCGATCCGTTTAGGTCGGGATGATATCGGCGCCGCAAGACGCTGCGGCTTCGCAAGGTGCAGGGGCCGACGCCTCGGCAGCGCCGCCGCCGAGGCGGATGGAACGTCAGTCCTCCGCTGCGAGCTTGCGGCGAATCAGCGGAGCGTCGAGGTTGCGCCAAGCATAGGCGACCTCCTCGACGTCCTTGCCGGCCATCGTGTCGATGCGCTCGCCGCAGCGCGCCCCGCCCATGCCTTCGTAGAAAAAGCGCGTCGGGTTGTCGGCCAGCATCCACAGCACGGCGGTGTCGTTGCCGTCGGCACGCAGCTGGCGGAACAACGCGTCGAGCAGGCGGCGACCGAGGCCGAGGTTCTGGAAATCCGGCTCGACATAGAGCGTGTAGACCTCGCCGACCCGGGTCTCGGTGCCGTCGAGGCCCTCGGGCGGATCGCGCACCGGGCCGCAGCTGCCGAAGCCCACCACGCCCATCTCCTGGTCGTCGGCGACGAACACGCCGCGGGCCTGGCCGGGATCGTCGAGCAGGCGCGACCACCACGCCGACTGGCGCACGTCGGACATGGCGGCGAGCAGCGCATCGGGCAGCAAGCCGGCGTAGGTCGCCTGCCAGGTCTCCACATGGACGCGGCCAATCGCGGCGGCGTCTTTCTTCTGGGCGCGGCGGATGCGGATCATGCCGCCTCCACCCGGGCAGGCGTTGGCTCTACCTCCGCGGGGTCGGCCACCTCTTCCCGGCCGGCCTCGGTCCCCTCCTCAGCCGACCCGGCCGGCGTCACCGCCGCGGCACGGCGGACCAGCATCGCCGCGAAGAACCCGTCGGTGCCGTGACGCAGCGGCGAGAGGCGCAGGTACGGGCCATCGGCGATCTCGGCCGGCGGCTCGCTGCCCAGCGCGTCGCGCCACACGTCGACCACCGGCACGACGGCGAACTCGGGATGGCGTGCCAGAAAGGCCTCGACCTGGCGCTCGTTCTCGGCCGGCAGAACGGAGCAGGTGGCGTAGACCAGCCCGCCGCCGACCTTCACCAGGCGCTGCGCGGCGTCGAGGATGGCGGCCTGCTTGGGCACCAGCTCGGCGAGATCCTCGGGCCGCAAGGTCCAGCGGCCGTCGGGATTGCGCCGCCACGTGCCGGTGCCCGTGCACGGCGCATCGACCAGCACGCGGTCGAAGGCGCCGCCCTGGCGCTTCAGCCACTTGCGATTGTCGCCGTCGATCGCGCGGCGCTCGACATTGTGTGCGCCGGCGCGGCGCAGGCGCTGGGCCGAGCGGTCGAGCCGCGTCTCCAGCACGTCCATGGCGACGACACGGCCCTTGTTGTTCATGCCGGCGGCGATGGCTAGCGTCTTGCCGCCGGCGCCGGCGCAGTAATCCATCACCTGCATGCCGGGCTGGCCATCGACCAGGGCGGCGACGAGCTGGGAGCCCTCGTCCTGGATCTCGACCAGCCCCTCCTGGAAGGCCGGGCCGGCGACGACGGAGAGGCGGCGCTCGAGGCGCAGGCCGTTCACAGCGTAGCGCATCGGCTTGGTCTCGATGCCCTCGCGCTGCAGCGCCGAGCGCGCCTCGGCCGGCGTCGCCTTGAGGCGGTTGACGCGCAGGTCGACCGGCGGCGGTGCATCGAGCGCGGCGATCTCGCGGCCCCACGCCTCGCCGTAGGCTTCCTTGAGATGGGGCGCCACCCATTCCTGCACGTTGAGTCGGACCCAGTCGGGCTGCTCGGGATGGGCGAGCGAATGGCCCTCCATCTGGCGCAGCGCGCGGAACTCGGCCTCGTCGAGAGGCGCCGGGCGATAGCGGCCGCCGTCGAACATCGCGGCGACGTCAGCGAGCGCGAGGCCGTCGATGAGCAGCAGCTCGGCCGACACGATCGCACGAGCAATGTTGGGTGCGCGGGACGAGTTGTCGGGATGCCCCGTGCGCTTGAGCCACCAGCGGAGCTGCCCCCAGCGTCGCAGGATCGCCCACACGCGCTCGGACACGGCGCGGCGATCGCCGCCGCCGATGAAGCGGCGCGCACGGAAGTAGGCATTGGCGATGCCGTCGGCCGGCCGCTCTGGCCGACTGACGATCTCGTCGAGAAGCTCTATGGTGGCCGCAACCCGCGCGCCGGGCGTCATGCTGATCCCCTTTCTTTCCCTGCCGCTACGATGATTGAGCCCGCCGCGCAACGTCCTACAGAGCAATCCTGTCATTTCAAGGGACGCCTCTCACATGCCTCCCCAGCTCCGCTGGGGTCTGCATTCTGGCCGCAGGCGGCCAAAAGCCTCAGGCGTGGTCGTCATACGGCGACGGAAGGGTCATGGTTCATCGTCTTCCGGACCGCGAGAGTCCCGCTCGCTCATGGCGGTATTAGCGAGCGGGAGGCTCGCGGTCCGGAAGACCATGACCCCTCGGTCGGCGTAAGACGCCGACACTTCCCCAGCAAGGCTGGGGAGGAGAATGAGAAGAGCGCACGCTGATGCGCGAGCCCCTTCGCCGCGCCGGCCTCGTCCTGCTCTCGATCGTGGTCGGGCTGGTCGTGCTCGAGCTCGGCCTGCGCGCCACCACCTGGGGTTACCTGTTCGCCTGGTCGAACTTCGTGCTCGATGCGCGCACCGTGCTGGCAGAGCGCGACGCCGGCCGCTATGCGCACGACGAGCGGCTGGGCTACGTGCCGCGGTCGCACTACACGGCGGCCGGCATAATCATCGATGCCGGCGGCCTGCGCCGCACCGGCGACCACGCCGCCGCGTCGGGCCCAGCGATCCTCGCGGTGGGCGATTCCTTCACCTTTGGCGACGAGGTGACCGATGCCGAGACCTGGCCGGCGCAGCTGCAGCAGATCACCGGACGCCGCGTGCTGAACGGCGGCGTGAGCGGTTACGGCTTCGACCAGATCGTGCTGCGCGCCGAGCGGCTCGCCGCGCGCGACAAGCCCGCCGACATCGTCGTCGCCTTCATCGCCGACGACATCAGGCGCACCGAGATGCGCCGACTGTGGAGCGCCGACAAGCCGTGGTTCGTGATGGAGGGCGGCAAGCTCGAGCTGCGCGGCGTGCCGGTTTCACCGCGCGCCGATCCCTGGGCCACCCTCACGTTCTGGCAGAAGTCGCTGGGCTACTCCTACCTGTTCGACTTTATTCTGCGCCGCCTCGACCTGCTGCATGACTGGTTCGGCGACCACATCCGCGTGCACGCGCCCGGCGTCGGCGAATTGATCTCCTGCCAGCTGACGGCACGGCTGGCCGAGCTGCAGAAGCAGAGCGGCGCCCGCGTGCTGCTTCTCGCCGAGTACGACCCCGTGGTGTTCGACGACCCGGCCTTCGCCGCCGAGCAGCGCCGCCTGACCGGCGGCCTGCTCGCCTGCGCCGAGAAGAACGGCCTCGCGACGATCGACAGCTTTTCCGCCCTCGGCACCGCGCCGCAGCCCCGCCGGCTCTACGGTCTCTGGCACATGAACAACACGGGCAACCGCCTGATCGCCGAGCTGGTGGCGGGGGCGTTGAGGTAGGTCATTCTCTTCTGCTGGGAGCGCGCCACTCCTGTGGCGCTCATGGTCGGTGTGATCGACAAAGATTGCGCCACAGGAGTGGCGCGCTCCCAGCAGAAGAGCATGAGCTCGCCTGGACCAGCCTTCAGAGACCATCCAAGGGCCTACCCCAATGGTCGAGCGTGGCCGCGGAAGCTTTGCCGGCAAGGACGGCAGCGATCTCCATCCCCAACAATGGCCCGAACTTGAACATGCGACCGCCGCACCCGGAAACGATGACCGCGCGGCCTTGCCGTTCGATGATAAAGGTCTTGTCCGGCGGATCCGCGTAGCAACCCATCGCCGTGTCGACGACGCGGTAACGCTCGATGTTCGGCAGGTACGGCCGAAACGCCTCGAGCACCGCTTGCGCTTCCTGCGGTGTCACCGGCTCGGGCCGATCCGGGTCGGCCTGCCGCAGATTGGCGGTCCCCGCGAGCTTCAGGGGCGCCTCCGGAATCGGCGGCAGCGCGTACAGCATCGATTCTCGGGTTTCGATCATTGTGCACGGCGATGCCGCCCAGTCGGCGGCAAGTTCGTCCGGCGGCATGACGTAGGCGACGACCGACCGGATCGGTGTAACGCGGCGGTCAAAGCTGCGAAGGAGCTTCGACGTCCAGGCCCCGACGGCTATGACCACTGCATCGGCCTCGACGATACCGGTCGCGGTCCGGACGATTCCCCGCTCGGCGTCTACGTCGCTCACGGCGAGTCCCGGCCGTAATTGTGCTCCTTTCCTGGTTGCCGCAGCTGCCAACGCGGTCACTGCCCGGTCAGCCAGTAGCACCCCTCCTTCTTGCGTACGAACACCATGATGAAGAGCCGAGCGGTTGAAAACCCGTCCAGCATGGCCGTCGAGCCAGGCTTCTCCATATGCAATGCCTGCATCTCCGAGCGCTCCGCGTGTCGCCGAGGTCCATGCCTCAGCCGTGGCGGACCAGACGCAAACGCCGGTCGGACGATAGAGCTGCACGCCGAGCGTCCGTTCCAAGTCTGTCCACGATGTCAGCGCTCGATGGGCGAGGTGGGCGTACCCCCTCTGCGGTCCGTATTGTAACCTCATCATCCTGCTTCGGTCGTACGAGGCAGATGCTGGATTGGGGATCGCCTGAGCGTCGAACACAGTGACATCGCTCCCTGCCTCGAGCAGTGCGTAGGCAGTCGACAGGCCGACGACACCGCCTCCGACGACGACGACCTTCATGACAAACTCTCGGTCGGCACATAACTGGCCGTCCTCTGCCCGATGCCTCTCGTTGCGCAGCCATGGCGCACTCCGCGCCTACAATGAGAGGTAATCATCGGGACAAAGACTCTCCGGTTAGGGATAAGAATAAGGCTTTGAATGTCGCCTCGCCAGACTATGGCAGGACGATATCGTAACGGACGCAGTTGGTGGCTCGCCCGATGCGGTCATACAGCGTACGCGCCGCCGCATTGTCAGCCTCGGTGTGCCAGTAGAGCCGACTCCAATCTTGCTCTTTGCCACGAGCGACGAGGGCTTCAATGAGGCTCCGGCCTATGCCGGCCCGGCGTGCAGCGGGTTCGACCCACAGGTCTTCAAGGTAACAGACCATCTTCGAGCTGAATGTGTGCGGATGGAGGACGTAGTGTGCAAGACCGAGCAGCGTCCCGTCGCGGTCGGACGTGCCGCAAACGAGCGCTCCCATGGGATGTTCAGGAGCCATGATCCGGCGCCACAGTTCACGGTCATGGGCTTGTGACATCGACACGCCAAGGTGCGCGCAATTCTCGGACAACATGCGGTGCCAGTCGGTCCAGTCGCCGGGTATGGGGTCGCGCATCGCAATTGTCGGCATTCTCATTCCTCGCAGGCTGGTGCAGATTCGTGATTGGAACGGCTCCGGCGTGCCGCCACTCGACCGCGTTCTGGCGGGACCTCTTCGCCGCGATGGCGCTTTCGGAGCATCTCTCTGTCAGTGTGTCCCCGGAGAAGGATGCAAGGCACACCGCTACGGTCAGGAGGCAAGCCAGGACGCCCTGTGTGGACGTCCCGCGGTTCACGCGGCGACGTCGAAGCCTGCAACGGCGGCCGGCTCGGCGCCCTGCGCATAGGCGTAGCCTTCGTCGGCCCAGCCGGTCATGCCGCCGATCATGACTTTGACATTGCGTCCAAGCTCGCTGAGACGGCGGGCGGCCTTGTCGGTGCCATTGCAGTGCGGGCCGGCGCAGTAGACGACGAAGAGGGTATCCTGGGGCCATGCCTCGAGGCGGCTGCGAGTCATCTTGCCAACGAGCATATGGATGGCGCCGGGAACGTGGGCATCGCGGTACTTCTCTTCCGAGCGCACGTCGACGAGGACGAAGTCCACCTTGCCGGCCTTCATGGATGCGTAGACATCATGGCAATCGGTCTCTCGGCTCAAGCGATGGGTGTAGTAGGCGTGAACCTCACCGGAGGGTGCGGCAGGGATCTCGGTGACGCGGCTAGTCATGGCGGATTCTCCCAAGTGTGAGGGCTGACTGGCGCAGAGTGCGAGAGTGACGCCTTGCCTACCAGCGGCGCGATCGCCATAGTTCGTTAATATCACGCCAACTACACCGAGAGCCATCGTGACCGATGCCGGCGTGCGTTTGACCGGGCCCCGAGTCGTTACCCTCGCCTACGACGGGCTATGCACCTTTGAGGTCGGCGTTGCCGTCGAAGTGTTCGCGTTGCCGCGGCCGGAGATGGGGCGCGATTGGTATCGCCATGCCATCGCCAGCATCGAGCCCGGGCCGTTGCGGGCGGTGGGCGGTCTGACGGTCACGGTCGACGGCGGCCTATCCCTGCTCAACGACGCCGATCTCATCGTCATTCCTGGCTGGCGATCGATCGATGCACCGGTGCCCGAGACGCTCGTCGCCGCGCTGCGGAAAGCGCATGCCAAGGGCGCGCGTCTGGTCTCGCTTTGTTCGGGTGTACGGGTTGCTGCTGCGACCGGCTTGCTCGACGGCCGCCGTGCGACGACACACTGGCGCTACGTCGAGACGATCCGGGCTTTGCACCCCGCAGTGACGCTGATGCCGAACGTGCTTTATGTCGATGAGGAGGATGTGTTGACGGCGGCGGGCAGTGCAGCCGGCATAGACCTCTGTCTGCACATCATTCGCAAGGACTATGGCGCGGAAGCCGCGAACAGCGTGGCGCGGCGGCTGGTGGTGCCCCCGCACCGTGACGGCGGGCAAGCGCAGTTCATCCAGGCGCCTGTTGCGCGCACCCGCGAGAGTACGCGGTTGAGCCCGTTGCTCGATTGGATGCGAGAGCGGCTGCCGCAGGATCTTTCTATCGAGACCTTGGCCCGCCGTGCGGGCATGAGCCCGCGCACCCTGCAACGCCGATTCCACGAGACGACAGGACTGGGCCCCGGCGAGTGGGTGCTGCGGGAACGGCTGACGCGCGCCAAAGTCCTCCTCGAAACGGAGCCAGCAGCCGCGCTCGAAGACATCGCGGCGGCGATCGGGCTCGGCTCGTCGGCAACGCTGCGCCATCACTTCCGGACACGGCTCGGCACGACTCCGAATGCCTATCGACGGCAGTTTACGTTGTGTCGATCGGCCTGAGCATATCGCGACATCTGATCAGCGGACGGTCCTGAAGAATTCGCGAATTTCCTTCGCTAGTGCCTCGGGTTGCTCCAGAGCGGGGAAATGGCCACCGCGCTCCATCTTGCTCCAGCGGGTGATATTTCCGTACATGCGCTCGGCAAGCGAGCGCGGCGGACGCAGGAATTCCTTCGGAAACTCCGCGTATCCGCAAGGCACTTGAATACGTTCGCCTGGTGGCATCATCCATGGACCATGGAGCCGCGCATAGTACGGCCAGAAGCTCGATCCAATCGCGCCCGTCGCCCAATACAACATGATATTGGTTGCGAGCACGTCACGGCCAAGCCAAGCATCGGCGTTGCCGTCACAATCGGTCCAGGAGCGAAATTTTTCTAGAATCCATGCGGCAAGCCCCACCGGTGAATCGGACAGCGCGTACGCCAGCGTTTGCGGCTTAGTACCCATGATCTGGATGTAACCGGTTTCTTTCTTCAGCCAGCCCGCAAGCTGCTCGAAGTACTCGCTCTCTTCATGCGTAGGAGCATCAACCGCCGGACGCTCGCGCGGGATCGTCAGAAGTGAAATCTGGATACCGCGCACGCTCTGCGGATACGCATAAGCAAGCCGCGAGCTCACGAACGCTCCCCAATCTCCGCCCTGAGAACCGAAGGTCCTATAGCCGAGCACATCGACCATCAACTTTGCGAACGTATCGCTGATCTCAGGAATGCTGAAACGACGCTGGTTTGGTTTGAATGAGAAACCATGCCCGGGCATCGACGGAGCGACGACCGTGAAGGCGTCGCTCGGATCCCCACCAAAGCTTGCAGGATCCGTCAGCATTGGAATGATCCTGCGAAAATCTGCGAACGAGCTTGGCCAACCGTGCGTTAGCAGCAACGGCATCGGATCGAGACCCTTCCCCTCGACGTGAATGTAGTGAAGGTCGATCGAGTCGATCTCCACCGTGTATTGAGCAAGTTCGTTCAGCGCCGCTTCATGAACACGCCAATCGTACTCGTCGCGCCAAAAGTCGACGAACGACCTGAGATACTGCAGGTCGACGCCGTAGTCCCATCCCGGCGCGGCCTCGTCGGGCCAGCGAACTTGCCGCAGCCGTTTCCTCAAATCCACGAGTGTCGCATCCGGCACCGCGACTCTAAATGGTCGGGGGGAATATGGCTTCGATCCGATCGACATTTGATTTTCCATTCGCCTATCGCCTTGAACGGCAACCACTAATGCCAACGATCCAGAAACAGAAATGAATGTTTCCGATCGCAGTCATCACCGTTGGCCCTCTCGGGAGGGGATTTGGGACACGGCGCCTAATCCCTACACTCGACGCACCGCCCCTCCATCGACCGGGATCGCCGCACCATTGACATAGCGGGCGAGCGGCGAAGCGAGAAAAGCCACGAGATGCCCAATGTCGTGAGGCTCGCCGAAGTAGCCCGCGGGAATGTTCTGCTCGATAAACTCGGCCTTAGGGTCTGTGACAAAATAAACGCTTCGATCTTCACGAGGTTGAGTGTTTGATTTTCGGCCGGATGGTGTAGTTCCAGGCCGGGTGGAAGCGGTGGTATCGAATATTGAGCGATTTGA
>JALHMO010000165.1 GCA_022844015.1 Reyranella sp. | reverse complement strand
CCACGCGTTACTCACCCGTGCGCCACTCGTGTATTGCTACACGCGTTCGACTTGCATGTGTTAAGCCTGCCGCCAGCGTTCGTTCTGAGCCAGGATCAAACTCTCAAGTTTAACGTGCCTCCCCCGAAGGAGAGGCGAGATCCCGTCACTAGATTACTTTGTCCGGCCTGACCTGACTTGCATCGAGCCCGGCCGAACTTCGAACTAGCGACGGCAGAAACATTCGCACCGATGGTGCAAACGCCCGCCGCCGCTGGCGTATCCCTTTCCAAACAGACGATGCATAGAACGCACGACCCTGAGGCCGAGACCCTTGGCAGACCGGGAACCGATTGGGTCGAAGAACCCTTCGTCGCAATTACGCGCGACGTTTTCGGTACACCCCGTTCGCCGTGGGAGCCGCGCTTATATGGGGGGCCCTTCCGGGTGTCAAACCGAAAATTGCAAACGTCTTACGGACCGTCCGGAGGTGCCCGGAAGGCTGTCGAACCTATTGTGGAATCGAGCAAAATCCGGCACTCGATCATCAATATGTAGCGGTTCGCGTTGATCCTCGATTGAGGATAGATTCACCAAAACAGGACACCAAACCCAAGCTCGAGACCCGGCTCACCGGGTCCACATAGGTCAATGGTCATGACGGATTCCCCCTCTCCGTCGGACCCCTCGAAAAGCCCCGGAAAGCTCGCTTCCTGGGCCTTCCGGCGGGTCCTGCTCGCGCTCGGCGCGGTCGCTCTGGCGGCCGGTGGATACGCACTTTTCCACAGAGGCGCCCCGCCGTCGCCTGCCCCGAAGGCCGATCCGGTCGCCAATACGCCAGGCCTCCCGGCTGCCGGTCCGCCGGGCGCGCCCGGTCCGGCCCAATCCCAGGCTCAGGTTCCGGCTCGGGCACCGGTGCCACCTCCGGCTCTCCCCCCCGCCACCATCGTGCCGCCGGCTGTCGAGCCGGCCCCACCCTTCAAGGCGGAGGAGCTGTCGGGGTTCCGCCTGAAGCCGCCGGAGCCGCAAACCGAGCCCGATCCGCCGGCGAGCGAGCGATACGAGCTCACCCTGCGCCTGGAACGCGGCGATACGGTCGAGAAGATGCTGGCCGACATCGACGTGCCGGAAGCCGAACGCAGGCAGATCGCGCAGAAGCTTCAGGGCCTGCTCGGCAAGAAGCGGCTTGCCATCGGCGAGGCGATCCAGCTCTCGATGCAGACCCTGCCGGAGCGGCCCGACGCCCCGCGCGTGCTGTCGCTCTCGGTCCGGCCGCAACCCGAGCGCGAGTACATCATCACCCGACAGGACGACGCCAGCTACGACGCCGAGGAGAAGGTCTACAAGGTCAGCCCGCGCGTGGTTCGCATCGAGGGCGAGCGCAAGGGCCCGCTGATGCAAAGCGGCGCGAAGGCGGGCGTCCCGGCCGCAGCGATGACCGAGTTCGTGCGCGCCCTCGCCTTCGACATCGACTTCCAGCGCGAGATCAAGGAGGGCCAGAGGTTCACCGTGCTGCTCGAGCAGCGGGTTACCTCGGACGGTCATGTCACGCACCCAGGCCGTCTGCTCGCCGGCGAATGGCGCCTGCTGAAACGCACCGTGACGGTGATCCGCTTCCGCCCACAGGGTGGCGCAGAAGGCTTCTTCAACCGGCAAGGCGAGAGTGTCGTCCGCTCCTTCCTGCGCACGCCGATGGATACGTCGCGCGTAACCTCCCGCTTCGGCATGCGCGAGCATCCGATCCTGGGCTTCAGCGCCATGCACGCCGGCGTCGACTTCGCCGCCGCGAGCGGCACGCCGATCCTGGCGGCGGGCAACGGCAAGGTGGTGATGGCCGGCCCCAACGGCGGCTACGGCAACTACGTGAAGTTGCAGCACACCCACGACGTCGCGACCGCCTACGCCCACATGTCGCGCATCGGCCCGGGCATCAAGCCGGGCGCGATGGTGCGCCAAGGCCAGGTGATCGGCTTCGTCGGCTCGACCGGCCTGTCTACCGGCCCGCACCTGCACTACGAGTTCCTGCGCGGCGGCAAGCACGTCAACCCACTGACGCAAAAGTTCGCCATGCGCGCCATGGTTGCGGGCAAGGACGCCGGCCGGTTTCAGGCACTCGCGCGCCAGTACGTCAACCAGATGAAACACGCGCCGATGGCGGCCGATCTCAAGCCGAAACCCAAGCCGACGACGAGCGCGCAGATCGTCAAGCGCGACGAATAGAGCGTGATTGCTCTTCAACGCATTGACAGCGGGCTCGCCGTCGGGTTGCCATCACGGCGGTCGACGGACAGTCGACATCGAGGGGTGATCGATGATGAAGATTGCTGTGGCTATCGTGCTCTCGGGCGCGCTTTCGTTCCCGGCCGTGGCCAAGACCCTCACCGATGCGGTGAGGGAGGGCTACGAGGTGAAGACGGCATCAGGCACGTGGCTGATCCTGCAGAAGGGCAGGTCGATCGTGTTCTGCGACACCGCAGGGGGCGCCACCAACAAGCCGTGTAGCGTCGTCGAATAGTGATCAAGACGGAGGGCTCCCCAGCGCGCCCGGCGACATGATCCCGAGCCCGCCGATGGACCTTCGAGAGTGCCCGGCCCACGAGCTCCTGGCTCGTGGGCCGATCGCTGAGCGCCGTCAGTCGGCCGCTTCGCTCAGCACGCGCTGGCCGCCGACCATCAGCTCGCCATTCTCGACCGTGACATCGACGGTCTCGCCGTCATTGATGCGGCCCTCGAGGATCAGCGTCGCCAGCGGGTTCTGCAGGCTGTGCTGGATCACCCGCTTGAGCGGCCGCGCACCGTAGACCGGATCGTAGCCGCGGTTGGCGAGCCACTGCAGCGCCTTGCTGTCGAACGACAGCTCGATCTTGCGATCGGCCAGCAGCTTGCGCAGGCGGCCCAGCTGGATCTCGACGATGTCGGTCATGTGCGCCCGGCTCAGCCGGTTGAACAGCAGGATCTCGTCGAGCCGGTTGAGGAACTCCGGCCGGAAGGCACGGCGCACCTCCTCCATCACCTGCTCGCGCACCGACTCGGCCGATTCGCCGTCGCGCAGCGCCGCGAGATGCGCGCTGCCGAGGTTGGAGGTCAGCACGATCAGGGTGTTCTTGAAGTCGACCGTGCGTCCCTGGCCGTCGGTCAGGCGACCGTCGTCGAGCACCTGCAACAGGACGTTGAACACGTCCGGATGCGCCTTCTCGACCTCGTCGAACAGGATCACCTGGTACGGCCGGCGACGGACCGCCTCGGTCAGCACGCCGCCCTCGTCGTAGCCGACATAGCCCGGCGGCGCGCCGATCAGGCGGCTGACGGAGTGCTTCTCCATGAACTCGCTCATGTCGATGCGCACCATCGCCTGGTCGTCGTCGAACAGGAACTCGGCGATCGCCTTGGTGAGCTCGGTCTTGCCGACACCCGTCGGGCCGAGGAACAGGAACGAGCCGATCGGCCGGTTGGGATCCTGCAGGCCGGCGCGCGCGCGGCGTACTGCGTCGGCCACCGCCCGCACGGCCTCGTCCTGGCCGACCACCCGCTTGTGGACCTGCTCCTCCATGTGCAGGAGCTTGGCGCGCTCGCCCTCCAGCATCTTGTCGACCGGCACGCCGGTCCAGCGCGACACCACGGCGGCGATGTCCTCGGGCATGACCTCTTCCTTGACGCCCTTGCCGCCCTGCACGGCATGGCCCTCGGCTTCCTTGAGCTTCTTCTCGAGGTCGGGGATCACGCCGTAGGCGATCTCGCCCGCCTTGGCGAGCTCGCCGCGGCGCTGCGCGATCTCGAGCTCGGAGCGCGCCTTGTCGAGCTGCTCCTTGAGCTTCTGCGAATCGGCCAGCTTGTCCTTGGCCGACTTCCATTGCGCGGTCAGCTCGGCCGACTTCTCCTCGAGGCCCGACAGCTCCTTCTCGAGGCGAGAGAGCCGGTCGCGCGAGGCGTCGTCGCTTTCCTTCCTGAGCGCCTCCCGCTCGATCTTGAGCTGGATGATGCGCCGGTCGAGCTCGTCGAGCGCCTCGGGCTTGCTGTCGACCTGCATGCGGATGCGGCTCGCCGCCTCGTCCATCAGGTCGATCGCCTTGTCGGGCAGGAACCGGTCGGCGATGTAGCGGTTGGAGAGCGTCGCCGCCGCCACGATCGCGGCATCGGCGATGCGCACGCCGTGGTGCAGCTCGTACTTCTCCTTCAACCCGCGCAGGATCGAGATCGTGTCCTCGACCGTCGGCTCGGCGACGAACACCGGCTGGAACCGACGCGCCAGGGCGGCATCCTTCTCGATGTGCTTGCGGTACTCGTCGAGCGTCGTGGCGCCCACGCAGTGCAGCTCGCCGCGCGCCAGCGCGGGCTTCAGCATGTTGGAGGCGTCCATCGCGCCATCGGCCTTGCCGGCGCCGATCAGGGTGTGCAGCTCGTCGATGAAGACGATGATGTCGCCCTCGGCCGAGGCGATCTCCGACAGCACGGCCTTCAGCCGCTCCTCGAACTCGCCGCGATACTTGGCGCCGGCGACCATGGCGCCGAGATCGAGCGCCATCAGCTTCTTGTTCTTGAGCGATTCCGGCACGTCGTCGTTGACGATGCGCAGCGCCAGCCCTTCGGCGATGGCGGTCTTGCCGACGCCGGGCTCACCGATCAGCACCGGGTTGTTCTTGGTGCGCCGGCTCAGCACCTGGATGGTGCGGCGGATCTCCTCGTCGCGGCCGATCACCGGATCGAGCTTGCCCTCGCGCGCCACCTGCGTGAGGTCGCGGGCATACTTCTTCAGCGCCTCGTAGCTGTCCTCGGCCGATGCCGAATCGGCGGTGCGGCCCTTGCGCAGCCCCTGGATCGCCGTCTCGAGCACCTGCGGCTTGACGTTGCCCTTGGTCAGCGCATCGGCCGCATCGGTCCCCTTGGCGAGCGCCAGGGCCATCAGCATGCGCTCCACGGTGACGAACGAGTCGCCCGCCTTCTCGGAGATCGCCTCGGCCTGGTCGAAGACCCGAGCCGTCTCGGGGGCCATGTAGACTTGGCCGGCGCCACCACCCTCGACCTTGGGCTGCTTGGCGAGGCTCGCTTCGACCGCTCGGTGAACCGCGCGCGAGTCGCCGCCGGCCGACTGGATCAGGTTGGCCGCGAGGCCCTCCGGGTCGTCGAGCAGGACCTTCAGGATGTGGTCGGGAACGAGCCGCTGGTGGCCTTCACGCAGGGCCAGCATCTGGGCGCTCTGCAGGAAGCCCCGCATGCGCTCGGTGTACTTCTCTTGATTCATCTCTCTACCCTTTCTTTTCACGCCCCCGTCGTGCGGCGGGCGAAAGAGCGGACCCTCTGGGAGGCATCCTGGGCGCGATATGGGGAGGCGCCGGCCACAGGGCAATACCGTAATTGTCCTATGGCTTTGAGATGGGACGATGTTCGGCTAGGAACCCCGGCCCTGGTCATGGGTCGCCAGGCAAGGGGAGCTATCCATGTCCGGTGGACACGGCCACGTCGACGGTTCGAACAAGAGCGCTACGACACCGAGCCGGAAACCGGCGAGGGCCGCAAGGAACTCGCCGCGCGAGCCAGGGCACACGAAGCCATGCGCGAGCACGCTCGCGGCGCCTACCACATGTTCGAGTACGCCTCGGCGGCCTTCCAGCTCGCGATCGTCCTGGCCGGAGCTGCGGCGCTGACCACGGTCATGTCGCTGGCGGTGGCATCAGGCGGCCTCGGCCTGGTCGGCCTCGCGTTTACCGCTCTGGGCTTCGTCGCACCGACCCTGATTCACATCCAGGCCATCAGGCCAAGGTTCGGGATCAGGGCACACGCTGGCCGACGCCCGGTCTGGCCATGCGCTGTCCGGGTCACGTGCTTCTGGGCCGCGTTCTGTCTGGCCGTGTGCCGCCTTGTCGGCCCTGCACCAGCCCGCCGCTGTGGCACAGCTGCCGAAGGATCAGCCGCGGCGGCCCGCCGCCGGGGTGTACTCCGGCACATCGGGTTGATCGTCCGAAGCGGGATCATCGTCCGACGAGGCGTTGCGGCCATTCTGCAGGAAGGCCACCCCCCCGAGACCGGGCTCGGGCTCGCTGTGGTCCTCGCGATCGGCGTGGCGTTCGCCCTGGCCGTGCCCATTGCCATTGGCTTGTTGCGGCTGACCGCCCGGCTGCCCCTGCTGCTGTTGCTGAGGGTTCGCCTGACCGTCCTCGCCACCGGCACCGTCGCCCCAGCCCTGGTTGTTGCGCTGGACGAAGCCACCCATCGACTGGATCATGCGAAAATAGTGATCGGCGTACTGCCAGTACGCCTCCGCCATGATCCGATCGCCCGACGCCGCCGCTTCTCGTGCCAGCGCCTGGTACTTGTCGAACACCTGATGGGCATTGCCGCGGACCCGGACATCGGGGCCGCTGCTGTCGAAGATCTGGTTGCGATTGGGCGGGCGGTTGGGGTTGTGATGCGGCTTGTGATGATGACCGCCGCCACCGCCGCCGCCGCCACCACCACCACTGCGACCGCCGCGCGACCGCTGACGATTGTTTGGTCTCATAAACCTAAGGCCAATCTACATGCCGGACGGGTTGTTGTTTTTCGCGACCCTCTGCCCTTCCTGGGCGCCGTCACGGCTGATATTCAGAGGGATTAATCGCCCGAGACCACCACTCAGTCCGGGCCAAGCCCCCCCAAGGGGCAAAAGGAACGTAGTCTCATTCGTCCCGGTTGCCAACCTTTTATTGCTGGGCGTGCACGACCCTGTCGATACCCGCCAGGTCCTTCCTGAGAGCCCTGACGGCGAGCCCGGCCATCTCGAAAATTCTAGATATCTCAACAGCTTGGCCTTCCCCCACCTCGACCAGCACATGACCTCCAGGAGCGACGAGCGTGGCGACGGCTGCGGCAATCCTGCGATAGGCGGCAAGGCCATCCGGGCCACCATCGAGCGCCTCGCGCGGCTCGAAGCGGGCAACCTCGGGCATCAGCCGATCGATGGTCGAGGCCTCGATATAGGGCGGGTTGGAGACGATCAAATCGAACGGCCCCGCGAGAGACCGCTCCCAACCAGGCTGACGCCAGTCACCGCTGAGCAGCCGCGTCCGCGCGGCGACGCCCAGGGCCAGAGCGTTGCTTTCGGCGACACCCAGCGCGGCTTCCGAAACATCCAGGCCGATCCCGATTGCATTGGGGTACTCGCGCAACAGGGTGAGCAGCAGGCAGCCCGACCCCACACCAAGATCGAGCAGGCGCCACGGCCGCGTGCGCAGCGGCATCAGCGACAGGGCGGCCTCGATCAAGGTCTCGCTGTCGGGGCGTGGCACCAGCACCGCCGGCGACACCTCGAAAGGCAGCCCCCAGAACTCGCGTTCGCCCAGGATGTAGGCCATGGGCTCGCGGCGGACACGCCGGGCGGTCAGCGCGCGAAGGCCGGCAACGATAGTCTCGGGGGCAGGCTCGGCGCCGCGCGCCACCAGCTGCTCGACCGACAGGCCGGCGGCCCGGGCGAGCAGGAGGCGGGCCTCGAAACGCACATTGTCGATGCCGGCGGCGCTGAGCGCGGTCGCCGCATCGCGCAGCAGGGTGTCGTAGGTCGCCGTCAGGCCGCCAGCTCCGCCAGGCGACCCGCCTCGTCGTCGGCGATCAAGGCATCGATGATCTCGTCGATTCCACGACCTTCCATGACCTCGGCGAGGTTGTAGAGGGTGAGATTGATGCGATGGTCGGTAACCCGGCTCTGCGGGAAATTGTAGGTCCGGATGCGCTCGCTGCGATCGCCGCTGCCGACCTGGCCCTTGCGGTCGGCGGCGCGCGCCGAGTCGCGGCGCTGGCGCTCGGCGTCGTACAGCCGGGCGCGCAGGATCTTCATGGCCTTCGCCTTGTTCTTGTGCTGGCTCTTCTCGTCCTGCTGGCTGACCACGACGCCCGTCGGCAGATGGGTGATGCGCACCGCCGAGTCGGTGGTGTTGACCGACTGCCCACCCGGGCCGGAGGCGCGAAAGACGTCGATACGAAGGTCCTTCTCGTCGATCTTGATGTCGAAATCCTCGGCCTCGGGCAGCACGGCGACGGTCGCCGCCGAGGTGTGGATGCGGCCGGATGCCTCGGTCGCCGGCACGCGCTGCACGCGATGGACGCCCGATTCGAACTTCAGGCGGGCAAACACGCCCCGTCCCGACACCGTGGCGATCGCCTCCTTGTAGCCTCCGATACCGGTGTCGGCGAGCTCCATGACCTCGAAGCGCCAGCCGCGCTCGGCGGCATAACGCTGATACATCCGGAAAAGATCGGCGGCGAACAGGGCCGCCTCGTCGCCTCCGGTGCCGGCCCTGATCTCGAGGATGGCGTTCTTCTCGTCGGCGGCGTCCTTGGGCAGCAGCATGCGCTTGACGCCGCGCTCCAGCTCGGGGAGGCGCTTCTTGAGCGCCATCGCCTCCTCTTCCGCGATCGCCCTCATGTCGGGATCGGCCGCCATGGCCTCGACGTCCTCCAGCTCGCGCTCGGCCTTGCGCCACGCCCCGATGGCCTCGACCAGGGGCCCGAGATCGGCGTACTCCTTGGAAGCCGCCACGAACTTCTGCGAATCGAGGCTGGCGCCCGCCAGCGCCGCCTGCAGCTCGGCATAGCGTGCCGAGATCTGGTCCAGTTTCTGCTGCAGCGACACGTCCGTCAGCCTTTCAAGATGCCCGCCAAGGCGTCCAGGGCGACTTCCCGCTGCTGGCCACTGTCGAGCTCCTTCAGCTGGGCGACGCCCCTGGCGAGCTCGTCGTCGCCGATGATCAGCACGGCGCGGGCGTTGACCTTGTTGGCGCGCTGCATGCGCCGCTTCATGTTGCCGCGATAGTCCTGCTCGACGGCGATGCCTTCGCGCCGCAGCCCGCGGGCGACGGCGAGCGCCTTGGCCTCTGCCGCCGGGCCGAGCGGCGCCATCACGACCGGTCGCGGCGGCGCCGCCGGCTCGTTGCACAGCATCATGAGACGCTCGATGCCGCCCGCCCAGCCGATGCCGGCGGTCGGCGGCCCGCCCAGCTCGGCGATCAGGCCGTCATAGCGGCCGCCGCCCAGGACCGTGCCCTGGGCGCCGATGTGGCTGGTCACGAACTCGAATGCGGTGTGGGTGTAGTAGTCGAGGCCACGCACCAGCCCGACGTCGACCTCGAACGGGACGCCCGCTGCCGCGAGGCCGGCCTGGACCGCCACGAAGAAGTCCCTGCTCGCCTGGTTCAGATGGTCGGCGAAGCTCGGCGCGCCGGCATTGACCGCCTTGTCGCCCTCGTCCTTGCTGTCGAGGATCCGCAGGGGGTTGCGGCGCAGGCGGTCGCGCGATTCCTCGGACAGCCGCGCGGCATGGCTCGCGTAGTAGTCGACCAGGACCTTGCGATACGCCGTCCGGCTCTCGGGGTCGCCCAGCGAGTTGATCTTGAGCACGCAGCGCCCGAGGATGCCGAGGCGGTCGAGGATGTCGGCGGCGACGCTGATCACCTCGATATCGGCGCCGGGCTCCGGCGCGCCCAGCACCTCGAGGTCGATCTGATGGAACTGGCGCTGGCGGCCCTTCTGCGGCCGTTCGTAGCGGAACATGGGGCCGGCCGCGAAAACCTTCAGCGGCAGCTGCTGGGCGAGCTCGCCGTTCGACACGAACGCGCGGCAGATGCCGGCGGTGTACTCCGGCCGCAGGGTCAGCGATTCGCCGCCACGATCCTCGAATGTGTACATCTCCTTGGAGACGACATCGGTCGCCTCGCCGATGCCGCGGGCGAACAGCTCGGTGAACTCGAAGATCGGCGTCGCCATCTCGCGGTAGCCGTACAGAAGCGCGACGTGGCGCGCGACATCGACCACATGGGCGAACCGCCGATACTCGTCGGGAAGTAGGTCGTGCGTGCCGCGCACGGGCTGAAGTTTCGACACTGCTCACACTCGCCTTGGGGTCGGCGTTCTTAGCCGCCGGCCCCGTACAGCGCAAATCCGCGCTATTCCGCAGCGACCTTGCTGGCAGCCTTCGCCGCCTCGATCTCCGCCGCCTTCTTCTCGATCATCGCCGCGAGATGCTCGACGATGTCGGCATCCTTCAGCCGGTGATGCGGCACGCCCGCGACATAGACCTGGTGGGTGCCGTTGCCGCCGCCGGTGAAGCCGATGTCGGTCTCGCGCGCCTCGCCCGGACCGTTCACCACGCAGCCGATCACCGACACGGTCATCGGCGTCGTGATGTGGGCGATCCGCTTCTCCAGCGCCTCGACGGTGCGGATGACGTCGTACTGCTGGCGCGCACAGGACGGGCAGGAGATGATGTTGACGCCGCGATGACGCAGGTTGAGGGCTTTCAGGAGCTCGAAGCCGACCCGGACCTCCTCTTCCGGCTCGGCCGACAGCGAAACCCGGACCGTGTCGCCGATGCCGGCCCACAGGAGCGCGCCGAGGCCGATCGAGGACTTCACCGTGCCGGTGCGCAGCCCGCCCGCCTCGGTGACGCCGATATGGAGCGGATAGTCGCAGGCATCGGCGAGCTGCTGATAGGCCGCAACCGCCAGGAACACGTCCGATGCCTTCACGCTGATCTTGAAGTCGTGGAAGTCGTGGTCCTGGAGGATGCGGGCGTGATCGAGCGCGCTTTCGACCATCGCCTCCGGGCAGGGCTCCCCATACTTCTCGAGCAGGTCCTTTTCCAGCGAGCCGGCATTGACGCCGATGCGCATCGAGCAGCCATGATCGCGCGCCGCCTTCACCACCTCGCGCACCCGTTCGGCGCTGCCGATATTGCCGGGATTGATGCGCAGGCAGGCTGCGCCCGCGTCCGCCGCCTCGATGGCCCGCCTGTAGTGGAAATGGATGTCGGCGACGATCGGCACGCGAGAAGCCTTGACGATGGCCGGCAGCGCGCGGGTCGACTCCTCGTCCGGGCAGGAGACCCGGATGATATCGACCCCGGCTTCCTCGCAGCGGCGAATCTGCGCGATCGTTGCGGCGGCATCCGAGGTCAGGGTGTTGGTCATCGTCTGCACCGTGATCGGCGAGTCGCCGCCGACCGGCACGCTGCCGACCATGACCCGGCGCGACTTGCGGCGCACGATATCGCGATAGGGCCTGATGCTCATCCCGCCAATCTAGCTTGGCGACCTCGCCTTATCCAGCCAGCGAAGGGCCGCCACACGAATGTCATCTACTTCCGGACCGCGAGCGTCCCGCTCGCTCAGATTAACGAGCGAGCGGGACGCTCGCGGTCCCGAAGAGCACGAAAGATCGCGGGAGAGACTTGCCTCAGCGGGCGTCGATGATTCGATAGGCGATTCCGGCCGGCACCGTGTAGCTCTCGCCAGCGCGAACGTATGTTTGCGCCAGGACGTCGCCGGTCGGCGAGCGCAACTCGACCCAGCTGTTGGCGCGTACCCTGACCGGCGTGTCGACCTTCACCGGAACATTGCCGGCCGCTGGATCGGGCGTCGCCGGCTTGGCCACGGCCTCCTCGGTCGACGGCGCCGCGGGTTTCGGCGTCTCGACCTGAATGGGCGGCTGTGCGGCCTGCGCCTGGCCGATCGACGGCACCGTCATCACAGCCGGTGGTGCGGGTACTTGCACCACGATGGGCGGCGCCAGGGGAGCTGGTTGGCTTTCCGGTTGCGTCGGCGGCGCGACGCTGTCGCGGCGCATGGCCGGCCACAGCTCGGCGGGCTGCGCCGCGGGCGGCGGATTGCGAACTTCCCGCGGCGGTTGTGGCCCTGTCGTGGCGCTCGTCGCGGGCGCGCCTGCCGTCGACGGCGACGCGCCGCCGGTCGGCGCAGCTTCCGGCCGCGCTGCCAGGAGACGGTCCGGCACTGGCGGAACCTTTTCGGCCACCACCGTCTGCTCGCGCGGCAGGTAATGCCATGCGGCGTAGCCCGCGGCGACGACCAATAGAACCGTCAACACGGCAAGGCCGACCGGCGCGCGACGCTCGGCGAGGGGAAAATCGGCCGGGAGGGCCACCGGGCGCTTGATCGGAACAGCCCCGGAATGATGGTAGGCCGTCAGCACCTTCTCGGGATCGAGACCGACATGACCCGCGTAGGCGCGCAGGAATGCCGGGACGTACGCTGCGCCAGGCAACTTGTCGAAGCGACCTTCCTCTATCGCTTCCAGACTGGACAGACGGATGCGCAGAGCTTTCTCGACATCGGACAGAGCAAGGCCGCGTGCCTCGCGCTGGTCTCGTAGCAAGCGACCGACCGCACGCCCTGACGACGCATCGCGTTCAATCGCACGCCAATCAACCTGATCCGGCATGATGAACCCTGCTCTTCCCCTCTGGCGCGAGTATTAGCAGAGGGATTCTGGCAGGGCAAAAGCGATTCGACTCTTCGTGGCTAAATTTCGATTGCGTGATCCGCTGCGAACAGTCGCAGCGTCTCGCGCATCGGCCGATCGGGCTGCGATAGCGCAGCGCGCATGAAGCTAGTTGCTTCTCCGAGATCGAGCGAACGGATCATTGCCTTCACCGGACCGATCGCGCCGGGCGACATCGAGAGTGCGCGCACGCCGATTGCGAGGAGCGCGAGCGCTTCGACGGGACGTCCTGCCATCTCGCCGCATACCGCGAGGTCGACGCCGGCGGGCCGCGCCTTCTCGACTACAAAATGTAGGAGGCGAAGCAGCGCCGGCGACAAGCTGTCGTAGCGCGACGCGACTCTGCTGTTGCCACGATCCGCCGCGTACAGGAACTGCAGCAGATCGTTCGTGCCGACAGAGACGAAATCGACGAGACGGAGCAGGCTGTCGAGCTGCCAGGCCAGCGCCGGGACCTCGAACATCACGCCGACGCGCAAACGCTCGGGAACAGGCTGACCGCGACGCGACGCGCGCTCGAGCTCGAGATCGAGCAGGTGCCGTGCGCTTTGCAATTCACCGACGTCGGCGATCATCGGAAACATGATCGACAGGGGTCGGCCGCCAGCTGCTTGCAGGAGCGCGCGAAGCTGGCGCCGCAGCATGGCTGGCCGATCGAGACCGATGCGAATGGCGCGCCATCCCATGGCCGGGTTCTCGTCGCCGAAAGCGCCGACATAGGGCAGCACCTTGTCGCCGCCGACATCGAGCGTGCGGAATACCACGGGCCGGCCGTCGGCCAGATCGAGCACGCGTGCGTAGAGCCAGGCCTGTGCATCGACGTCGGGAAATTCCGAACGCACCATGAACGGGATTTCCGTGCGGTAGAGGCCGACGCCGTCGGCGCCGACTTCAACCAGATGCTGCATGTCGATCAGTAAGCCCGCGTTCATGTTCAATGAAATGCGCACCTGATCGCGCGTCGTCGGCGGCAGGTCGCGCAGCGTGGCGTACTTGCGCCGTCGCTCGATGCGGGCGTAGATCGCATCGTGGATCGATTGCAGGACGTCCTCGGCCGGGCGCACCAGCACCTGGGCGTTGTCGCCATCGACCACGATCGAGTCGCCGGGCTCGATGCGCGACAGGACGTCGGACGCACGACCGACCACGGGGATGTCGAGAGCGCGCGCAACGATCGCGACATGGCTTTGCGCCGAGCCTTCCTCGAGCACCAGGCCGCGCAGGCGGCTGCGGTCGTAATCGAGCAGCTCGGCCGGCCCCATGTCGCGGGCGATGACGATCATGTCGTCGGGCAGCGACTCGGGGTCGACGATGGCTCGACCGGTCAGGCGCAGCAGCAGGCGATTGGTGAGATCCTGCAGGTCACTCAGGCGCTCGCGGATATAGGGGTCGGTCGATTGGCGGAGCCGGGTCCGCACGTCGTCGAAAGCGCGCTGCACGCCCGCCTCGGCCGTCAGGCCCGACGACACGGCCTCGCGCACCCGCTCGAGCCAGCCGCGATCGTCGATGAACATGCGGAAGGTCTCGAGAATCTCGCGCTGCTCGCCCGACTGCATGTCGTGCGCCTCGAGCATCCGGTCGATATCCTCGCGCACACCGTGCGCGGCGCCCTCGAAGCGAGCCAGCTCCTGGACGACGTCCTCGGCAACGACCTTCTGGATGGCGATCCGCGGCTCGTGCAGGACAGCGCGGCCGATGGCGACGCCCGGCGTCAGCTGGACGCCATCGACGCGCAAGGGCAGCAGCCCCAGGCCATCGACCTGCTGCATCTCGTTGGGGCTGACGAAATGGCCCGCGGCGATCAGCTCGGCCAGCACCATGGCAATGGTCTGGAGAGTCTCGATCTCCTCCTCGTCGTACTGCCGGCGGGTGCGATTCTGGACGACCAGCACGCCGAGCGAGCGGCCCGCGCGCACGATCGGCACGCCGGCGAGCGAGTGATAGATTTCCTCACCGGTCTCCGGCCGGTAGGCGAACTGCGGATGGCTCTGGGCGTCGGCAAGCGCCAGAGGGCGGGCGTGGGCGGCGATGTCGCCGACCAGGCCCTCGCCGACCCGCAGGCGGGTGCGGTGGACGGCCGTCGGGTTCAGGCCCTGGGTGGCGAACAGCTCGAGCACCTCGCCGGCCCGCAGGAGGTAGATCGAGCAGACCTCGGCCACCATCTCGTTGGCGACCACGCGCACGACCTCGCCCAGCGTGTCCTCGACGGAGTCGGCACGCGCCATCGTGTCCCGGAGCCGCTTTAGGAGCATTCGCGGTCCGGCCAGGGGAGTTGCTCTCTCCATGGTCAGACCGCTGGATGCTCGAGTCGGATGACGACGAGGCGGTGGTCCATGATTTGGGCGCAGGATCGCCATGCCGCCCCGGACCGATCGGTCCATCGAGCGGTCCGACAGGCCACGAGGACGGCATCGGCGCGCATGGCCCGCTTATAGCAAGACCCGCGCCGAACTGCCTAATCGCTTGTTCGCATAAGCGAAAAGCGCTCAGGCAGCGTCGAGCTCGTAAGCCGTATGCAAGGTGCGGATGGCGAGCTCGGTGTACTCGGCGGCGATCAGCACGCTGATCTTGATCTCCGAGGTCGAGATCACCTGGATGTTTATCCCCTTGCCCGCCAAGGTCTCGAACATCTTCAGGGCGACGCCGGCATGGCTGCGCATGCCGACGCCGATCACCGAGACCTTGGCGACGTTGGTGTCGGACTTGATCTCCGCGAACCCGAGGTCCTTCTTGGCCCGCTCGAGCCGCTCGACCGCCCGCGGCAGATCGGCCCGCGGCACGGTGAACGTGATGTCGGTCGAGCTGCCGTCGAGCGACACGTTCTGGACGATCATGTCGACGTTGATGTTGGCCTCGGCCAGCGGGCCGAAGATAGCCGCCGCCACACCCGGCCGGTCGGCCACACGCGTCACCGTGATCTTGGCCTCGTCCTTGGAGAAGGCGATTCCGCTCACGACCGATTTTTCCAGCCCCTGCGCCATGATCTCTTCCTCGTCCACAACCAGCGTGCCGGGCAGGTCGCTGCCGAGCGCGGCATCGAACGACGACAGGACCTGCACGCGCACGCGATGATTCATCGCCAGCTCGACCGAGCGGGTCTGCAGGACCTTGGAGCCCTGCGAGGCCATCTCGAGCATCTCTTCGTAGGTGACCCGGTCGATCTTGCGCGCCTTCTCGACGATCCGGGGATCGCTCGTGTAGACGCCGTCGACATCGGTGTAGATGTCGCAACGATCGGCGCCCAGCGCCGCCGCCAGGGCGACCGCCGACGTATCCGACCCGCCGCGCCCGAGGGTGGTGATCCGGCCCTCCGGCGAAACCCCCTGGAAGCCGGGGACGATCGGCACTTCGCCGGCGGCCATGGCGGCGGACATCTCGGTGGTGTCGATGTCGACGATGCGCGCCTTGGCGTAGGCCGCGTCGGTGCGGATCGGGATCTGCCAGGAGACCCAGGAGCGCGACCTCACGCCTTCCTGCTGCAGGGCCATCGCCAGCAAGCCGATCGTCACCTGCTCGCCGGTGGCGACCACGACGTCGTATTCGCGCGCATCGTGCAGCGGCGCGATCTCGTTGACCCATTTCACAAGCTGATTGGTGGCGCCGGACATCGCCGAGACCACGACGGCGACCTCGTTGCCGCGCTCGACCTCGGCCTTGGCCTTGCGCGCGACATTCTTGATCCGTTCGGTGTCGCCCACCGAGGTGCCGCCAAATTTCAGAACGATGCGCGCCATGGACCTGCTCGAAAGCGCGGTATAGACACCGTGAGCACTGGAAAGGTCAAGGGTGGCCCATGGCCCGCACGGCTGAGACCATTTCGGCTGAGACCACCGTCGACCCCGTCGAGGTCGACCGCTTTGCCCGCATCGCCGGCGAATGGTGGGACCCCGCCGGAAAGTTCGCGCCGCTGCACCGGCTCAACCCCGTGCGCATCGGCTACGTCCGTGATCGCATTGCCGGGCATTGGCGCCGCGATGCCCTCTCGGGCGCGCCGCTGGCCGGCCTGACGCTGGTCGACGTCGGCTGCGGCGGCGGCCTGCTCTGCGAGCCGATGCGGCGCCTCGGCGCAGCGGTGACGGGCATCGACGCGGCCTCCGACAACATCGACGTCGCCGCCTCGCATGCCGGCAGGCAGGGGCTCGCCATCGACTATCGCCGGAGCACGGCGGAAGCCCTCGTGAGCGCAGGGCAGCGCTTCGACGTCGTGCTTGCCCTCGAGATCGTCGAGCACGTGGCCGATGCCGACCTGTTCCTGCGATCCTGCAGCCAGCTGGTGAAGCCCGGCGGACTTCTCTTCCTGTCGACGCTCAACCGCACGGCCAAGGCGTGGGCGCTGGCGATCGCGGGCGCCGAGTACGTGCTCGGCTGGCTGCCGCGCGGCACGCACGACTGGCGCAAGTTCCTGAAGCCCTCGGAGGTGGCACGCAGCCTGCGCGCCGGCGACTTGGACGTGCAGGAGATCGTCGGCGTCGTCTACAGCCCGCTCAGCCGGACCTGGTCGCTGAACAGGACCGATCTCGACGTCAACTACATGCTGTACGCGACGGCCCGCACGGTCGCGAAGTGAACCAGGCGCGCTTCGCACCGGGAGCGCGACAAGATTTGCGTCTACGCGCCCTTCAATTTCCGCGGGGGATCCAGGGCAGGCGGCCGAACTCGATGCCTTCCTCGGCCAGCGCCTCGGCCTCCTGATCGGAGGTTTCGCCGTAGATGCCGCGCCGGTCGCTTTCGCCATAGTGAATCTTGCGTGCCTCCTCGGCGAATCGGTCACCGACGTGCTCGCAATTCTTCTCGACCTGCTCGCGGACCTTGACCAGCGCCTCGCGCAATTCCTTGGGCATGTGGCGCGCCAGGGCGGCCATCTGCTGTTGCTCGGGGGACGG
>JALHMO010000164.1 GCA_022844015.1 Reyranella sp. | reverse complement strand
GCCGAGGTCGTAGTCGACCTCCTCGCCGTGCAGCAGCGCGCGCAGCACGCGCAGGTAGTCGCGGAACGCCGCCGCCTTGACGGGGTCCTTGCCCATGACGCGCATCGCGGTGTGGCCGGTGCCGATGCCGAGGAAGACGCGGCCCGGCGCCATCTGGTTGATGGTGGCGATCGAATGCGCGGTGACCGGCGCCAGCCGCACGCCGGCCACCGAGACGCCCGTGCCGAGGCGAATGCGCGAGGTGTTGGCCGCCGCCAGCGCCAGCACGGCGTAGGCGTCGGAGTACAGCATCTGCGAATCGGCCGCCCAGGCGCAGTCGTAGCCCATCCGCTCGAGATCGACGAACAGCTGCCAGTCCGCGACGCGCGGGACGACGGTGACTCCGAATTTCATGATGCGGGTTTCCTCCGGTTGGGCATGGGAGGCAGAGGGCGATACCGGCGGGTGCGGGTCAAGCACTTCTGGGGAGTGGGCATTCATCCGTTCATAGGCACTCGCAACCATGGCAACCTCATCCTGAGGAGGCCGCGGAGCGGCCGTCTCGAAGGATGAGCAACAGGCACCGTCGCTGTGTCCCATCCTTCGAGACGCGCCAAAGCGCGGGGGATACCCCGCGCGATGCGGGCGCTCCTCAGGATGAGGACATTGCTTGAAGTACGAGTGGGAGGGGTAGTCGATGGCAACCAAGATCCACATCCGCGGCGCCGAGGTCGTCACCATGGACGACGACCTCGGCGACTTCGCCTCGGCCGACATCGTGATCGAGGACGGCGCCATCGTGAGCGTCGGTCCCTCGGCCGGCATCGGCGCGTCGCGCGACAGCGCCGCTGCCGCAGCGGGTGCCGCTGCCGCGGCGAGCGCCGCCTCCGCGGCAGGCAGCGGCGCCGAGATCATCGACGGGACCGGCATGATCGCGCTGCCCGGCATCATCGATGCGCACACCTGCCTGTGGCAGACCGTGCTGCGCGGCTTCGTGCCCGACCTGTGGCCGGGCGCCTACTATTCCGAGTTCCTGCCGCTGCGGCAGAAATTCTCGGTGCAGGACAACTACAACGCCGCCTGGGTCGGCGGCCACGAGATGCTGTCCTACGGCACCACCACGGTGGTCGACTACTGCCACAATATCTCCACGCCGGGCTACGCCGACGCCTCGATCGAGGCGCTGCGCGCGGTCGGCATCCGCCACCTGTTCACCTATTCCTTCATGGGCGGCTTCGGCGATCGCTTCGCCGGGCTGGAGGCGCGCCTGGCCGACGCGCGCCACGTCTACAACACGTTCCACCGGCCGGAGAGCCTGACCACCATCGGCTTCGGCGTCGATTCGATCGGCGCGCCCGACCTCGCCCGCCAGCTCGCCTTCGCGCGCGAGCACGCGGCGCCGAGCTGCATCCACGTCAACGAGATCGGCACCATCACGCGGCTCGCCGCCGACGGGCTGCTGGGGCCCGACCTGCTGGTGATCCACGGCAACCTGCTGACCAACGGAGAGCTCGACCTGATGGCCCGGGCGAAGATGCCGCTCTGCTTCACGCCGACCGCCGACACGCAAGGGACTCCGGCCGACGTGGTGCGCCGGGCGATGGAGCGCGGCGTCGACGTGGTGTTCGGCTGCGACGTCCCGTGCTCGATCGCCTCGGATACGCTCGGCCAGCTGCGCGTGATGTTCAACGTGCAGGGCTATCTCGACGGCGCGATGGAGAGGAGCTTCTCGACGGTGATCGGCCGCCGCCCGCCGGTCCGCCAGGGCCTGCCACTGCTGACGCCGCGCGTGCTGCTGCGCATCGCGACCATCGAGACGGCCCGCGTGCTCGGCCTCGACGGGCAGGTCGGCTCGCTGACGCCGGGCAAGCGCGCCGACGTGCTGCTGGTGCGCAAGGGCCCGTTCGGTGATTCGGTCGCCGACGATCCGTGCGCCCACCTGCTGCTGCAGACCAGCCCGCGCGAGGTCGACACCGTGATCGTCGACGGCGCGGTGCGCATGCGGGGCAGCGTCATGCCGGGCTTCGACGCGGCGACGGCCGCCGGCATGGTCGACGCCTCGCGCCGCCGCATCCTCGGCTGACCGGCGAATGATCCCTCGCTGCGCCCGCGATGACACGCTTGCTGTCATCCCGAACGCAGCGAGGGATCCGTGATCCTTGACTCGATGGTCGAGGGGCGATGGTCGAGGCGCGTTGGTCGATGGTCGATGGTCGAGAGGCGATGGTCGAGAGGGGAGCGGCGAGAGGCTGCACGAAGGCGAGGATCAGGGAATTGCGTAGTGCCAGTTTACTCCGTCATCCCGAGCGAAGCCGCCCCAAAGGGGCGGCGAAGTCGAGGGACCTTTCTTGCCGGTGCCCCAAGAAAGGTCCCTCCACTCCGCCTCGCTTCGCTCGGCTCCGGTCGGGATGACGGAGATTTTTCGGAAGCTGATGCCCTGAGGTGAGGAAGCGGACGAAGGCAATGGCAAGGCAACGTCAAAGGCAAGGGCGAGGGCAAGAGCAAGAGCAAGAGCAAAGGCAACGTCAAAGGCAAAGGCAACGGCAAAGGACGGAGACGAGGACACGACCATGCGACGGCTACATCCCTTCACCATCGCCAGCGTGCTGGCCGGGCTCGCGGTCGGCGGCCTCGCCGGCGCGGTGGTGCTGAACCTGAAGGCGATCGCGATGCTGGCACTGTTCATGGCGGCCGGCGCCGCCATCGCCGCGCTGGTATGCTCGCGCTGGCCCGGTCTCGCCGCGCCGGCGTGGAAGCTGTGGCCGATGGCGACGGTCACCAACCCGCTGTTCATGGTCGGCGTCTACTGGTCGATCGACCAGCGCGAGTGCCTGTTCCGCGCGGCGCGCGGCTGGGACTGCATGTTCGCCGCCTTCGGCCCCATCCTCGCCGCCCTCTGCCTGCTGCCGCCGGCGGTGGGTGTGGTTGCGAGGTTCCTTGTTTTCAGATTCCTCTCCCCTGCCCTCATGAGGGTGGGGGAGAGGAGGAAGAAATGATGTGGCGCGCGTCTCGCCGCTGCGTCGGCCGTGTCCTGCGATCGGGTCGCTGCCGTGACCCAAGGCAGCGTCGGGCAGCTCCTTTGCGTCACCCTCGAGTGCTTGAATTCAGGGAACAATGACGCTGTGACGCAAATGACGCAAAAATCCGGCCGCGAATTTCTCTGCCGGCTCGCCGATGCGCGCACCACCAAGCTCTTCCGCTGGGAGCGCGCCACTCCGATGGCGCTCTTCTTGTCGATCACACATTCCATGAGCGCCATCGGAGTGGCGCGCTCCCAGCGCATGAGATCGCTACGTCGGCCACGCCCGGCGGATCGGGTCGCTGCCGTCCCAGCCAACCGCCGCCTCGCGCACGCCGTCGAAGATGCGGCGGCGGGCGTCGGTCATGTCGGCCATCTCGATCACCGTTCCGGGATGGCTTTCCTGCAGGAGATAGACGAAGCGGCCGCGTACGCTGTCGCCCTGCTGACCGATCCTGTAGCCCCTCTCCAGGGCCTGCTTCAGCCTGTCGTCGTAATCGACCGGCCAGCTCGACCAGTGCTGCATGCCTTCGTGTCCCGCGTCCAGGAACCTGCGATACATGCTGGGCGTCTGGCAGCGCTGCTGGATGAGCTCGAGCTGGATGTCGCCCGAGTTGGCGAGCGCGATCGACACGTGAAGGTCGTCGTGCTTCACCCCCCGATAGCTGAACTCCGTGACGGCGAGCTTGTCGGTGTAGAACCACGGCCCGACGCCGCACACGCGAACCCAGTGGTCGAGGGCGGCCTCGATGTCACGGACGACGATCCCGATCTGGCGCATCTCGCCGAACAGACGACTCATCTGGCTTGCTCCCGTTCAGGGTGTAATGTCGCGTCTCGACACGAGGGGGGATCATGACGGGTCTGCAGGGGAAAGTCGCGCTGGTCACCGGGGCGAGCCGCGGTCTGGGCGAGGGCGTGGCGCGGGCGCTGGCCAAGGCCGGTGCCGGCGTGATGCTGGTGTCGCGCAGCGGCGAGGCCTCGGCCGCGGTGGCGCACGAGATCGGCGAGGCCGGCGGGCGCGCCGAGGCGATGGCCTGCGACGTCGCCGACTATGCAGGCGTCGAGCGGGCGGCGTCGGCGGCGCGCCAGCGCTTCGGCCGGCTCGACATCCTGGTCAACAACGCGGGCGTCATCGAGCCGATCGCCGAGCTCCTGTCGTCCGACCCGGCGGCGTGGGCCGACAGCATCCGCATCAACCTGATCGGCGCCTACAACGCCGTGCGCGCCGTGCTGCCCGGCATGGTCGAGGCGGGCGGCGGCACCATCGTCAACGTCTCGTCGGGCGCGGCCTACCGGCCGCTCGAGGGCTGGAGCGCCTACTGCTCGGGCAAGGCGGGACTGGCGATGATGACGCGGGCCATCGTGCTCGAGACGCCGGGCCGCGGCATCCGCGCCTTCGGCTTCTCGCCCGGCACCATCGACACCGAGATGCAGGTCAAGATCCGCGCCTCGGGCATGAACATGATCAGCCAGATCCCGCGCCAGAACCTGTCGCCGGTCGGCGATGCGGTGCGCGGCCTGCTCTACCTGTGCGACGCCGCGGCCGACGACCTGATCGGCCAGGACGCCTCGATGCGCGACGAGCCGTTCCGCAAGCGCATCGGGCTGTGAGGTCGGAGCCGCAGACCCGTTGTCATCCTGAGCGAAGCGAAGGATCTCGTCGCCATTCGCCGCCCGTGTGTGCTCTGGCGATGAGATCCTTCGCTTCGCTCAGGATGACAGAAAGTGACTGTCGCCAATTCACTCATCCAACCGGAGGACATCGCCATGGCGCTCTATGAACTGCGTACCTACACGCTGCACGTCGGCAAGATGGCCGAGGCGGTGAAGCTCTACCAGGAGCTGGGCTTCCCGGCCTTGCACAAGGGCGGCCACGACAAGAACCTGGTCGGCTACTTCCAGGCCGACACCGGCATGATCAACCAGATCGTGCACCTGTGGAAATTCGACGACGATGCCGGCCGCCGCGCCCACTGGGCCGCGGTCTACGCCAACAAGGACTTCATCGAAGGCTTCGCGCCGAAGTTCCGCCAGCTGCTGGCGACCCAGGAGGTCAAGCTCCTGACCGCCGCCCCGTGGGGCCCGCATCCCTGACACTTCTCCTCCCCACGCTGCGCGTGGGAAGGTGTCGCGTCACACGCGACGGAGGGGTCATGAGCCACGAGTCTCGAGCCCATGATCCCTCCGTCGCGGATTACCGCGACACCTGAGGCTTTTGGCCGCTTGCGGCCAAAATGCCGACCCCAGCTTCGCTGCAGCGAAGCTGGGGAGGGAACATCGAGAGCACGTGCCGGGCAATGAACCTCGTCCACCGATTCTCTTCCCCCGACCATGCAACATCGTCGCGGCCCGGGCGTTCAGACGCGCGGGCCAACCACGCGAGGGGCGATGGACGCGATATGGTCGATCGACTGGCGGGCGATGCTCGTGCCGGAGCATTCGGTGCTCGACCTCTTCCTGCGCGGCACGGTGATGTACCTGGTGATCTTCGTGCTGCTGCGCCTGGTGCTGCGGCGCCAGGTCGGCGACATCGGCACGTCCGACGTGCTGGTGATCGTGCTGCTCGCGGAAGTCTCCGGCAATGCCATGGCGGCCAACGCGGCGTCGCTGCCCGAGGGCGTCGTCCTGGTCGGCACGGTCCTGCTGTGGAGCTACCTCATCGAATGGGTTCAGTTCAGGTTCCCGGCCTTCGAGCGGCTGATCCGCGAGCCCAAGCTCAAGCTGATCGACAACGGCCGCCTCCTGCGCCGCAACATGCGGACCGAGCTGGTCACCGTCGAGGAGCTGATGGCGCAGCTGCGCGAGGAGGGCATCGAGGACCGCGCCGAGGTCAAGGCGGCCTACCTCGAGGCGGATGGCCAGATCAGCATCATCCGCCGCGACAAGGGATGATCGCCTACGCCGCCTGCGCGACCCGGGCCGGGCCCCAGCTCTTGACCACCGGCAGCACCTCCTTCGCGAACAGCCTGAGGCCGCGCTCGGAGACCTCGAAGGGCGTGCCGCCGAAGCGGAAGGCGACGTTCAGCTCGAAGTCGCCGACCACCTTCCGGCGCGCCTCGAGGCCGCGCAGGATCTTGTCGGGCGTGCCCCAGCTCGCCGCCTGCATGAAGCCGGTGATCGCACCCGCGAGGCCGCCGGCCTTGCGCGCCAGGTCGGCCTTCTGCTGGTACGAGTCGTAACCCTTCACCGACTTGAAGTGCTCGCCGAGAAACTCGTAGTGATGAAAATTGCTCTCGACGAACTTGCCCTGGTAGCGCCGCGCCTCCTCTTCCGTGGCGGCGAGATCGGTGCCGCAGACGCAGAACTCGGTGAGCATGATGGTGGGCGGCTCGCCGCCGTGGTACTTGCGATGCAGCTCGCGGCCGCGCTCGATCATCGGCACGCGCATCTCCCACGGCCGGTCGGCGAACATCACGATGTGGGCGCCGAGCTTGGCGGCCGACTCGATCGAATCCTCGCTCGAGGCGACGGCGTAGACGCGGCCGTCGAACGAATGAATCGGCCGCGGCCTGATCTCGATGCGCGGCTGCTTGTAGAACGGGCCGTCGCCCTCGATGAAGCCGGTGCGCAGCGCGTTCACGATCATCGGCGCCGCCTCGTCGAAGCGGCCGCGCGATTCGTCCATGCTCAGGCGGAAGGCGGCGAACTCGCGGCGCGCCAGGCCGCGGCCCAGGCCGAGCCTCAGCCGGCCCTTGCTCAGCATGTCGAGCACCGCGGCGTTCTCGGCGACGCGCAACGGGTCGTGCCACGGGACGATGACCGCCGCCGTGCCGACGTCGATGTTCGGGCAGAGCGCGGTGAGATGCGTCATCAGCGCCAGGTTGTCGGGCACGAAGGAGTAGTCGTTGAAGTGATGCTCGGCCGACCACAGGCAGTCGAAGCCGAGATCGGCGGCGAGGCGGGCGAGGCGAATCTCCTCGTCCCACACGCGCTGGTCGGAGCAATCGTCCCAGCCGTAGCTGGCGAACACCATCATCATGCCGACATCCATGGCGCTTCCTCCCGGCGGTCAGGGTCCTGGTTCGGCGAAATGCTTTCACGCGGCGGCGGCGGCCGCAAGGCGGGCGGCCGGCGATCGACCCAGCGCGCGAAATTTCGCTCGTGCGGCAGCGCCGGCGGCGAGCGATCAACGCAGCTCGCGGAACTTCGCGTATGCGGCGGCGCCAGCCGCCGATCAATGCAGCTCAGGCAGCTTCGCCGATGCGAGGGCGCCAACCGCCGATCGACGCAGGTCGCGGAACTTGGCCCATGCGGCGGCGCCAGCCGCCGGTTAGCGCAGCTCGCGGAACTTGGCCCATGCGGCGGCGCCAGCCGCCGGTTAGCGCAGCTCGCGGAATTTCGCGCATGCGGCGGCGTCAGCCGCCGGTTAGCGCAGCTCGCGGAACTTGGCCCATGCGGCGGCGCCAGCCGCCGGTCGACGCAGCTCGCGGAACTTGGCCCATGCGGCGGCGTCAGCCGCCGGTCAACGCAGCTCGCGGAACTTGGCCTTGAGCTCGTCGCTGGGCTTCACGTCCTTCGAGCGGGAATAGACGGCGAGCGCCACGAGCAGGACCACGACCATGAAGCCGAACAGGGTGCGGTAGGCGATCTCCGGCCGCGCCCCGTCGGCGAGCGGCGCGAACTGGCCGAGGATGAAGCCCGACAGGCTCTGCATGCAGGCGACGCCCAGCATGACGCTGGTGTTCATGGTCGCCATGCCGCGGCCGATCAGCCGGTCGGGGAAGATGCCGCGGCCGTGCGTCATGATCATGGTGGAGGACGCGCTCAGGAAGCCGATGGCGATGATCGCGCCGGCGGCCAGCCAGAGCGGCGGCGTCGGCCACAGGGCGAGCACGGCGAGGACGCCGGCGACCATCGCGGTGCCGAAGAAGGCGATCCACTTGCGCGTGTCGAGCCGGCGGTCGAGCGGGCCGAACAGCAGCATGCCGCACTGGTAGGCGACGACGGCGGCGAGCAGCACGTTGCCCGATTCGATGGCGCTGAGGCCGTGCGCCTCGCGCAGGAAGGGCCCGCCCCACAGGCCCTGCACGGTGAAGGTGCAGGCGTAGTTGCAGAAATTCAGGGCGAGGATGAACAGCAGCTGCGGGTTGCGCAGCACCTCGCCCAGGCCGCGCATCATCTCTCCCGCCGATTCGGTCTTGCGGGCGAGGAAGGGATGGTCGGGCGGCGCGTCACGCACGACCAGCCAGACCGCCAGCGTGGCGATCGCGGTGAAGCCCAGCACCATGCCGAACAGCGGCCGCCAGCCGACCTGTTCCGTCGCCCAGGCGAGCGGCGTCGTCGCCAGCAGGTTGCCGATCAGGCCGATCGACAGGACCAGCGAGGCGAGCGTCGAGAAGCGGTCGGGCGGGAACCAGCGCGAGATCAGCACCATGCTGCCGATCAGCATGACGCCGAAGCCGGCGCCCATCAGCACGCGGCCGCTCAGCAGCAGCGGCCAGTCGGGCGCCAGCACGAACAGCGTCGTGCCGGCGAGCGCCACCAGCAGCATCGCCGTCACGGTCAGCCGCGGCCCGAAGCGGTCGAAGAAGAAGCCGCACGGGATCTGCATGGCGGAGAAGCCGAAGAAGAACGCGCCGGTCAGCGCGCCCAGCGCGCCCGGCCCGATCTGCAGGTCGCGCATCAGGTCGAGCCCGATCGTGACGTTGGACGCCCGGAAGAAATGACTGGCGACATAGGTGATCGCCATCACGGCGACGATCACCATCCCCTGGCGCGGAAACGCAGACGACATCGCTGGCCGTTTAGCCGATCACGGCGGCAAGAGCGAGTTGCCGCGGCCGCCACGCGAACTGCCGTGGCTGGGCGCGCGCCACTCATGGGCGACAACTTGCGAAGAGGCCTCACCCTGAGGAGCGACCCGCAGGGGCGCGTCTCGAAGGGTTGGCTACAAAGCGGGTGCTGCCACACCGCATTCTTGTGGATTTCGTGTGTAGCCCATCCTTCGAGACGCCCCCTTCGGGCGCTCCTCAGGATGAGGATTTTGTTGGACCGTCGACCAAAGCCGGCGCCCATGAGCGCGCCACTCCCGGGGCGCTCATGTTCTTCCTGGAAGTCAGCCCACCGCCAGCGCCTTCAGCCCCTGCCGCACCTCGGCCGCGGTCGCCGGCTCGCCGCCGTGCTGGCGGACGAGGCGGACGGCGTCCTCGACCCAGGCGCGGTTGGTCATGGCGCTGCCGAGCGGCGCGTCCTCGAGGCCGACGCGGATGTGGCCGCCCGCTGCCACCGCCTCGCCGATCAGCGGGCGGACATCGACGGTGAGGCCGGCGACCATCCACGGCGCGCCCGGCGCCTCCTCGGCGAGCAGCGCGAGATGGGCGGCGAGCGCCCACGGCCGCGGCGGGAAGCCGAAGGCGAAGCGCTCGGCGAACATGAAGCGGTAGACCGGTGCCTTGACGCCGGCGACGCGGGCGAGCGCCGCGCCGGCGCGGGTGAAGCCCGGCTCGTAGATGGCGAAGGCAGGATGGAAGCCGTGGCGCTGCGCGAAGGCCAGCGCATGGCGGATGTGAGCCTCGGGGTTGACGTAGGTGACGGCGGGCCGGGCGTCGGCCTTCGTGGTGCGCAGCGAGAGGTTGACGCTGCCCGGGTCGATCACCGCGAAGTCGAGCAGGCCGCGCTCGGCCAGCGCCTCGAGGTGGGCGAAGCGCGGCGCGGTCTCGCCCGCGACGTCGACCCCGGGGGTGAACGGATAGGACGGGTAGACCAGCGCGTCGACCTCGGCGCGGATGCCCTCGATGATGCGGGCATAGACCTGCCAGTCGAAGGTCTGCGTGCCGTCGGCTGCGTAGGCGTGGGTGTGGATGATGGCGGCGCCGGCCCGCGCCGCGGCGATGCCCTCGGCGACGATCGTCTCGACCGTGACCGGCACGCCCGGCTGGTGGCGCGGGCTCCAGCCGCCGTTCAGCGCCACCTCGATCCAGGTCTTGCGGGTCACGGATGAACCGCCTCGGCCAATGTCCTCGCGTAGACCTCGTGCCAGGCGCTCTGGTCCTGGCTCAGGAAGTAGCCGCTGCGCGCGCCGCGGTAGACCTCGGGCTGGTCGGCGCCGGGCGGCCGGGTGCCGTTGTCGCGCAGCGCGCGCGCGGCCAGCAGCAGGCGACGGCGCGTGCGCGCGATCATCTGGTCGGAGCGCGCGAGATGCTCCCAGGCGAAGTCGGTGACCGGTCCCATGCTCTCGGTGATCGCCTGATCCTGCAGATGGATGCCGTCGATGCCGCTGTAGATCCGGTTGCTGCGCTGCGCCTCGCGGTCGAGGCCCCAGTCGTTGCTCTCGTCCATCGCCATGCGCCAGCGGCCCAGCCAGTCGGTGGTGTTGGGCAGCATCCTGATGCCGCCGCGGCCGGTGCCGCCGATCGGCGTGCCGTCCTTGAAGCGCGGCTGCGGCAGCGCCTGCGCCGACCGGGCCTTCTTCCAGAAGATGAAGACGAACATGGTGTTGTTGTCGTCGATCGGTACCCAGCCGCGGGCATGCATGTGGCTGGTAAACTCGCCGTTGGGCGCCTGCGACCAGCAGGGAAACAGGAAATTGGCGAAGCGCCAGTAGGTCTGGCCCGGGCCGGCGCCGCGATAGCCGGCATACTGCGTGCCCCACGGCGCGTCGGCGACATGGTACTGCGGCGCGCGGTTGGTGATGGTGAAGTAGAACGGATCGGTCTCCGGCACGTCGTTGGGATCGACGTGGCCGCCGTGCAGGAAGCCGAAATGGGCGGTGTCGATCTCGCCCTCGAGCGCCTGCAGCCAGTTGCAGCGTCGCATCATCATGTGGACCTGGATCTCGTCGGCCGGCAGGTCGAGCACCTCGAAGCCGGGCAGCGGCGGCGGCGCGACGCGCCCGCCCGCGAGATCACTCCCGAGACCGCCCCCGAGACCGCCCATGTAGACCCAGACCAGGCCGGCGCGCTCGATCGCGGGATAGGCCTTGGCCTTGACCCTGTGCTTGAAATCCTGGTCCTCGGTCACGTTCGGCATGTCGAGGCAGTTGCCTTCGACGTCGAACTTCCAGCCGTGATAGATGCAGCGCAGCCCGCCCTGCTCGTTGCGCCCGAGGAACAGCGAAGCGCAGCGGTGCGGGCAGCGCTGGTCGAGCACGCCGACGCGGCCGGCGCTGTCGCGGAAGGCGATCAGCTTCTCGCCGAGCAGCATCAGGCGGACCTGCGGCCCGTCGCGCTCGAGCTCCGACGACAGCATGGCCGGCAGCCAGTAGTGCCGCATCAGCTGGCCCATCGGGGTGCCGGGCCCGACCTGCGTCAGTTCCTGGCCTTCGTTCGCCGTCGTCATGTGCTGCCTCCTGCCGGGTGGCGGCAGGAGGATAGCGGGGCTGGCGGTCCTCGGCCATGGGGGCGGCGGATTGACCCTGCGCGGTCACCTACCTATGTTGACTCGTATGACCGACGAGCCGGACAATCTCGTGCTGACGATCCTTCGCGACATGCGGGCGAGCCTGCAGCGCGTGGAAGGAAAGGTCGACGAGCTCGTCCGTCGCGTCAGCTCTCTCGAGACCAACCTCGCGCAGGTTCATGTCGATCTGGCGTCGGTCCATGTCGATCTGGCGGGACACGCCGCACGCATGGATCGGATGGACGGCCGCCTCGACCGCATCGAGAAACGGCTCAACCTCGTCGACGCCTGACACCGAGGGGAAGGACCCTCTCTTGCGGCGTTTGCTTCGCAAGCGCCTCACTCGGGATGACGGCTTCATTGTCATCCCGAAAGCAGCGACGGGCCTATCTCTTCATCGTCGAGTCACGCGGAGCAATGTCGGTGAAAAGTCGCCACCGGTCAGGCGACCTTTTCTTTGACTCTGGCGCCGATCGAGAGCCTGGCCCTGGTCTTGGCCTTGACCTCGTCCACGGTCACGCCGTCGGCCAGCTCGACCAGGGTGACGCCGCCGTCGCCCTTCTTGTCGACGGCGAAGACGCCGAGCTCGGAGATCACCATGTCGACCACGCGCCGGCCGGTCAGCGGCAGGGTGCAGGCCGGCAGGAGCTTCGACGCGCCGTCCTTGGAGACGTGCTCCATGGTGACGATGACGCGGCGCACGCCGGCCACCAGGTCCATGGCGCCGCCCATGCCCTTCACCATCTTGCCGGGGATCATCCAGTTGGCGAGGTCGCCGTTCTCGGCCACCTCCATGGCGCCCAGGATCGAGAGGTCGATATGACCGCCGCGCACCATGGCGAAGCTGTCGGCCGACGAGAAGTAGGACGTGCCCTTGAGCTCGGTGACGGTCTGCTTGCCGGCGTTGATGATGTCGGCGTCGACCTCGTTGTCGAGCGGGAAGGGGCCGACGCCCAGCATGCCGTTCTCGCTCTGCAGGGTGATGTCGACATCCTCCGGCACGTAGTTCGACACCAGGGTCGGGATGCCGATGCCGAGATTGACGTAGTAGCCGTCCTTCAGTTCCTTGGCGGCACGCGCCGCCATCTGATCGCGGGTCCAGGCCATGGGGTTTCTCCTCGCCTCGTCTGCTCAGGCTTTGCGAATGGTGCGCTGCTCGATCTGCTTGTCATAGGGCGCGCCGCACAGGATGCGATTGACGAAGATGCCGGGCGTGTGGACATGGTCGGGATCGATGGCGCCGACCGGGACCAGCTCCTCGACCTCGGCGATGCACACCTTGGCGGCCGTCGCCATCATCGGGTTGAAGTTGCGCGCCGCCTTGCGATAGACGAGGTTGCCGGCGGCGTCGCCCTTCCACGCCTTTATCAGCGCGATGTCGCCGAACAGGCCGCGCTCCATCAGGTATTCCTCGCCGTCGAACACCTTGGTCTCCTTGCCCTCGGCGACCAGCGTGCCGACACCGGTCTTGGTGTAGAAGGCCGGGATGCCGGCGCCGCCTGCGCGGCAGCGCTCGGCCAAGGTGCCCTGCGGGTTGAACTCGAGCTCGAGCTTGCCCTCGAGGTAGAGCTTGGCGAAGGTCTTGTTCTCGCCGACATAGGACGAGATCATCTTCTTCACCTGCCCGGTCTCGAGCAGCAGGCCGAGCCCGGCGCCGTCGATGCCGGCATTGTTCGACACGCAGGTGAGGTTCTTCGCGCCGAGATCGCGCACCGCGTGGATCAGCTTGTCGGGAATGCCGACCAGGCCGAAGCCGCCGCACATCAGCATCATGCCGTCCTGCAGCACGCCCTCGAGCGCCGACCTGGCATCCTTGTAGACCTTGTTCGCCATCGACCGTCCCGTGCAAATTCCGTACCGCGTGCATATGCGGGACGGTGTCCCGCACTGTCAACGCGACCTGTCGAACTGGGCCCGCTAGGCCAGCAGCAGGAGCTGGCGAACGAGCTCGCTGTCGGGTTTGGGCAACTGCGTCACGATGGTGAAATGATCGGCGCCGGCGATCGGGATCAACGCACCTGGCAGATGCCCGGCGGCGCGCTTCTCATGCAGGGCGCGGCTGTCGCCGACCAGCGGCGGCAGCTCGGCCGTGCCGTAGGTGATGGCCAGGGGCTTTCGGATCATCGGCTGGCGCAGCGGCGAGAGCGCCTCGATCTCGCCGTCGGTGAGCTGCAGCTTCTCGTTCAGGTAGGTGTCGCGGATCGGCCCCAGCTCGAACACGCCGGAGATGGCGAGGCCGCTGCCGACCCGGCGATGGCCGAGGCAGGCGGCCGTCAGATGGCCGCCTGCCGACCATCCGGACAGGACCACCTTGCCGGCGATGCCGTGCGCCGCGCCGTTGCCCTCGAGCCAGTCCAGCGCGGCGTCGATCTCGGCCACGATCCCGGTCAGCGAGGCGTCGGGCGCCAGGGTGTAGCCGGGCAGGGCGGCCGACCAGCCGTGGGCGTGGACGCCTCCCACGAGGTTGGCGAACAGGTCCTTGCTGTTGCGCTGCCAGTAGCCGCCATGGATGAACACGAAGCAGGGCGCGTTGGGGTCGGCCGCCGGGAAAAGATCCCAGGCGTTGCGCTCGCGCGGCCCGTAGCGCACGTCGAGATGGCCGGGATGGGCACGGCGGAACGCGGCCGAGGCCGCTTCGCGCTCGGCATTGAGCTCGGCGCTGTTCTTCACCGCCAGGGTATTGTTGTAGGCCGCGTCGCGCTCGGCCTTGGTCATCATTCCCCAGTTCATTCAGCGCTCCGTTGATCGGCCGGCACCAGCATATATATTGATATAGATGATCACGATTGCCAACCCTCGGGCCGAGAAGGCCGCCCGCAAGCTGGCCAGGAAGCTGGGCACGACGATCACGGAGGCAGTGGCCACCGCCTGCGAGCGTCTGCTCGACGAGCAGGACGCTGTTGCACGCGGCGAGCGACGGGGTGAAGCGATCGCGCGGATGCATGCCGAGATCCGACGTCGTGGCCTCCTGAAGGGCACGCCCGAGGAGCGCGCACGCCTGGCCGACCACCGCGATCTCTACGACGAGCACGGCTTGCCGCGATGAGCGATATTGCGGTCGATACCTCGGCCATCGTCGAGTCCATGGTCGAAGGTCCGGAGGCCGACCGGATCGACAGGGCGATCGCGGCGGCAGGCCTCGTGCTGGTTGCGCCGACCGCCCGGCTGGAGGCGGCCATGGTCGTGATTGGCCGCTTCGGTTGGGATCGCGCCCTCTTCGATCGGTATTGGGACGACCTGGCCCTTCAGGAAGTCCCCATCGACTCCACACTGGGCAAGCTCGCCGTCGACGCCTTCGAGCTTTGGGGCAAAGGTCGCGCCAGCGCGGCGCTGAACTTCGGCGACTGCTTCTCCTATGCGCTTGCGAAGGCACGACACGTCCCGCTGCTGTACGTCGGCGACAACTTCGGCAAGACGGATCTTCAAGCGCTGTAGTCTGTCCCAAGTCCCTCACGTATTGCGGAGCGAACTGGACGTAGGAGATGCGTGGCCCATTATCATGCTCTTCCGGACTGCGAGCGTCTCGCTCGCTCTTGCGTCTGAGCGAGCGAGACGCTCGCGGTCCGGAAGAGCATGATGTCGATCACGCCCGCCTGGCTTCGGTGACGGTCAGCGGCTGCGGCAGGCGGGCCAGCATCTCCTTCGGGACGACCTGCCAGAATTGCTCGAGGCAGCGGTCCCAGTCGTTGAGCAGGCGGGCGCCGAGCGGCGACTTCGTCTCGCCGACGTGCTCCTCGACCAGGGAGCGGGCCAGCGCCTCCCAGTGCGGATGGTCGACGCGCTGCCACACCACCGTCTCGGGGTTGGCCTTGAGCGCGAAGACGTTCTCCGGGTCGTGGACGAAGGCCATGCCGCCGGTCATGCCGGCGGCGAAGTTGATGCCGACCGGACCCAGGATCACGGCGGTGCCGCCGGTCATGTACTCGCAGCCGTTGCTGCCGACGCCCTCGACCACCGTGTCGGCGCCCGAGTTGCGCACGGCGAAGCGCTCGCCGGCGCGGCCCGAGGCGAACAGCTTGCCGGCGGTGGCGCCGTAGAGGACGGTGTTGCCGATGATCGCGTTGGCCTCGGGCACCAGCGGGCTCGCCACCGGCGGGCGCACGACGATGGTTCCGCCGCTCAGGCCCTTGCCGACATAATCGTTGGCGTCGCCATAGACCTCGAGCTTCATGCCGCGCACGGCGAAGGCGCCGAGCGACTGGCCGGCGGTGCCGCGCAGGCGCACGGTAACCGTGTCGGGCTGCAGGCCGTTCATGCCGTAGGCGCGCGTGATCATGGCGGCGAGCCGCGTGCCGACGGCGCGGTGCGTGTTTCGCACGCTGTACTGCAGCTGCATCTTCTCGCGGTGCGTGAACAGCGGCCTGGCATCGCGGATCATCTGGGCGTCGAGCGTGTCGGGCACCTCGTTGCGGCCCTCGATCGTGTTGTGCACCGCGCCGCGTCCGCCATCGGCGCGCGCCAGCAGCGGGTTGAGGTCGAGGTCGTCGAGATAGCGCGCGCCGCGGCTCACCTGCTTCAGGAGGTCGGAGCGGCCGACCAGCTCGAGCAGCGAGCGATAGCCGAGCTGCGCCAGGATCTCGCGCACCTCCTCGGCCACGAAGCTGAACAGGTTCACGACCTTGTCGGGCGTGCCCTCGAACTTGGCGCGCAGCTTGGGATCCTGCGTGCACACGCCGACCGGGCAGGTATTGGAATGGCACTGCCGCACCATGATGCAGCCCATGGCGATCAGCGAGGCGGTGCCGATGCCGTACTCCTCGGCGCCCAGCATGGCGGCAATCACCACGTCGCGGCCGGTCTTGATGCCGCCGTCGGTGCGCAGCAGGACCTTGTCGCGCAGCCGGTTGAGCGTCAGCACCTGGTGGGTCTCCGACAGGCCCATCTCCCACGGGATGCCGGCATGCTTGATGCTGGTCTGCGGCGAGGCACCAGTGCCGCCGCTGTGGCCGGACACCAGGATCGTGTCGGCCTTGGCCTTGGCGACGCCGGCGGCGACGGTGCCGATGCCCGAGCGCGCGACCAGCTTCACCGTGACCCGCGCCTCGGGATTGATCTGCTTCAGGTCGTAGATCAGCTGGGCCAGGTCCTCGATCGAGTAGATGTCGTGATGCGGCGGCGGGCTGATCAGGCTGACGCCTTGTGTCGAATGGCGCAGGCGGGCGATCATCTCGCTCACCTTGGGGCCGGGCAGCTGGCCGCCTTCGCCGGGCTTGGCGCCCTGCGCCACCTTGATCTCGAGCTCGCGGCAGTTGTTCAGGTATTCCGCCGTGACGCCGAAGCGGCCCGACGCCACCTGCTTGATCGCCGACGAGGCATTGTCGCCGTTGGCGCGCGCCTTGTAGCGCGCCGGATCCTCGCCGCCCTCGCCGGAATCAGACTTGGCGCCGATACGATTCATGGCGATCGACAGCGTCTCGTGCGCCTCGGGGCCGAGCGCGCCGAGCGAGATGCCGGGCGACACCAGCCGCTTGCGCAACTCGGTGATCGACTCCACCTCGTCGATCGGGATCGGCTTGCGGTCGGTCTTGAAATCCAGCAGGTCGCGCAGGTTGATGGGCGGCAGGCGGCGCACCTGCTCGCTGTACCTGCGGAACTTGGCGTAGGACTCGGTGTTGACCGCGTCCTGCAGCATGTGGATCAGCGTGCCCTCGAAATTGTGGCGGTCGCCGCCCATGCGCGCCTTGTAGAAACCGCCGATCGGCAGGGCGATCACGTCCTCGTCGAAAGCGCGCGCGTGCTGCTCGGCGATCTTCTCCTGCACGCCGCGCAGCCCGATGCCGGAGATGCGCGAGGGCATGCCGGGGAAGAACTCGGCGACCAGCGAGCGCGACAGGCCGACCGCCTCGAAGTTGCAGCCGCCGCGGTACGACGACAGCACCGAGATGCCCATCTTGGACATCACCTTCAGGAGGCCGTCGTCGAGCGCCTTCTTGTAGTTGGCGAGGCACTGGCC
>JALHMO010000163.1 GCA_022844015.1 Reyranella sp. | reverse complement strand
AGAGCGCCACTGGAGTGGCGCGCTCCCAGCCATGAGCTTCCCTCTCGCAGCGCCACCATTTTCTCAGCATCGTGGTGCGCGCCGGCGTGCTGGGGGTCTCCCCAGCGAAGCTGGGGAGGGGGACCACAGAGGTCGCGCCTATGAGCGGCACGCTCCCAGCGATGAGCGGGCGAGACCCGCCGGCGACCTCAGGGACGGCGCCCGCGGTTCACGAGGGAGCCTTGTTGCCCGCGAGCCGCCAGCGCTCCGTCGCGGGGATCAAAGTCAGGTTGCCGAGGATCCTGTGCTGCGGATCGGTGCTCGCGGCGAGCCTGGGCTGCACCGCGAGCAAGGACTGGCCGAGCTTCGTTTCGCTCCAGAGCCACTCCTTGCGCATGCCGGTCGATCCCGGATCGGGAAAGGCCGCCGCCGCCTCGAGGTAGTAGGCCCGGAGATCGTCGGTGGCTTCCTTCAGCGCCTGCGCCGGCGGCAGTGCGCCGTCGAGCGCCTGCGTGAGGAGCGCGCCGGCCGCGTGCATGTCGAGGCCGGAAACGCCGACCGTCGTGCGGCCGAGCCTGTCGCGCGAGCGGTCATACCAGGGGACCAGCCGATCGATCTCGGCGGCCAGCGAATCGACGGCGGTCGGTGCCAGATTGATCGGGCAGGCCCAGCCGCTGAAGTCCGTGACCTCGGGCACGTGCTCGGGGTAGTCGACGATCACCGGCCCGTCGGTGCGGGCCAGCAGGTCGAGTGCCGCCTCGACGACGCGGCGCTGGAACGGCGGATCGTCGGGGGCGCCCAGCGGGCGGCCGAGCTCGAAGGTGACCCAGAGCGCGCGCGGCGGCCGCACGGTCTCGGTATGCTCGCGCACCAGGCTGATGCCGGTTGTCGGGATGCCCTGCCGCTCGAGGAAATGACCCAGCGCGCCGACGGCGCGCGTGCAGGCGGGTCAAACCGGGACGAGCAGGGCGGCGTCGACGCCGTCCGCCTTCAGGAGCCCCGCGAGATGCGCGGCATGCGGCTCGGCCGCGGCCGGCGGGAAGGCGCCCATGAAGGAATAGTGCACGGACGCCATCGAGCCGACACGGCGTTCGTCCACCAGTTCGCGCAGGCGATCGATCGGGAAGGCGACGTTGAGATCCTGCTGGAAACCGGTGCGATCGAAGTTCACCGAGATGTGGCTCATCACCAGCTCGTTGGCCGGCGTCTCGGCCGGGATGATGCGATAGCTGCCGTCGCCCGGCCGGAACGGCCGGTCGCCGCGCTTGTGCAGCCCGGCGGTCGAGATGATGACGACGCGTCTCTGGTCGAGCGGCCTGCCGGGCAGCGCTGCCGTGTCGTCGTAGGCCGGGCATTCGATGCGCCGAAGATGCATCGCCTCGACCTCGGGCATGTCGCTGAGACGCTTGACCATGGGGACTGCTCCTACGCCGTGAATTTCCGATACGTCTCGCGCGTGGCGACGATCGCATGGTCGGCGCAGCCGTTCTCGCGCTCGACATTGGCGCGCGCGTACTCCGGCGAGGTCATCATGCCGAGAAAGGCCGCGCGCGAGGGATAGCGTACGAGGGCTACGTAGTCCCAGCGGTGCTGGTCCGGAACGCCCAGCGCCACCGCTTCGGCATCGCCGGTCCAGATGATGGTGCCGCCCTGCGCCTTGATCAGCTTGATGGTGAGCGCGCTGTAGCGCAGGTAGGCGTCCCAGCCGCTGCCGTTGCCGTCGAGTGATCGCTCGCGAAAGCGCATGAGGTTCAGCATGACGACGGGCTCGTCGTCGGCCAGCGCTCGCAGAGCTTGCTCGTTGAGATGACCGATCATCGCGCGCGGCCCAGGAGCGCCAGCGCCGGCCGGGCGACGTCCTCGAGCTGCTGTCGCCCGGCACCCGTGCGCGCCAGCACGCGGATGCCGGCCACCACGCCCAGCAGATGGCTGGAGACCGAATCGGGATCGATCTGCTTCGCCAGTTGGCCCGCCTGGCGCGCCGCCTCGAGGTTGCGGCGGAAGAAGCCGCGTATCTCGTCGAGGTAGGCCGACACCACGCGCCCGATCTCGGCGTCGTGCGGCGCCACGTCGAGCGCCGAGTTGATCAGCAGGCAGCCCTTGCGGTCGGGGTCCTTCAGCGAGCGCTCGACGATCTCGTCGACGAAGGCTGCGATGGCCTCCTTCGGCCGATGGCCGGCCTCGAGCCGGGCGATGCGCTCGCGCATCGAGCGCGCGGCGTAGCGCTCGAGGGAGCGGGCGAACAGGGCGCGCTTGTCGCCAAAGGCATTGTACAGGCTGGCGCCGCCGATCCCCATCGCCTCGGCGAGATCGCGCACCGAGGTCCCCTCGTAGCCGTGCATCCAGAAACAATCGACGGCGGCGTCGATCGCGCGCTCTTCGTCGAAGGCTTTGAGGCGGGCCATGGCGAGCATCAAAGCGCGGTTCTGGATCGAACGCTACAAAATTCGCATCGAAGGCAGCAGGGCGAGCACCAGAGGCAGGGTGACGAAGGCCAGGAGGGTGTCGACCATGATGACGAACGCCATCGTCTCCTCGTCGAGCTTGAACCGGCCGGCGATGATGAACGACAGGAGCTGGCTCGGCATCGCGCCCTCGAGAATCGCGGCATCGCGGTAGATGCCGGTGACGCCGAGCGGGACGACCGCCAAGGCGACGACGAGCGGCGACAGGAGGAGCTTGATTGCGGCGACCGGCACGGCCAGCCTCATCAGGCGGGTCGGCTTGAACTTCAGCGCCATGCCGAGCGACAGCATCATGATGCCGGTGACCGTGGTGGCGAGCAGCGCCGTCGTGTCCAGCACTAAGGCGGGACAGGGAAGGCCCGTGCCCTTCCAGGCGATGGCGGCGGCGAGCGCCCAGACCGGCGGCAGCTTCAGCGCCTCCAGCACGGTCTTGCGGAAAGTGATCGCCTCCTCGCTGCCATGGGCGATGGCGATCATGGCGCCGATCGTCAGGTTGAGCGACGACTTGGTGACCTCGTAGAGCACGGCGACCTCCGTCACCTCAGCCGCCTCGCCGACGAACGTGCCGAGCAGCACCGGCAGGCCGAAATAGGTGACGTTGCCGAACGCCGCCGCCAGGATCATGGCGCCCTTGGTGGGGCCGGGGATCGTCAGGAATCGGAACACCAGGAATCCCGCGGCCAGGCAGACGAAGACGCCGGACGCCGCGACCAGCGGGATCTCGTAGAGCAGCCGGTCGATGGGCACGCCCATGATCGAATGGAAGACGAGCGCCGGCAGGAAAACGTAGAGCACCATCTGATTCATGGCGCGCCGGTTGTCCTCCATCGACGGAATGAGCTGCCGCAGAACCACGCCCAGCAGGGCAATCATCGCCAGGGGAAGGAAGACGCTCGTCATCGGGTCTCGTGTTCCGGCTCAGCAGGACGCCGACGCCCGCGCCAGGGAGCGCGACGTCGCGGTCAAGCGGCATGCAGCTCGTGATGCGGCAGGCGCGTGGTACGCACCGCCATGGCCAGCGCCCGACTGCCCAGGAAGCCGGCGAACAGGGCAGCCGCGGCCGCGAGGTGCCCCGGGTCGATCCAGACCTCCTGCAGGGCAGCGCTCGTGAAGTCGGTCAGCGCGAGCAGGACGAGCGCCGACGCCGCGATCGTGCCATCGGCGGACTGGCGCTGGCGCATCAGGCTCGACGTCTGGTCGACCTGCATGGCCAACGCCCACCCTCGCGTGCGCCCGGCGACGCCGCCGACAAGCAAGGCGGCCAGCCATGCTGCGTCCGTGGCGAGGTCGGCATCGTACACGGCCGCAAGCAGGATGATCGCCTCGACCATGGCGAGAGAGGCAGGCATTGCCAGGCGCCAGATCTTCACGACGTTTCCGCGTGCCTGCGGCAGGATCGTCGACAGGCAGATGACGGCGAGAACCACCGTGATCAGGTTCGAGAGGCTGAGCGGGGCGATCATCGGCGAATCCATGGCGTCGAACGCGCGTGCTCACAATCGATTTGCGAGCGGATGGAATCGACGCATGGCCAGGAACCCGCCGACCAGGAACAGGATCAGGACGATCGCCTGGGCGATGGCGAACGGCGCCTCCGTTCCGGTCGGGGCCTGCCCTTTCAGGAAGGCGACCTTGCCAAACGACTGCACCACGACGACGAAGCAGTTCAAATAGAGTGCGATGAGCGCCGTCACGACATAGGTGACGCGCCACGGGCCGGCCAGCTTGCGGCCATAGAGCGCAAGCAGCGCCACCGCCAGCAAGATCAGGGAGACAGCACCGAAGACGTGCGACGGCAGGATCGTCTTCGCTGGAATCATGAAACCGGTGACGCTCGTCAGGATGGTGGACACCAGGAAAAACGCATTCCACCCGGCCAGGTCGCCGTTCTGCAGCATGACTGCGAGGACGATCAGACCGGTCATGATGCCGACCAGGCTCAGGACGACATGCAGGAAGACGAATCCTTCCGGCGACATGCCGAGTATGGTGAAGCTCATGACACGGGCCCCCAAAAGCTCTGTAAGCGGGTAACTCAGCGCGCCGGCTTGGGCGCGCCTCCCAGATGACGCGGCAGGAAGGCCGTGAGCAGGCCCAGCAGCAGCAGGAAGGGCGTCAGCTTGTACACTGCCTCGATGCCGGCGACATCGGCGATCTGGCCGAGCGCCGCGGCGCCGAGCCCGCCCAGGCCGAACGAGAAGCCAAAGAACATGCCGGCGACCAGCCCGACGCGCCCGGGCAGGAGATCCTGCGCATAGACCAGGATGGCGGAAAACGCCGAGGCCATGATCATCGCCACCGTGACCGCGAGCACGCCGGTCCAGAACAGGTTGGCATGGGGCAGCATCAGGGCGAACGGCAGGGCGCCGACGATCGAGAACCACATCACCGGAATGCGCCCGACCCGGTCGCCGACCATGCCGCCGGCGATGGTGCCGGCGACGATGCCGACCAGGAAAGCGAACAGGTATAGCTGCGCCGTTTGCACGTCGATGCCGAACTTGGCGATCAGGTAGAAGGTGAAGTAGGAGCCGAGGCTCGCGCTGTAGACGTTCTTGGAGAACAGCAGCGCCACCAGCACGGCGACCGCCGCGATGATGCGCCCGCGCGAGAGCGCGGGATTGCGGAGCCCTGTCGCCGCGGCGCCGCCGCGCACCGCCGGCTTCTGCACGGTGCGGCGACGCGCATACCAGCCGCCGACCTGGAACAGCACCATCATGGCGACCAGTGCAGCGCCCGAGAACCAGACGAGGCTGTGCTGTCCTGCAGGGATCACGATGAAGGCGGCGAGCAGCGGACCCGCCGCCGAGCCCATGTTGCCGCCGACCTGGAACAGCGACTGGGCGAGGCCGTAGCGGCCGCCCGCCGCCATGCGCGCCACCCGCGAGGCTTCCGGGTGGAAGATCGACGAGCCCATGCCGATCAGGGCGGCAGCCAGCAGGATCGAGGGATAGCTGTCGGCACGTGCCATCAGCAGCAGGCCGATCAGGGTGAAGCCCATGCCGGCCATCAGCGAATAGGGCTGCGGCTTCTTGTCCGTGTAATAACCGACGACCGGCTGCAGCATCGAAGCGGTGCACTGGAAGGCCAGCGTGATGAAACCGACCTGGCTGAAGCTCAGTGCGTATGAATCCTTGAGGATGGGATAGAGCGCCGGCACCAGCGACTGCATCATGTCGTTCAGCAGGTGGCAGAAGCTCAACGAGAGGATGACGGCGAAGGTGGTGTTGCTGGCTGCCGCGGTGGTCGAGACTGGTGTCGCCGCCGCGGGCGCGGCTCCCGCCGCCATCGTGTTGTCGGTCATTATGATCGCACAATAGCAGGCACGCCCGGCGATTCCATCGTTGCGCCGACAGGCCAGCGTTGCGGAGCCTGATGATCATGGCTGTGAGCGCGCCTACTCATGCGCTCAAACTCTTCAGGCTTTCCTCCCCAGATTCGCTGGGGAGGAAAGCGCGCAATAGTTGGCGCGCATGAGCCGCGCTCACCGTCCTCGCCGGTCGGCAACCGGGATGCCTGCCATCCCCATGAGCGCCACGGAGTGGCGCGCTCCCGGCCCGGGGTGTCCTTGGTGTAGGTGTCCCCATTTTTGCGGCGCCATGGTGCGCCGCGCGTTCCGGGATTTCGCCGTTGGAGCTGGAGTGGATCCAGGGGAGCACGACAACACGCAACGAATTGCCTGGCTTGCACGTTGTGTGCAATCTGCACTGGCCAATGAACAGCGACCTCCGCACCTTCACCGACGTTCCCGCCCGCCTCGACCGGTTGCCGTGGAGCCGCTTCCACCGGTTGGTCGTCGTGGCGCTGGGCATCACCTGGATCCTGGATGGCCTCGAGGTCACGTTGGCAGGCTCGGTCGCGGCCGCCTTGCAGATCAGCCCGCGACTGCAGCTCACGGCGGAGCAGGTCGGCCTGACGGGCAGCGCCTATCTTGCGGGCGCCGTGCTGGGTGCCCTGTTCTTCGGCCACCTCACCGACCGCCTGGGTCGCAAGAGGCTGTTCAACGTCACGCTCGGCGTCTACCTCGTGGCGACGGCGCTCACCGCGCTGTCGTGGGACTTCTACAGCTTCCTGTTGTTTCGCTTCCTCACCGGCGCCGGCATCGGCGGGGAATACTCGGCGATCAACTCGGCGATCCAGGAACTCATCCCCGCGCGCCTGCGCGGCCGCATCGACCTCGCCATCAATGGCAGCTTCTGGCTCGGCGCTGCCGGCGGGGCGCTGCTGTCGGTGGTGCTGCTCGATCCCGAGCTCGTCGGCCCCGAGCTCGGCTGGCGGCTGGCGTTCGGCAGCGGTGCCGCCCTGGGACTGGTGATCCTCTATCTCCGGCGCTTCCTGCCCGAGAGCCCGCGCTGGCTGATGATCCATGGCCAGCCGGGCGAGGCGGCGCGGGTCGTCGGCGAGATCGAGGCACGCGTGGTGGCCGATGGCCACGTCCTGCCGGCTGCGCCGGCGTCGAGCCTCGCACTGGGGCCCACCCATCGCGTGACGATGGTGTCGGTGGCGCGGACCCTGCTGCGCCAGTATCCCGGCCGGACCACGCTCGGTCTCGTGCTGATGGCCGCCCAGGCCTTCGTCTACAACGCGATCTTCTTCACCTACGCGCTGGTGTTGAGCCGCTTCTACGGCGTGCAGGCGGATGAAGTCGGGCTGTACATCCTGCCCTTCGCGATCGGCAATTTCCTCGGTCCGCTCCTGCTCGGGCCGCTGTTCGACACGATCGGGCGCAAGACCATGATCTTCAGCACCTATGCCGTCTCCGGCCTGCTGCTCGCCGTCACCGCGGTGCTGTTCGACCTGGGCCTGCTCGATGCGACGACTCAGACGGCGATGTGGAGCATCGTGTTCTTCTTCGCCTCGGCGGCGGCGAGTGCCGCCTACCTGACGGTCGGCGAATGCTTCCCGCTCGAGATCCGCGCCCTCACCATCGCGCTGTTCTACGCCTTCGGCACCCTGCTGGGCGGCGTCGGCGGTCCGTGGCTGTTCGGCGTGCTGATCGCGAGCGAGAGCCCGCGCGAGATCGTGCTGGGTTACCTCCTGGGGGCGGCGCTCATGATCATGGCCGCCCTCGTCACGCTCAAGCTCGGCGTCAGGGCCGAATGCAGGCCGCTCGAGGAAGTCGCGCCGCCCCTGTCGCGCGGCTGATCTCTCGGGCAGCTGATCTCGGGCAGCTGATCCCGGGCAGCTGACTCCCGGTGACTGACAGGGAATTCGCATGTGAAACGTTTCGCCATCCCGAGCGAAGCCGCCCAAAGGGCGCTGGCTACAGCGCCATTGGCGGCGCAGTCGAGGGACCTTTCTTGCCGAAGCAGCAACAAGAAAGGTCCCTCCACTACGCCGCGCTACGCGCGGCTCCGGTCGGGATGACGGGATTTCTCCAGATGCGAATGCCCTGCGGCGACTGACCGGCCTTATCCAATCTGCAACACTGCCTCGGTAGAACCGTACGACCTGACGGCGGTGTCCCCATGACGTTTCGAATCGCGCAGATTTCCGACACGCATCTCAGCGACGAGAAGCCGTATTTCGTCGACAGCTTCGGGCGGGTCGGCGAAGCGTTGCGGGCCGATCGACCCGACCTCGTGTTGAATTCCGGCGACATCTCGCTCGATGGCGCGTCGAACGACGGCGATCTTGCCACGGCGCGCGCGCTGCACGACGGGCTCGACCTGCCGCTGCGGTACCTGCCCGGCAATCACGACCTCGGCGACAGCCAGGATTCGCCGTCGCACGGCGAGGGCCGGATCGACGGGACGCGGCGCGCACGCTACGTCGCGCATTTCGGTGCCGACTGGTGGACGTTCGACGTGCCTGGCTGGCGGGTGCTCGGGATCGACGCGCAGCTGCTGGCGAGCGATCTCGCGGCGGCTGGCGAGCAGGAGGCCGCGATCTGCGAGGCGGTCGACGGCATCGACGGCCGCAAGCTGGCGCTCTTCCTGCACAAGCCGCTCTTCGATCGCGATGCCAGCGAGGGCGCGATCACCGGCCGCTTCGTCAATCCCGTGCCAAGGCGGGCGCTGCTCGCGGCATTGGCCGGCGTCGCGCCGGCCCTCGTGGCCTGCGGGCATGTGCACCAGTTTCGAGAGAGCCGGGTCGACGGCGTCCATCACGTCTGGGCACCGTCCACCGCTTTTGTCATCCCCGACGCGCGCCAACCGCGTTATGGCATCAAGGACGTCGGCTACGTCGAGCACCGGCTCGAGGCGGATGGCCGCCACGAAAGCCGGTTCGTGAAGGTGCACGGCCTGCCGCTGCTGAGCATTGCCGACTTTCCGGGCGCCTACGGGCAGCTCTGAGCGGCATCCCCTCGCCGTAGGATGCCGTAGGAGGGAGGCGCCCCGTCGTACCAAGGCCTTCGCGTACGGGAAAGTGCCGTCATCCCGAGCGGAGCCGCCCGATTGGGCGCTGTTTACAGCGCCATTGGTGGCGTAGTCGAGGGACCTTTCTTGCTCGTGCTGCAACAGGAAAGGTCCCTCCATTACACCTCGCTTCGCTCGGCTCCGGTCGGGATGGCGGCACTATTGCGATATGCGAATGCCTTGCCGTACGAGGGGAGTTGGGCGGAGGGGACGAAGTCAGCCTCTTGCGGACCGCAAGCGTCCCGCTCGCTCTTGGCGATCTGAGCGAGCGGGACGCTCGCAGTCCGCAAGACCATGACCTCGTCGCCGTATGACCCTTCGGCTTCGCTCAGGGCAGGCGGCGACACATCCCCAGCGGAGCTGGGGAGGGAGCGAGCTTACGCCGGTACCGGGCGGGCGCGTTGGTTGTAGAGCATCTTGCGGATGCGGGCCTGCTCCTCGGGCGGCAGCTTGGTGTTGTCGACCGACAGGTCGGCGCCGACCGCCATGCCCTTCTGGACGGCGGGGCGGGCGCCCAGCTCCTCGAACCAGCGCTTGAAGTGCTGGAATTCCTCGATGTCCTGGCCCTGGAACTTCCAGTTGATCGTCCACGGATAGCAGATCATGTCGGCGATCGTGTACTGGTCGCCGGCCAGGTAGCGGTGCTTGTAGAGCCGGTTGTTGAGCACGCCGTACAGGCGGTTCACCTCGTCGGTGAAGCGCGTGATGGCGTAGGTCTGGTCACCGAACTGCTTCTGGTCGACACGGCGGAAATGGCCGCACTCGCCGCTTTTCGGTCCCTGGTTGGCCATCTGCCAGATCAGCCACTGGTTGACGTCGTGGCGCGTGCGCAGATCCTGCGGGTAGAACTTCCCGGCCTTCTCGGCGATGTACATCATGATCGCGCCGGACTCGAAGATGGCGATCGGCTTGCCGCCGTCCTTCGGTGCATGATCGACCATCACCGGCATGCGGTGATTGGGGTTCATCTCGAGGAACTCGTCGGTGAACTGGTCGCCGCGCCCGATGTTCACGGGCACGATCTTGTAGGGCAGCCCGCATTCCTCGAGCAGGATGGTGACCTTCTTGCCGTTGGGGGTAGGCCAATAGTGCAGATCGATCATGGGTGATTCCCTCCTTGGGTTGGCCGGAGCTTAGCCATCTTGGCCGCCGGCCGCCAACGGCGGGGGCGGAGCGACGGGCGATGAATGAGCTTTCTCCGGGGTCGGGGTGCGTGACACCAGGGCTGAAAATGCGCGACAAGACGCGATGACCGAAAATCAGATCGGGCGCTCCGTTCGCCGCCTCGAGGACATCCGCTTCCTGCTCGGCCAGGGTCGCTATGTCGACGACATCGCCCGCTCGGGCGAGTTGCACGCCCATGTGCTGCGCTCCCCGCATGCCCATGCGCTTGTCGCGCGCATCGATGCAACGGCAGCCAGGGCGCTGACTGGGGTCCGCGGGGTCTTCACCGCGGCCGACCTGGCGGCCGACGGCATCGGCACGCTGCCCTGCATGGCGGCGGTGAAGCCCCTGATCGTGCCGCCGCGCACGGCGCTGGCCACCGATCGCGCCCGTCACGTCGGCGATCCGGTAGCCTTCATCGTCGCCGACAGCGCCGACCTGGCGCGCGAGGCGGCCGAGCTGGTCGAGGTCGACTATCGGCCGTTGCCTGCCGTGGTCGACGGAAAGGCGGCGCTCGCCGTCGATGCGCCGGCGATCTGGCAGCAGGCGCCGGGCAATCTCGCCTTCCATGTCCAGCGCGGCGACGCCGATGCCGTGGCCCGCGCCATGGCGGCCGCCGCGCACGTGGTCGAGCTCGAGATCGTCAACAACCGCGTCGTCGTGGCACCGATCGAGCCGCGTACCGGCATCGCCCGCTACGACCCCGCAACCGGCACGATGGATCTGCAGCTCGCTGGCCAGGGCCTGCACGGCATCCGCCGCCAGCTCGCCGAGTTCGTGTTCAAGGTCCCGCTCGAGCGCATCCGTCTCAGCGCGCCCGATGTCGGCGGCGGCTTCGGCATGAAGAACTTCGTCTATCCCGAGTGGGTGCTGCTGCTGTGGGCAGCGCGCAAGCTCGGCAAGCCGGTCCGCTGGATCGCCGACCGCGCCGAGGAGTTCGTCGCCGGCACGCAAGGCCGCGACATCGACGCACGCGCCAGGCTGGCGCTCGACGCTGCGGGCCGAATCCTGGCTCTCGACGTCGCGATGGTGGCCAACCTCGGCGCCTATCTGTCGGGCAACGGCCCCGGCGCCTCGGTGATTGCCGCCTCGACGGCGCAGGGCGGCGTCTACGACGTGCCGGCCATCCATGTCGACGTGCGCGGGGCCTTCACCAACACGGTGCCGGTCGACGCCTATCGCGGTGCCGGCAAGCCCGAGGCGAACTACATCATCGAGCGCGCCATCGAGCAGGCGGCGCGCGTGCTGGGCCGAGACCCGGCCGAGCTGCGCCGGCAGAACCTGATCGCCGCGTTCCCGCACAAGACGGCGATGGGCATGGCGATCGACTCGGGCGGGTTCGTCGACAATCTCGACGCCGCCGTCGCGCGCGCCGACAAGGCGGGCTTCGCCGCGCGGCGCGAGGCGTCGCGCAAGGCGGGCAGGCTGCGCGGCATCGGCGTCGGCTGCTTCCTCGAGACGTCGCGCGGCGCGCCCAACGAAGGCGCCGAGGTGCGCTTCGAGAGCGATGGCCGGGTGACGATCGCCGTCGGCACCGAATCGAATGGCCAGGGTCACGAGACCGCCTACGCGCAGATCGCTGCCGACCGGCTCGGCCTGCCGCTGCGCGCTTTCCGCTACGTCCAGGCCGACACGGCGGCGGTGAAGAGCGGCGCCGGTCATGGCGGTGCGCGCTCGATGCACATGGGCGGCACCGCCGTGGTCAAGGCGATCGACGCCGTGCTGACCCAGGCGCGCAGGCTCGCCGCGCATCTCCTGCAGGCGAACGAGGATACGCTGCTGTTCGCCGACGGCCGCTTCACGGTGCGCGGCAGCGACCGCAGCGTCGATCTGCTCGCCGTGGCGCAGAGCGCCCGCGACGCCGCAAATCTGCCCGAAGGCATGTCGCCGGGCCTCGGCGAGCACGTCATGAACATGACCGACGTGTTCACCTTCCCGAGCGGCTGCCATGTCGCCGAGGTCGAGATCGATCCCGAGACCGGCGCTACGAGCCTGGTGCGCTACGTCGCCGTCGACGACTACGGCCGTCTGATCAACCCGCTGCTGACCGAGGGCCAGGTTCAGGGCGGCGTCACGCAAGGCATCGGCCAGGCGTTGCTCGAGCACACGGTCTACGACCCGGACTCCGGCCAGCTGACGAGCGGATCGTTCATGGATTACGCCCTGCCGCGCGCCGACGATCTGCCGGCGTTCGACATCGCCCTGATCGAGCGGCCGACGCTCGCCAATCCGCTGGGCGTCAAGGGTTCCGGGCAGGCGGGCTGCATCGCCGCGCCGCAGACCGTGATGGCCGCCATCCTCGATGCGTTGGCCCAGGCCGGCGCCGGCGGCATCGAGATGCCGGCCACGCCGGAGCGCGTGTGGCGTGCGCTGAGGGGGACGGCACGGTAGTTTGTCCTCCCCGGCTTCGCTCTGCACTCACGCTCTTCCTGCCCTCCCCAACGCAAGCGTTGGGGAGGTGAAGGATACGGGAGCGATCCTGATGGTGAGCCCTCCGGCCCTGTGGTAATGGAAAAGCACAGGCGCTGGAGTGCCGCCCAAGGATGCTTGTGGGGTGAAGATCGTTCCCCGCAGTCCCTTCCGACGAGCCGGTGAGCCAGTCCAACGTTCGCTGATTCCTGCCAAGGCTGCGCGCAGCAGGCGTCTTCAAGTTCACATGCGATCGAGAAAGCAGCCGCAACCACGACCGGGTGAACAACATGGTCACATTCACCGTCAACGGAAAGAACCATACCTTCAACGGCGATCCGGAGATGCCGCTGCTCTGGTATCTGCGCGATGTCGCCGGCATGACCGGCACCAAGTTCGGCTGCGGCCAGGCGCTTTGCGGGGCCTGCACCGTGCATGTCGACGGGACGGCACTGCGCTCGTGCCAGGTCCTGCTGGGCGACATCGGCGGCCAGGCGGTCATCACGATCGAAGGGCTGTCGGCGGACGGCATGCATCCGGTCCAGAAGGCCTGGCGCGATCTCAACGTCGCCCAGTGCGGCTACTGCCAGAGCGGCCAGATCATGCAGGCGGCCGCGCTCCTGAAGGACACGCCAAGTCCCAGCGACGGCGACATCGACTCGGCCATGAGCGGCAACATCTGTCGATGCGGCACCTATCCCCGTATTCGCGCGGCCATCAAGCGCGCCTCCGGGAGGGCATGACCATGACCGCATTTCCTCCCCTGACGAATGTCAGCCGCCGCGCAGTGCTCTTTGGCGTCGCGACCGGCGTCCTGGTTCTCACGACCCGTCTTTCGCCGCCTGCTCATGCGCAAGAGAAGAAGTATGGCGGCGACGCGATGGCGGGCGGGCTGAAGGACGACCCCCGCGTCTTCCTCTCCATCGCCGACGACGGAACGGTCGTCCTGCTGTGCAACCGCGCCGAGATGGGCCAGGGAATCCGCACGAGCTGGGGCATGGTGGTCGCCGACGAGCTGGAAGCCGATCTGGCGCGCGTCAAGGTCGTGCAGTCGAAGGGTGACCAGGCGCTGTACGGCAACCAGAACACCGACGGCTCGCGCAGCATGCGCCATCACTTCGAGCCGCTGCGCCGCATCGCCGCCGCGGCACGCCAGATGCTGGAGCAGGAAGCGGCCGCCCGGTGGAGCGTTCCCGTGGTGGAGATCAAGAGCGAGAACCACGGGGTCGTGCATGGCGCGAGCGGCCGGCGGCTGGACTTCGGTGCGCTGGCCAAGGGCGCCGCGGCGCGGCCGGTTCCCGCGCGGGAGACCCTCGCCCTCAAGGGGCAGAGCCAGTTCCGCTATATCGGCAAGGATGGCATCCCCCTGATCGACAACGACGGTTTCGTCACCGGCAAGGCAGTCTATGGAATCGACGCGCGTGTCGACGGCATGGCGTATGCCGTGATCGCCCGACCGCCCGTCTACGGCGGCAAGGTGAAGAGCTTCGATGCGCAGGAGACCCTGAAGGTGCCGGGGGTGCTGAAGGTCGTGCCGATCGATGCGCCCGCGATCCCGTCGACATTCCAGCCGCTCGGCGGCGTGGCCGTGGTGGCTGAGAATACCTTTGCCGCCATCAAGGGACGATCGCGTCTCGTTATCGAATGGGACGACGGGCCGAACGCAAGCTACGATTCCGTCCAGTATCGCAAGTCGATGGAGGCGGCGGCGGGCAAGCCCGGCAAGGTGGTGCGCAACAACGGCGACGTCGACGCGGCGTTGGCAGGGGCGGCCAGGCGCATCGAGGCGTCATACTATTTGCCGCATCTTGCCCAGGCGCCGATGGAGCCGCCGACGGCGACCGCCCGCGTCACCAGCGAAGGATGCGAGGTCTGGTGCAGCGTGCAGAATCCCGAGGCGATCCGCACCGACCTCGCCCGGCGCTTCAAGATGCCGCTCGACAGGATCGTCGTGAATGCCCTGTTGCTGGGTGGCGGCTTCGGTCGCAAGTCCAAGCCCGATTTCGCCAGCGAGGCCGCGATCCTTTCCCATGCGATGGGCGGCCGCCCGGTGAAGCTCACTTTCACCCGCGAGGACGATCTCCAGCACAGCTTCTTCCACACCGCGTCGGTGGAGCGGGTGGAGGCCGGTCTCGATGCCGCCGGCAAGCCTGTCGCCTGGCTGCATCGCACGGTCGCGCCGACGATCCTGGCGCTCTTCGCGCCGGATCCGAAGCACGAGGCTCCCTTCGAGCTGGCGATGGGCGCGGTCGACATGCCCTTCGCCATCGCCAATGTCAGGGTCGAGAACCCGGAGGCGGCGGCGCATACCCGGGTCGGCTGGTTCCGGTCGGTGTCAAACATACCGCACGCCTTTGCGGTTCAGAGCTTCGTCGCCGAGCTGGCCGCGGCGCTCGGACGCGATCCCAAGGATTATCTGCTCGAGCTGATCGGCCCAGACCGCCTGATCGACGCGACCTCCATGTCCGATGCCTGGCTGTACGGCGAGGACCCCAAGCGTTACCCGTTCGACACGGGACGGTTGCGCCGGGTCACCGAGAAGGCGGCGGGCGAGGCCGGCTGGGGGCGCAAGCTGCCCGAAGGAAGAGGGCTCGGCATCGCCGCGCATCGAAGCTTCGTCAGCTATGCTGCGGTCGTTGTCGAGGCGGCCGTGAATGCGAGAGGGGTGCTCACGATTCCCCGCGTCGATATCGCATTCGACTGCGGCGGCGTGGTCAATCCCGACCGTGTCCGCTCGCAGCTCGAGGGTGCCGTCGTGCAGGGCATCAGCCTGGCGATGCTGGGCGAGATCAGCTTCAAGAACGGCCGGGTCGAGCAGAAGAACTTCGACGGCTACGAGCTCACGCGCATCGACGCCTCGCCGGCGGAGATCCGCACGCATCTCGTCGATACGACCGCCTTCGACAAGCCGCTTGGCGGCGTCGGCGAGCCCGGCGTGCCGCCGGTCGCGCCGGCCCTCGCCAATGCGATCTTCGCCGCCTGCGGCAAGCGCATCCGCAGCCTGCCGATCCGGGATCAGCTCCGAAAGGCCTGACGGGTTCGCGCCTACCCCACCGTCACCGGGGAGAAGTCGACGTACCAGCTCTTGGGATGGACATAGCCTTTGACCTTCGATGAGATCGCGTTGGGCCAGACGTCGTGGGCAACCCATACGAACACGGCGTCGTCCACCATCTTGGTGTTGATCCTCGCCAGCACCTTGTCGAGCTCCCCGGGGTCGGCGGTGCGACGTGCCTGGTTGGCGAGCTTGTCGAACTCGGGATCGTTGATGTAGCCCCAGTTCGAGCCCTTCGGCGGGACCAGCTGACTGTCGACGAAGCGCAGCAAGGCGTTGTGCGGCTCCATCGTGTTCCAGCTGACGTTGATCGCGTTGAACTGCTGGCCCTCGGCCGACTTGGCACCCTGGCGCATCAGGTTGATGAGCGCGTTCCAGTCCATCACCTGAAACTCGGCATCGACGCCGATCTCGGCCCATTGCTGCTGGATCGCCTCGTTCATGATCAGCGGGTACATCTGGCCCGAGCCCGAGGTCGAGATCGCGATCTTGAGCTTGAGGTGCTTCGACGGTCCGTAGCCTGCCTCGGCAAGGAGCTTCCTGGCTTCCGCCGGATCGTACCTGATCTTGAAGCTCGGTGCGCCGAACCACGGGCTGTCGGGCGGAACGCAACCGACCGCCGGAACGGCGAGCCCATTGAGCACCTTGACGATCGCGTCGCGGTCGATCGCGAGGTTCAGCGCCTTGCGTACGCGGATGTCTGCCGTCGGCGTGCCGGGCAGCATGCTGAGCGTGTAGGGCCACATATGCGGGATGGCGTTGGTCTCGATCCTGCAGCCGGCGGCGCGCAGCTTGCCGAGCGAATCGGGCGACGGCGCCTCGATCCAGTCGACCCGGCCCGACAGCAGCGCCGCCGTCCGTGTCGACACGTCGGGGATCGGCAGCAGCACCAGGCGCTCGCTCCTGGGAATGCGGTCCTTGTTCCAGTACTCGGTGTTGCGCTCCAGCTCGGCGCGTTCGCGCGGAGTCCACGATTTCATTTTCCACGGTCCGGTGCCCGACGGCGACTTGCGATAGGCCTGCCAATCCCTGCCGACCTTCTCGAAGTTGGCCGGGCTGGCGATCGGGAAGCGGTTGAGCAGCGACGGCATGATGGTGTCCACGCCCTTGGTCTGCAGCTCGACCTTGTAGTCGTCGATCTTGCGATAGGCGACGAGCGGCCACAGGGCGGCGATCAACATACCGCGCCCCAGGCGATCGAAGTACGGCGACTTGTCGTCGAGCGCGCGGGCCAGGCTGAAGATCACGGCATCGGCATTGAAGGTCGAGCCGTCGTGGAACTTCACGCCCTGGCGCAGCTCGAATATCCATTTCGTCGGGTCGGCCGGATCCTGGTACCACTTGGTGGCGAGCCCCGGCACCAGCTTGGCGGGCTCGGTTGCCGACGACAGGTCCCACGCGATCAAGGGGTCGTAGAGCGTGTAGCCCATGAACCGGATGCCTTCCGTGCCCTGGTCCGGCGCGCCGTCGGTCACCGGAATGTCGGCGAGCGTCATGGCGATGCGCAAGGTCGACGGCTGCTGCGCCGTGGCAGAGGTGGCGGCGAAAGGCAGCGCAGCGGCAGACAGCAGCGTGGTGCGGCGTGACAACATTTGGAACCTCCGGGCTCACTGCCGCCAAGCACGAAGTGCGCCAGCGACTCGCGCGCTGGGGCCGCGCCGCCCGAGGCGGAGCAACCTCCGCCAAGAGTGGCGCTCATCCTTCTCCTCCCCAGCGAAGCTGGGGAGGTGTCGCGTCTTACGCGACGGAGGGGTCATGAGTCATGGGAGAGGATCGAGCCTGGGGCTCGTGACCCCGTCGCCGAAGCCGGCGACTCCTAGTAAGAAACTGGCGGCTTGCCGCCAGTTTCTTGGCACGGCGGGTCGGCCCTCGGGCCGGTGGGGAACTCCTATGAAAGTGCGCTGGGAGCGCGCCACTGGTGGCGGAGTAAACTCCG
>JALHMO010000162.1 GCA_022844015.1 Reyranella sp. | reverse complement strand
GCCGATGCCGCCGTCGCCGCGGCCGAGCCGCGGCCGCGCCGAACCTTCACGAAGTCCTCGCGATCGTGATCGCGGCCGCACTTCGGGCACTTTATCGGGCTCTTGTTCAGGTCATAGAAGCGCGCGCCGCAGCTCTGGCAAGTGCGCTTGATACCCCAGCTTGCCTTGACCACGCAGAAACTCCCGGAAATTCCGCAGAATCGGCCGGATCGGCCGCGAGGGAGCGCGTATGTCACGCGTCTTTCACCCTGTCAAAACCAAATTCCGGCATGCTACGACCCCGGCGCGCTGCAATCCGCCGTCCTTCGGGAGGCCCCGCTGTCCAATCCATCCCCTGCCGTCACGCTCGTCGCCCGTTCCGTGCCGCGCCTTCATGGCCGTGTGCGCGCGCCCGGCGACAAGTCGATGTCGCACCGTGCGCTGATCCTGGGCGCGCTGGCGCTCGGCGAAACCACGGTCCGCGGCCTGCTGGAGGGCGAGGACGTGCTGCGCACGGCGGCCGCCCTGCGCGCGCTGGGCGCCGGGGTCGTGCACGAGCCTGAACCGAGGCTGTGGCGGGTCCGCGGCTTCGGGGTCGGCGGCGGCGGCGAGCCCGACGACGTGCTGGACCTGGGCAATTCCGGCACCTCGGCCCGCCTGCTCGCGGGCATCCTGGCGAGCCACCCGTTCACCAGCGTCCTCACCGGCGATGCTTCGCTGCGCCGCCGGCCGATGAAGCGCGTCACCGATCCGCTGTCGCACATGGGCGCCCGCTTTGCCGGGCGCGAGGGCGGCCGCCTGCCGCTCGCCATCCTCGGCACCGACGAGCTGCTGCCGATCGAGTACCGCCTGCCGGTCGCTTCGGCCCAGGTCAAGAGCGCCATCCTGCTTGCCGGCCTGAACACCGCCGGCGAGACCACCGTGGTCGAGCCCGAGGCGACGCGCGATCACACCGAGCACATGCTGCGCCACTTCGGGGCCGAGGTGCGCGTCGCGCCGGCCGAGGGCGGCGGCAAGCGCATCACCGTGGTCGGCTGGCCCGAGCTCATGGCGCGCGACATCGTCGTGCCGGGCGATCCGTCGTCGGCGGCCTTCGCCGCGGTGGCGGCGGCGATCCGGCCAGGCAGCGACGTCACGATCGAGAATGTCGGGATCAACCCGCTGCGCGCCGGCCTCTATCTGACCTTGAGCGAGATGGGCGCCGACATCGCTTTCGGGAACCGGCGCGAGGTCGGCGGCGAGCCGGTCGCCGACCTGCGCATCCGCGGCACCACCCTCCGGGGCGTCGAGGTGCCGGCCGGGCGGGCGCCGACGATGATCGACGAGTACCCGATCCTGGCGGTTGCCGCCGCCTGCGCCGAGGGCGCCACGCACATGCTGGGCCTCGCCGAGCTGCGCGCCAAGGAAAGCGACCGGCTGGCGAGCGTGGCCGCCGGCCTGCAGGCCAACGGCGTCCGGTGCGAGATCGGTGCCGACGGCCTGGTCGTCCATGGCACCGGAGCGCCGCCGCCCGGCGGCGGGCTGGTGGCGACCCGTCTCGACCATCGCATCGCGATGTCGTTCCTGGTGCTGGGCCTCGCCGCGTGCGAGCCGGTCGCGATCGATGACGGCGCGCCGATCGACACCAGCTTTCCGGGCTTTGCCGCCCTCATGAATCAGCTCGGTGCCCGGATCGGGCCAATGTCGGGAGGCCTGTCGACTCCGGCGTCCGGGCCGGAGGTCGGCGCGCCGTGAACGGGCTGGTCATCGCCATCGACGGGCCGTCCGCGTCGGGCAAGGGCACCCTCGCCAAGCGCCTCGCCAGCCATTTCGGCCTGCCGCACCTCGATACCGGCCTGCTTTACCGGGCGGTCGGCTGGCGGGCCGAGCGCTCCGGCGAGCCGCCCGAAGAAGTCGCGGCATCCCTGCAGGCAGATGACCTGGCCGACCCCGATCTCCGAGGCGACGATGCAGGCCAGGCGGCCTCCCGGGTCGCGGCGCTGCCGGAAGTGCGGGCCAACCTGCTGGAGTACCAGAGGCGGTTCGCCCGCCAGGTGCCAGGTGCGGTGCTCGACGGCCGGGACATCGGCACCGTAATCTGCCCCGACGCGCCGGTGAAGCTGTTCGTCACGGCAAGCGTCGCGGCGCGGGCGGAACGCCGCTTCCAGGAGTTGCGCGGGCGCGGAGCCGACCCTATAAGATCGCGCGTTCTTGCCGAGATGGCGGAGCGGGACCGTCGCGACAGCGAACGGGCGGCTGCCCCTTTGAAAGCCGCGCCCGATGCTTACCTTCTCGATACCAGCGACATGGATGCCGATGCGGCCTTTGCCGCCGCCCTGGCTTTCATGGCGGGCAAGGGCTTTCGATCCGCCGGGCCGTAAGTCGCCGCCGGCAGGTCGAAGACGATCAGCGGCGATTGCGAACGGACGAGTCGTCCGGACGCGGGTGTTTACAGGCAGTGGATCCGCCGGACTCAACCGGTTGGCCGACGGGCGGCAGCGTTCGCCCGGGATCGAGGGAAAGAGGTACTGAATGGCCAAGGGCAGCGCCCTGCGCAAAACGCCGAACGACGCCGCCAGCGCGGAGTTCGCAGCACTTCTCGATGAATCGCTGGGCGGTTCGTCGAGCTTCGAAGGCACGGTCGTCAAGGGCCGTGTCATCCGCATTGCCAATGATTTCGTCGTCGTCGACGTCGGCCTGAAGTCCGAAGGCCGCGTGGCCATCCGTGAGTTCGCCAATGGAACGGGCGCGCCGGAGGTCAAGGAAGGCGACGAGGTCGACATCTTCGTCGACCGCATGGAGAACAAGGACGGCGAAGCCGTCCTGTCGCGCGACAAGGCGCGCCGCGAGGAAGCCTGGACCGTGCTCGAGAAGGCCTTCACCGACCAGGAACGGGTGATGGGCACCATCTTCGGCCGCGTCAAAGGCGGCTTCACGGTCGACCTGTCGGGTGCCGTGGCCTTCCTGCCGGGCAGCCAGGTCGACGTGCGCCCGGTGCGCGACGTCGGCCCGCTGATGGGCCAGGCCCAGCAATTCGCCATCCTCAAGATGGACCGCCGCCGCGGCAACATCGTCGTGTCGCGCCGCGCCGTCATGGAGGAGACCCGGGCCGAGGACCGTACCCGCCTGATGGGTGCCCTGTCGGAGGGCCAGGTCCTCGACGGCGTGGTCAAGAACATCACCGATTACGGCGCGTTCGTCGATCTGGGCGGCGTCGACGGGCTGCTGCACGTCACCGATATCGCCTGGAAGCGCATCAACCATCCGTCGGAAGCCCTCACCATCGGCCAGCAGGTCAAGGTGCAGGTCATCCGCTTCAACTCCGAGACGCAGCGCATCTCGCTCGGCATGAAGCAACTGATGAGCGACCCGTGGGATGGCGCCGGCGCCAAGTACCCGGTCGGCCTCAAGCTCAAGGGCCGCGTCACCAACATCACCGACTACGGTGCCTTCGTCGAGCTGGAGCCCGGCGTCGAGGGCCTGGTCCATGTCAGCGAGATGAGCTGGACCAAGAAGAACGTGCACCCGGGCAAGATCGTCTCGACCTCGCAGGAGGTCGAAGTGATGGTGCTCGACGTCGACATGTCCAAGCGCCGCATCTCGCTCGGCCTCAAGCAGTGCCTGGCCAATCCCTGGGAGAGCTTCGCCGAGCAGTGCCCGGCCGGCACCGAGCTGGAAGGCGAGGTTCGCAACATCACCGAGTTCGGCCTGTTCGTCGGCCTGCCCGGCGACATCGACGGCATGGTCCATCTCAGCGACCTGTCGTGGGACAAGGCCGGCGACGAGGCGATCCGCGACTACAAGAAGGGCGACCAGGTCAAGGTCAAGGTCCTCGACGTCGATATCGACAAGGAGCGCATCTCGCTCGGCATCAAGCAGCTCGCCAACGATCCGTTCGAGAAGGTCGGCGCCGTCGCCAAGAAGGGCGACGTGGTCACCGTTCTCGTCGCCGCGATCCAGGACAATGGCATCGAGGTCACGGTGCAGGACGGCATCACCGGCTTCATCCGCAAGTCGGAGCTGTCGCGCGACCGCTCCGAGCAGCGGCCCGACCGCTATGCCATCGGCGACAAGCTCGACGCCAAGATCACCAACATCGACCGGGCGTCGCGCCGGGTCGTGCTGTCGGTCAAGGCGCGCGAGCTCGACGAGGAGAAGAAGGCGATGGCCGATTTCGGCTCGTCCGATTCGGGCGCCAGCCTGGGCGACATCCTGGGTGCCGCGCTGAGCCGCGCCCAGCGCAGGGGCGAGGAAGACGCCAAGTAGCCTCGCCTGGCGCCGGGCTTCGCCCGGACAAATGGCGTGGCAGTGGCCAGGTTGGTGCCACAACGGCGCAAGAACCCGGAAAGGCCGGCCCTCAGGGCCGGCCTTTTCTTTTCGTTTCAAGGGCTTACCTTGACCGAAGGGTGTTTTGCGCTACAATGCCGCGATGACCAAGTCGGAGCTGATTGCCCGCCTGGCGGCCCGAAATCCCCATCTCTATCAACGAGATGTCGAGCGTATCGTGGCGACGGTCTTCGATGAAATCTCCAAGGCCTTGGCAAATGGGCATCGTGTCGAGTTGCGGGGCTTCGGCGCCTTCTCCGTGAAGAAGCGCGATCCGCGCACCGGGCGGAACCCGCGGACCGGCGAGCAGGTGGCCGTGGCGTCCAAGCGCGTGCCCTACTTCAAGACCGGCAAGGATCTGCGGGACCGGCTCAACAAGGAAGCGGCCCTGGCCGCCGGGCTGCAGCCGAACGAGCCCGTGGGCGACAGTCCGGTGGGCGACAAGAGGTAGCGTTCCCTCGCTTACCGACAAGGCGTTGTGCCAAGGTGGGCGTCCCATGAAGATCCTGTCACGCGCTCTGCTTCTGCTCTTCGTCCTGCTCGGCGTGCTGATCGCCGTCAGCAACAGCCAGTCCGTGCAGCTCACCCTGTGGCCCTTGCCGCACATCGTCGTCATGCCGCTCTACCTGCTGGTCGTGACCCTGCTGCTGCTCGGCGTGCTGGCTGGTCTCGGCATCGGCTGGTGGGCGGGCCGCCATCATCGCCGGCACGCGCGCGAGGCCGCTGCCGAGGCCAGCCGCCTCGAGCGCGAGATCCAGCGCGTCCGCCAGGCCGTGGCGGCCGCGACCCCGCCGGCACCCGCCGGCCCGACTGCCCCGCGTGAACAGAAGGTGATCGAGCGCCAAAGCGCCCTGGTGGCGCCGGACCATCTCTCGTCGCCCAACCAGCGCGGCCCGTTCTCGTGACATCGGACGGCAGGGCATTCGCATACGGCAAAAAGCCGTCATCCCGACCGGAGCCGAGCGCAGCGAGCGTAGTGGAGGGACCGATCCTGTTGTCGAATCAGCAAGAAAGGTCCCTCGACGGCGTCGCCCTTCGGGCGACTCCGCTCGGGATGACGGAAATTGTGGCCGTGCGAGCGCGTTGTCCATGACGGGACGCGGACCCGCACCGTGATGATCCTGTCCGCCGGCGAGGTCGACCGCGCCCTCGACGACCTGGCGCTGATCGATCGGCTCGACGCGATGTTCCGCGATGGCTGCGAGATGCCGGCGCGCCATCATCACACCGTCGTGGCGCCCAACGGTCCGGGATCGGCCGACGCGACGCTGCTCCTGATGCCAGCGTGGACGCGCGCGCCGGGCGGCCATATCGGCATCAAGCTGGTGACGGTCTTTCCCGACAACGGCAAGCGCGCCCTGCCGTCGATCTACGGCCAGTACCTGCTGCTCGATGGCAGCACCGGCGCACCGGTGGCGCAGCTCGACGGCACGATGCTGACCAAGCGGCGCACCGCCTGCGCCTCCGGCCTCGCATCGCGCTACCTGTCCCGTGCCGACGCAGGGACGTTGGCGATGCTCGGCACCGGCGCGCTCGCGCCCCAGCTGATCCGCGTGCACGCCAAAGTGCGACCGATCGGCGAGGTCCTGATATGGGGGCGGCGCCTCGAGCGGGCACAAGCGCTGGCAGACGAGCTGGCGACAACGCTGCCGCGCGACCTCGGCCGGCCGATCGCCGTTCGCGCCGTGCCCGATCGCCGTGAGGCCGTCGGCAAAGCCGATATCGTTTCCTGCGCAACGCTCTCCCGGACGCCGCTCGTCGAGGGAGACTGGCTGCGTCCGGGCCAGCATGTCGATCTGGTCGGCGCCTTCACGCCCGAGATGCGCGAAAGCGACGATCGCGCGGTGGCGCGCGCCCGGGTCTTCGTCGATACGCGCGCGGGGGCGCTCAAGGAGGCCGGCGACATCGTCCAGCCCCTGGCCAACGGGACGATCGCGGTCGGGGACATCGTGGCCGACCTGGCCGAGCTTGCCCGGGGCTCGAAGGCAGGACGCCCGGCGGGCGACCGCGACGGCATCACCCTGTTCAAGTCGGTCGGGGCGGCGCTCGAGGATCTGGCGGCGGCCGAGCTCGCCGTTACGGCTCGATGAGCGCGCCCTCCGACTTGAGCGCGTCGATCTCCGTCGCGCTGAGGCCGGCTTCCTGAAGCACGGCGCGCGAATCGGCGCCCTGCAGAGGCGCCATGGTGCGAATGGCGGGCGGCGTGCGGCTCATGCGCATGGGCGGCTCGACCATCAGGACCTCGCCCTCGCTGGGATGCGGGTACTTCTTGAAGAGCTGCCGCCACACCAGGTGCGGGTCGTCGAGCAGATCGCCGGGCCGCATCACCGGCGCATTGGGGATCTGGGCGCGATCGAGGATCTCGACCCACTGCGCCGTCGTCCTGGTCGGCGCCAGCGCCTCGACCATGGCGTACATGTCGTTGATGTGCAGCGAGCGCGCGTTGAGGGTCGAGTAGCGCGGGTCCTCGAGCACCTCTGGCCGGCCGACGATCTCGAAGAAGTTGCGCCAGTGCTTGTCGATGTAGGGCAGGATGGCCATCCAGCCGTCGAGCGTGCGAAAGGGCTTGCGCGTGCGGGCGAGCAGCCGCGTGTAGCCGACCTCGCCGGTGTCGGAGAACGTTCGTTCCCATAGATGCTCGACCATCAGCCAGGCGGCCATGGTCTCGAACATCGGCACCTCGACGGCCTGGCCTTCGCCGGTGCGCTGGCGATGCATGAGCGCAGAGAGGGTGGCGAACGCGAAGGTGAGGCCGACCGTCTTGTCGGCGATGATGGTCGGCGGATAGCGCGGAACGTCGTCGCCAGCCGCCCGTCCCATCAGGTCGGCGATGCCGAAGCGGGCCTGTATGGCGTCGTCGTAGGCCGGCAGCTTGCCGTAGGGACCGTCGGCGGAGTAGCCGTAGGCGCCGACATAGACGATGTCGGGCTTGATCTTGCGGATGTCCTCGTAACCCAGCCGCAAGCCCTCGATTGCCTGCGGCCGGAACGCATGCACGAAGGCATCGGCGCTTTCGACCACCTTCAGCAGGGCGGCGCGCGCCCGTTCGTTCTTGAGGTCGAGGCAGAGCGAGCGCTTGTTGCGATTGACGTAGAGGTAGGTCGGGCCCATGCCCGCGGTCTTCCCGGGCTTGCCGATGTGACGGACCGCATCGCCCTCGGGCGCCTCGACCTTGATGACGTCCGCTCCCTGGTCGGCCAGCAGCATCGTGCCGTAGGGCCCGAGAATGACGTTGGTGAGATCGACGATCTTCAGTCCTGCGAGTGCGCCAGCCATGCTTCGGTTCTTTCAAGAGACCGGCGCGAGACTGCCATTGCGCCGGCCGCGCGTCACGGGCGGCACTCTGCGAGGCAGAATGGATGGGACCAGCAACTGCGTGCGATCTCATGCAGCGTGAACGCACATGCTTCTCGCCACCGGTCGCGAGGCTTCGAGAGTTGGGACGCGAGCGTACATGACGCCATCTATCAGGGCTACCGGTCCGCGAGCGTACTATCCATTGCGAGGACGACGTCGTGGCGATGGCTCGGCGCGCGTCGGCCATCTCGATGACAGGGCGGGCGATGAACCTGCCGGTGGACGTCGCGCAATTTTTGATCCGGCACGAAGAAGGATTGCATCGCAAGGGTGAGCCTCGACGACAGCGCGTGAGCGACTCGACAGAACGTCCGCATGGGGCGCGGGTTGCAGGAGGGTCGACCAATACGCGGCGATGCGCGAACACCGACCGGTCACAGCACGAAAAATTTCACCTCCATCTGCAAGTGATATGAATCCGTTGTGCAACGCGCGCCGGAGGTGTAGCGAAGGAGCCAACAAAGGGCGGGGGGCGATGCGAAGCAACGTCGCGAAGAAACTTCAAGAACCCAGGTCGACGATCAGCCCGTCGCCGCGGCCCTACCGCATCGAAGATCAGGTCGGCTATCTGCTGCGGCGCGCGCACCAGCGCGCGAGCTCGATCTTCCAGTCGACGATCGGCGATCCGAACATCACGCCGACTCAATACTCGAGCATGGTGAAGCTCTACGAGAACGCCGACCTGTCGCAGAACCTGCTCGGCCGTCTCGTCGGCATGGACAAGGCGACGATGCAGGGTGTGGTGCGCCGCTTGAAGGCCCGCCGTCTCGTCGACTCGCGACCCGACCCTGGCGACGCACGACGCACGCTCCTCAGCCTCACGGTCGACGGCCAGCGCCTGATCACCAGGCTCATGGTCAATGGCCCGGCCGTGTCGCGCGAGACCCTGAAGCCGCTCAACCCCCAGCAGCAGCGAGTGCTGCTCGAGCTGCTCGCCAAGCTCACCTGATGGCGGGGAGGAGAGCGAGCAGCGAGCGGCGCTGTGCCCGAGTTGCTGCCCGACGTTGACTCGCAAGGCCCCTGTGTCATCGTATGTACACGAACGACATGGCTGCCTACCTGCGTCCGCACCGCCTCGACGAAGCGCTGAATGCCCTGGCCCGGCCGCACACCGTGCTGGCCGGAGGCACCGATTTCTATCCAGCGCGCGTCGGCCGGGCGATCACGGAGGACGTGCTCGACGTCGGAGCGATAGCCGAGCTGCGCGGCATCTCGGCCGATGCCGGGGGATGGCGGCTGGGCGCGACCACGACGTGGAACGAGCTGGTCGAAGCTGACCTGCCGCCTCTGTTCGATGGCTTGAAGCAGGCGGCCCGCGAGATCGGCGGCCGGCAGATCCAGAATGCCGGGACGCTCGCCGGCAATCTCTGCAATGCATCGCCCGCCGCCGACGGCGTGCCGTGCCTGCTGGCGCTCGGCGCGGAGATCGATGTCGCGAGCCATGGCAGTCGTCGCCGTGTGCCATTGCGCCGGCTCATTACCGGCGTGCGCCGCACCAGCCTCGCGGCCGACGAGCTGGTCCTGGCGATCCGGGTGCCAAGGCCACGTCATGAGGCGCGCAGCGGGTTCCTGAAGCTCGGCGCCCGGCGCTATCTCGTGATCTCGATCGCCATGGTGGCGGCGACTCTCGAGGTCGTCGACGGGCGAGTCGCTTCGGCGGCGATCGCCGTGGGCGCCTGCTCGCCGGTCGCCGAGCGGCTTCCGGCGCTGGAGGCGGCGCTGGCCGGCGCGACGATCGACTCTCGTCTGCCCGACCTCGTCGAGCCGGCTCATCTCGCGTCGCTGGCGCCGATCGACGATATGCGCGGCAGCGCCGCCTATCGCCTCGATGCGGCGCTCGTGCTGATACGTCGTGTGCTCGCAAGGCTGGCGACATGAAGGTGGCGTTCACCCTGAATGGCCGACCAACGGATTGGACGGGCGCGCCGGTCACCCGGCTGGCCTCGGCATTGCGCGACGATCTTGGCCTAACCGGCACGAAGGTCGGCTGCGATGCCGGGGATTGCGGGGCCTGCACGGTGCTGGTCGATGGACGGCAGCACTGCGCCTGCCTGCTCGCGATGGGCCAGGTGGAGGGCCGCGCCGTCGAGACGGTCGAGAGCCTGGCCGGCCACGCGGCGGCGCTCGGCGCGTTGCAGGCGTCGTTCCTGTCGCACGGCGCGGCGCAGTGCGGCATCTGCACGCCCGGCATGCTGATGGCGGCCGAGGAGCTGCTGCGTCGCGTCGGGCGGCCGAGCCGCGGCGAGGTCGAGGATGCGCTGGGCGGGGTCCTCTGCCGCTGCACCGGCTACGCCAAGATCGTCGATGCCGTGATGGCCGTGGGCAACGCGGGCGCCGACGTGACCCCGGCTGCTGGCGCTGCCGTCGGGGCCCGCCTGGCGCGCGTCGACGGCGTGGCCAAGGTGACAGGCGACGACCGGTTCGGCGCCGATGGCATTCCGGCCGACGCGTTGTGGATTCGCGTCGTGCGCGCGCCGCATGCGCGGGCGCGTTTTGTATTGGGCGATCTCGCGCCGTTGCGCGCGCGCCTGGCGGCCGTGCTGACGGCAGCCGATGTGCCTTTCAACGGCTTCGGCATCTATCCTGAGATAAAGGATCAGCCGGTGCTGGCCGACGGCGTGGTGCGTTATCGGGGCGAAGCGGTCGTGGCGCTGGTCGGCACGCGCCACGGCGTGCTCGCCGTCCGCGACGACGAGGTGCCGATCGCCTGGACGGTCGAGCCGCCCGTGATCGGCATCGATGCCGCGACGGCGCCCGAGGCCGCGCTGGTGCAGGCGGACAAGCCCGCAAATCTGCTGCTCGACGGCGGCGTGCGGCGGGGCGATGCGTCCGGCTCGTTCGCAGGTTGCGCGGCGGTGGCCGAGGGCGTGTTCGAAACCGCCTTCGTCGAGCATGCCTACATCGAGCCGGAAGCGGGTTGGGCGCAACGGGTCGGCGATCGTCTGGAGATCCACGTCACGACCCAGACGCCCTACATGGATCGCGACGAGGTCGCCAACGTGATGCGGCTTCGTCCCGAGGCGGTGCGAATCGTGCCGACTGCCTGCGGCGGCGGGTTCGGCGGCAAGCTCGACCTGTCGGTCCATCCGTTGATCGCGCTTGCTGCCTGGACGCTCGGCCGGCCGGTCGCCTGCGTCTACACCCGTCCGGAGAGCATGGCGGCCAGCACCAAGCGCCATCCCGCCCGCATCGCCGCCAGATTCGGCTGCGATGGCGACGGCAAGCTCGTGGCCTGCGAGGTGACGGCGACGTTCGACACCGGCGCCTATGCCTCGTGGGGCCCGACGGTCGCCAACCGCGTGCCGGTGCATGCCATGGGTCCGTACGCCGTCCCGAATGTGCGGACCTGGGGCGCCGCCTATTTCACCAACGGTCCACCGGCCGGCGCTTTCCGCGGCTTCGGCGTGCCGCAAGCCGCCATCGCCCACGAAGCGATGATGGACGAGCTGGCCGATGCGCTGGCGATCGATCGCCTCGAGTTCCGCCATCGCAACGCCCTGCGGGCCGGCGACACGACGGCCACCGGGCAGACGCTGGCGCACTCCGCCGGCCTTGCCCAGTGCCTCGACGCGCTGCGCCCGCAGTGGCAGCTGGCGCAGGCCGAGGCGGCGGCCTTCAACGCGACGCAGGACCTGCGGCGTCGCGGCGTCGGCATCGGCTGCATGTGGTACGGCATCGGCAACACCTCGATGTCCAACCCCTCGCGCATGCGGGTCGGCCTGTCGCCGGCCGGCACGGTGACGCTCTACAGTGGCGCCGTCGATGTCGGGCAGGGCTCCAATACGATCATGACCCAGATCGTCGCCGACGCGCTTGGCGTGCCGGTGGGGCAGGTGGCGCTGGTCGCCGGCGATACCGACCTCACGGCCGATGCCGGCAAGACCTCGGCGTCGCGCCAGACCTTCGTATCGGGCATGGCGGCAGAGCGTGCGGCGCGGGATTTGCGCCGTCAGATCCTGCGCCAGGCCAATGCCGGCCCCGATGCGCGTCTCGTGCTCGACGGGTCGCGCCTGGTCATTCATGACGGCGACGACATCCGCACCCTCGATCTGGCAGGTGGCGATTCGCTGATGGGCGAGGGCACGTTCGACCCGCCGACCACGCCGCTCGATGCCGACGGGCAGGGCGTGCCCTACGCGACCTACGCCTTCGCCGCTCAGCTGGCGACGGTCGAGGTCGATCTCGAGCTCGGCACCGTAAAGGTGCTGCGCATCGTGGCGGCACACGATGTCGGCAAGGCGATCAACCCCACCCTGGTCGAGGGCCAGATCCAGGGCGGGGTGGCCCAGGGCCTCGGCCTCGCGCTGATGGAAGAGTACCTGCCCGGCCGCACCGAGAACCTGCACGATTACCTCATCCCGACCGTGGGCGACGTGCCCGAGATCGAGTGCATCCTGATCGAGGACCGCGAGCCGCTCGGGCCGTCGGGCGCCAAGGGAGTCGGCGAGCCGGGACTGGTGCCGACCGCGCCGGCGATCCTGGGCGCCATCCAGCACGCGACCGGCGTGCGCATGCGGCGTGTTCCGGTGTTGCCCCACCGCCTGCGCGAGGCCATCGTTGCCTCGGGGGAGAAGCCGATGTGAGTGACGAGCTTGCGCTCACCGAAGCCGAACGCGGCGCCGGCATCGTGCGCTGCGATGCCTGCCCCGTGCTGTGTCGCATCCGGCCCGGTCGCCCCGGCGCCTGCGATCGCTATGCCAATGAGGACGGCCGGCTGGTGCGGGTCGATCCGCTGGTGCTGCTGGCCAGGCCCGACCTGGCGCGCGTCGCTTTCGTCGAGGGCGGCGACGCCTGGCGCGGCGAGCTCGGCAAGGGAGAGGGCGCCTTCGTCACCGGCATCGGCGCCACCACGACCTACCCCGACTACAAGCCGGCGCCCTTCATCGTGTCGTCGCGCCACGACGGGGTCGACATGGTCACCGTGGTGACCGAAGGCATCTTCAGCTACTGCGGCGTCAAGGTGAAGATCGACACCGACCGCTATCTCGGTCCCGAGCAGGCGGCGGTGCGGATCAAGGGCGAGGCGGTGGGCCACGTCACCACGATGGAGTACGGCTCGCAGATGCTGTCGCTGGGCGGCGTTCATCACCTGACGGGCGGCAGCAAGAAGGAGGGTGTGGTCACCTGCGAGGCGCTGCTGGCGCTGTGCAATCGCGAGGCCGTCGAGCTGGCGATCGACGGCGGCGCCACGGTGGTGGTGCAGGCCGACCGTCCGCCGATCGTCAACGGCACGCGCGAGGAACGCATGCGCGTCGGCTGCGGCTCGGCAGCGATCGGCATGTTCGCGCCGCAATGGAAGGACCATGTCGACGAGGTGATCGTGGTCGACGATCACATCACCGGTGTGCTGAGCGAGCATCAGGGCGGCCGGTTCCTCGACATGAAGCCGGCCGGCATCCGGGTGCGGGGCCGGCGCTCGACCCCCGGCCGCTATTTCCAGGTCGCCGAGCCCGGGCTGGGCTGGGGCGGCACCAACGTCTCCGATCCGCTGGAGATCATCGAGAAGATCGATCCCAGGCAGGCCTGGCCCGGCCTCAAGCTCCTGATGGTGTCCACCACCGGCGAGCATTCGGCGTGGTTCGAGCTCGACCAGGCGCTGAAGCCGCGCGCGGCCGAGATGCCGGCGGCGGTGCGCCATGTCGTCGAGCGCATCGCCGAGAATTGCGAGCCGGCGCTCTGCACGGTGCTGTTCATGGCCGGCGCCGGCGGCTCGCTGCGCGCCGGGGTCACGGAGAATCCGGTCCGGCTCACCCGCTCGGTGCGTGACGCGCTCACCAAGGTGACCCTGGGCGGCGTGCCGGCCTATGTCTGGCCGGGGGGCGGCATCACCCTGATGGTCGACGTGGCGCGCATGCCGGAGAAGTCGTTCGGCTACGTGCCGACGCCGGCGCTGGTGGCGCCGATCGAGTTCACCCTGCGCGCTTCGGACTATGCCGCGCTGGGCGGCTATGCCTCACGCGCTGTCACGCTCGAGGACGTGCTGGCGCGCGTCGCCAGGGTGCGGGTCGACGAGAACGGCGCATGAGCGCCGTCGCCGCGCGATTGGGCGACGGCCGGCTGCACCTGCAGCACGGGCCGATCGACCTGATCGTCGAGGCGTTCGGCGCACCGGGCGAGGTCGAGTGTGCCTATGGCCAGGCCATTTCGCGCTTCGGCGATATCCTGCCGCGCCTGGTGGACGAGCTGGCGATCCTTCGCCTGCCTGCCGGCGAGGTCCGGCCGCTGCTGCATGGCCCGGTCGCACGACGCATGGCCGACGCCGTGTGGCCGCATCGCGCCGTCTACATCACGCCCATGGCCGCCGTCGCCGGCGCCGTCGCCGACGAGATGCTTCAGGCGCTCGTGCGCGGGCGCGCGCTCGACAAGGCCTACGTCAACGACGGCGGCGACATCGCCTTCCACCTGGCGCCCGGCCACGAGCTGCGTGCCGGCATTTTCGTCGCGGCTCTCGACGGCATGACGCGGCTGACCGCCGACCGCCCCGTGCGCGGCATCGCGACATCAGGATGGGGTGGCCGGTCGTTTTCTCTCGGCATCGCGGATTCGGTGACCGTGCTAGCCAGGACCGCCGCTGCCGCCGACGCTGCGGCGACGATTATCGCCAATGCCGTCAACGTCGATCATCCCGCCATCGAACGCCGGCCGGCAGGGGAACTCGATCCCGACAGCGATCTCGGGAACCTGCCGGTGACCGTCGCCGTCGGCAGGCTTGCACCGGCGTTGATCGATGAGGCATTGGACCGCGGCGCCGATGAAGCGCATCGCCTCCGCGTCGCAGGACATATCGATGGCGCCGCCCTGTCACTGCAGGGACGTTGGCGGATCGAAGCGGCAACGATTCTTGAAGGTGCTTGCGCCGTCTGATACCAAAAATTGGTATGGAGATCTCTCGGAGATCCGCGATGGCAAAGAATACTTCATTCAGTCTCGGCGAGCATTTCAGCGACTTCGTCCAGGAGCAGGTGAAGCAGGGTCGCTATGGATCGGCCAGCGATGTCGTCCGCGCCGGTCTTCGCTTGCTCGAGGAGCAGGAAGCCAGATTGACTGCGTTGCGAGCCGCTCTTGTCGACGGAGAGGAGAGCGGTCCTGCCACGCCCTTTGATTTCGAGGCCTTTATCGCAAGGAAGCGCGGCTCCAAGCGTAAGCGATAGGGAATGAAACTCGTCCTCGCACCACGCGCGCAAGCGGATATTGACGACATCTGGGAGTACACGGTCCAGCGATGGGGCGAACGCCAAGCTGAAACCTACATCAGCCTCATCAAGGAGGGCGTCGATGCAATTGGCGACAATCCAGGAGTGGGTCGTCCGTGCGACGACGTCCGGCCAGGCTATCGTAGATATTCAGTTGGCTTGCATGTGCTGTTCTACCGCGTGAGAGCAACAGACATTGTCGTCGTCAGGATCCTGCACCAGCGCATGGACGTGGAGCGCCATCTGTAGGGAACCCCCGGACTCTGGCCAGCCGTTCGGCGGCGACCTCGTCGCGATGGCGGGCCAGTGCCTTCTCATGCTCAAGAAGAGCGGTCCGTGCCTCGAGCCACTCTTCTTGCGATACGACCTGCTTCTGCCTGTCTCTCCTGCTTCGGCCGAAAGTGAAGGGGGCCGCGGGTTGAACCTGGCTCAGGCCTCGACCAGAACCTCGAAGCCTCCGAAGATCATGCGCTTGCCGTCGAAAGGCATCGGGTTGGCGTCGGCCTGAACGCGGGGGTCGTCCATCACCTTCTTCATGCCTTCGTCGCGGGCCTGCCGCGACGGCCACACGATCCAGGAGAAGACGACCGTCTCGTCGTCCTTCTTCTGCACGGCCATCGGGAAGGACGTGAGCTTGCCGTCCGGGACGTCGTCGCCCCAGCATTCGACCACGTGCACCGCGCCATGCTCCTTGAAGATCGGTGCAGCCATCTCGGCATGCTTCCTGAAGGCGTCGCGGTTGGCCGTCGGCACCGCCAACACAAATCCATCGATGTAGGTCATGATCCTCGATCTCCTCGCGAACGCTCGATTGATTGGGCAAGGTTCTGTCGCGTCGAATAGATAGTTAACCATATGGTTATGTATATACCGGCTGTCAACCCCGAGCGCACCGCAAACCCGACGGGACCGCTCGTGCGACTTCCGCTATGAGCGGCTCGTGTCTCGTCAACGCCAACCCAGGAGTCGTCGAAAGTGACAACAGCAGGCACGGGCGATCCCCTCGGCGAGGCCCTTTCTGTCCTCGACGCCTTCATGGCCGCGCTGAACCGTGGCGACGAAGCGGGCGTCAATGCTGCTTTCCACTTTCCGCACGTGCGGCTGGCCAGCGGCACGGTGACGGTCTGGCAGAAGGCAGGCGACTACGCGCTCGAGGGCTTCCGGGCACGCGCCGGCGACGGTTGGGCGGAAAGCCGCTGGGACGAGCGCACGCCGATCCACGTCGGCGCCAGCAAGGTTCACCTCGCCGTCCAGTTCAGCCGCTGGCGAGGCGACGGCTCGCTGATCGGACGCTACAAGTCGATCTACATCGTCACCAGGCAGGACGGTCGCTGGGGCGTGCAGGCGCGATCGAGCTTCGCCCAGTGAGCGTGCTTGTCGGACAGGGGGCCGGCTCGCCAGAGCGATTCCCGAACGATGGAACCGCCTGCGGGTCCATCGTTCGGGAATGCGCGCGCCGGGGATGGTCGTTGCAACAGGCACATTCCGTTCGCCTGTTCCAGCCGAACGGAATGTGCTCTAGGGTCGGTGCAGGTGGAAGAGTCTCTACGGAGGGGGATGTGATGCTGACCCGTAATCGCCTGCTCGTGGCCCTGTCGGGCCTGGTCGCGCTGTCGCTCGCCGGGCCGGCCGCCGCGCAGGCGCCGATCAAGATCGGCGAGCTCAACAGCTACAAGGTCTTTCCGGCCTTCCTCGAGCCCTACAAGAAGGGCTGGGAGCTGGCCGTCGAGGAGGTCAATGCGGCGGGTGGCGTGCTCGGCCGCAAGATCGAGATCGTGAGCCGCGACGACAACGGCAATCCGGGCGACGCGGTGCGTGCCGCCGAGGAGCTGCTGAGCCGCGAGGGCGTCGCCTTCCTGATCGGCACCTTCCCCTCCCATGTCGGTCTGGCCGTCGCCGACTTCGCCAAGCAGCGCAAGGTGCTGTTCATCGCCGCCGAGCCGCTCAGCGACAAGATCGTGTGGGATTCGGGCAATCCCTACACCTTCCGCCTGCGCACCTCGACCTACATGCAGACGGCGATGCTGATTCCCGACGCGGTCAAGCTCGCCAAGAAGCGCTGGGCGATCGTCTATCCCAATTACGAGTACGGCCAGTCGGCGACGGCGGCCTTCAAGAAGCTGCTAAGCGCGAAGCAGCCCGGGGTCGAGTTCGTCACCGAGCAGGCAACGCCGCTCGGCAAGATCGATGCCGGAGCCGTGGTCCAGGCACTGGCCGACGCCAAGCCGGACGCGATCTTCTCCTCGCTGTTCGGTCCCGACCTCGCCAAGTTCGTGCGCGAAGGCCAGCAGCGCGGCGTCTTCAAGGGCGTCGAGGTGTTCAACCTGCTGGCCGGCGAGCCCGAGTATCTCGACCCGCTGAAGGACGAATCGCCCGACGGCTGGTACGTCACCGGCTATCCGTGGAGCGAGATCAAGACGCCGGAGCACACCAAGTTCCTCGCCGCCTACCAGGCGAAGTACAAGGACTATCCGCGGCTCGGCTCGGTGGTTGGTTACGCCACGGTGATGTCGGCCGTCGAGGCGATCAAGAAGGCAGGTTCGCTCGACCAGGACAAGCTGATCGCCGCCATGTCCGGCCTCACCCTGCTGACCCCGTTCGGCATGATCGAGTACCGCCCGCTCGACCATCAATCGACGATGGGCGCCTATGTCGGCCGCATCGGCGTCAAGGACGGCAAGGGCTACATGAAGGACTGGCGCTTCGTCGACGGCAAGGACGCCCTGCCGCCCGACGCCGAGGTCAGGAAGCTGCGCCCGGCGAACTGACAGGCCGCTCATGGTCTTCCGGACCGCGAGCGTCCCGCTCGCTCATGAATCTGAGCG
>JALHMO010000161.1 GCA_022844015.1 Reyranella sp. | reverse complement strand
GTCAACGAAGCCTCGCGCAAGGTGCTCGACGGCATCCAGGCCGGCAGCGACGAGGAGATCCGCCTGCGCGCCGCCATGATGGCCTCGGTCGACGAGGGCATGGGCGATGTGCTCGCGGCCCTGGAGGAGACCGGCCAGCTCGACGACACCTTCATCCTGTTCCTGGGCGACAACGGCTACTTCTTCGGCGAGCACGGGCTGGGGCCCGAGCGCCGCTTCGCCTACGAGGAGGGCATCCGCTCGCCGTTCCTGATTCGCTATCCCGCCTGGTTCGAGCCGGGCAGCGAGAACGACGATCTGGTGCTGGCGCTCGACATCGCGCCGACGCTGGTCGATCTCGCCGGCGGCAAGGCCGCCGATTTCGGGCACATGCAGGGCCTGTCGTTGCGACCCCTGGCGAAGCGCGGCCGGCGCGCCGGCTGGCGCCGCTCCTTCATGTGCGAGTATTTCAGCGAGAACGCCATGCCGTGGCTGATCGGCATGAGCTACAAGGCGATCCGCACGCGCCGCCACAAGTACATCCACTGGACCCAGAAGTCGCTCGACGGCGTCGCGTGCGACGAGCTCTACGACCTCGGGGCCGACCCCTACGAGATGCACAACCTGATCGGCAGGCGCAGCGAGCGCGCCACCGTGGCGAAGCTGCGCAAGCAGCTCGCGGCCCTGGTCGCGCAGTCGGTGGGGCTGTGATGGGTGCCGGGCGCGCGATCCCATCGCGCTTCTTTGTGTAGTCGGCAGACCAGAGACACCTTTAGGATCTCGAGTTTGTCTTCCTGTCGTCCTGAACGAAGTGAAGGACCTCATCGCCGTTCACTGCGAGCGTGCTTTGAAACCTCCGGCGATGAGATCCTTCGCTGCGCTCAGGATGACAAGAGAGATGCGTTCGCTCACCAACGCACACTCTCGAGCGTGGCGTTCCAACTATGAATCCTTTGCAGCGAGACATCGCCATGACCCTGACCAAACGCACCTTCCTCGCCACGACCTTCGCTGCAGCCGCAGCTTCCGGCACCGCCCGCGCGCAGGCGTGGCCGGCCAAGCCGATCCGCATGATCGTGCCGCTGGCGCCCGGGGCCACCGCCGACATCGTGGCGCGCGTGTTCGCCGAGGGGCTCGGCAAGGCGCTCGGCCAGACAGTCGTGGTCGAGAACAAGACCGGGGCCGGCGGCACCATCGCCACCGCCGAGGCGGCGCGCTCGCCGGCCGACGGCTACACGATGGCGCTGGTCTCGCAGGGGACGATGGTCTTCAACATCGGGCTCTACAAGGCGCCGGGCTACGACTCGCTGAAGGACCTGACCCTGGTCACGGCGACCGGCGGCGTCTCGAACGTGCTGATCGTCCATCCCGACAACCCGGCGAAGAGCGTCGCCGACCTGCTGGCGCAGGCGCGGGCCAAGCCGGGCGAGCTGACCTACTCGTCGGGCGGCGTCGGCACCAGCCATCACATGTCGGGCGTGCTGCTCGAGCTGCGCACCGGCATCAAGCTGCAGCACGTGCCTTATCGCGCCACGCCGGCCGGCATCCAGGCGGTCGCCAACGGCGAGGTGACGATGGGGCTGTTCAACACGCCGACCGTGATCGGGCTGATCAAGGGCGGCAAGCTGAAGCCGCTCGCCGTGACCAGCGAGAAGCGCTCCGGCCTGCTGCCCGACGTCCCGACCATGATCGAGTCGGGCGTCAAGGACTACGTCGTCAACACCTGGATGGGCTTCGCCGTCCCGGCCGGCGTGCCAGAGCCGGTGGTCGGCCGGCTCAATGCGGAGATCAACCGGATCGGCCAATTGCCGCCGGTGCGCGAGAGGATGCTGGGCCAGGGCATCGAGATGCTGCCCGCCGAGCCGCCCGCCGCCGCCCAGAAGCTGGTGCGCGACGACCTGGCCCTGTGGCTGCCGATCATCAAGGCCTCGGGCGCCTCGGCGGAGTGACTTATTCTCCTCCCCAGCTCCGCTGAAGAGGTGTCCGCGCCTGCCCTGAGCGAAGCCGAAGGGGCTTCGCCGACGGGGTCATTGGCCGGGAGCGCGCCACTCATAGGCGCTAAGTGAACTTTGGCCGAAGACCCAACAATATCCTCATCCTGAGGAGGCCGCGCAGCGGCCGTCTCGAAGGATGGGCCACGCACGAAATCGCGGAAACAGCGCTGTCGCAGCACTCGTCGTGTTGCCGACCAAAGGGCGAAGGTTCCTTCGCCCGAATCGAGACGCGGCCCTGCAGGCCGCTCCTCAGGGTGAGGATTCTTTGTGAGTTCAGAACTCCTGACATAGGGCTATGTCGGGAGTTCTGAAGCTAAGTTGGCGCGTATGGGTGGCGCGCTCCGAGCCATGATCCGTCCGTCGCCGTATGAGGGCGGCACATCTTCATGCTGCGCTTGGGGAGGCGAACGCAGCGTTCCTTGCAAAAGCCGCCTTCGGCGCGTATCTCCCAGCCGCCTTCAACCAGGGGAGAGCGCACGCCAGCGCAGGATCATCATGGGCTACAGAGTCGCCGTCGTCGGCGCGACCGGTAACGTCGGTCGCGAAATGCTGCAGATCCTGGCCGAGAGGAACTTCCCGGCCGATGATGTCGTCGCCCTGGCGTCCTCCCGGTCGGTCGGCAAGCAGACCTCGTTCGGCGACAAATCGGTCCTGAAGGTCCACGACCTGGCGAAGTTCGACTTCAAGGGCATCGACATCGTGCTCAGCTCGCCGGGCGCCAAGGTGTCGGCCGAGCACAGCCCGCGCGCCGCCAAGGCCGGCGCCGTGGTGATCGACAACACCTCGTACTGGCGCATGGATCCGGACGTGCCGCTGGTGGTGCCCGAGGTCAATGCCAAGGCGATTGCCGGCTACAAGGGCCGCGGCATCATCGCCAACCCCAACTGCTCGACCATCCAGATGGTGACGGCGCTGAAGCCGATTCACGACGCGGCCACCATCCGCCGCGTCGTCGTCGCGACCTACCAGTCGACGTCCGGCGCCGGCAAGGACGCGATGGACGAGCTGCTGAACCAGACCAAGAGCTTCTTCGTCAACCAGACGCTGGAGCCCAAGAAGTTCACCAAGAACATCGCCTTCAACGTGATTCCCCACATCGACGTCTTCATGGACGACGGCTCGACCAAGGAAGAGTGGAAGATGGTGGTCGAGACCAAGAAGATCCTCGACCCCAGGATCAAGGTCCACGCCACCTGCGTGCGCGTGCCGACCTTCATCGGCCACGCCGAGGCGATCAATCTCGAGCTCGATCAGCCGCTCGACGAGCACGAGGCGCGCGCGCTGCTGGCCGCCCAGCCGGGCATTCTGGTGGTCGATCGGCGCGAGCCGGGCGGCTACGTCACGCCCCAGGAAGTGACCGGCCAGGACGGCGTCTTCGTGAGCCGCGTGCGCGTCGATCCGACGATCGACAACGGCCTGTCGATGTGGGTGGTGAGCGACAATCTGCGCAAGGGCGCCGCCCTGAACGCCATCCAGATCGCCGAGGAGCTGATCAAGAGCTACATCTGAAGGTGATCGGTTCAGGCCGAATCTTCACCCTGAGGAGCACGCCGCAGGCGTGCGTCTCGAAGGGTGGGCACCAGAAGTGCCCGTTCCGACCCTTCGAGACGCGGCCTGCGGCCGCTCCTCAGAGGACGTGACTTTATTGAATTCTGTCGTCCCTCTCCTGTCATCCTGAGCGCAGCGAAGGATCTCATCGCCAGAAGTTCCAAAGTACACTCGTACCACGCGGCGATGAGGTCCTTCGCTGCGCTCAGGACGACAGAAAAGTTCGCGGCAGCGACCTCATCAATCGCCCAAAAGCGACTATCGAAAAAGTCACAGGCTCTCAGGGTGAGGTCAGGCTTGGTCCTTCTGCTCGAGAGACTCCCTCGATCGCGGCGCGATAATCGCTTTTCAGAACAGGTGATTGGAGGCGTTGCTTCCTGTACAATGGCAAAATGTACGGGACGCCTCCGATCGATGCGCCGGGGCACGATTCGCTGGCCGGCGGCCGTGCGCCGACTCCCTTGTTCGGCGACGACACGCAAAGCTTCGTGCAGCAGATGCGGCTCGCCGCGCAGGCGCATCGTGCCGGCCGCCTCGACGAGGCGATCGGCTCGTACCTGCGCCTGCTCGCCGTGCAGCCGCACCATGCCGAGCTGCACAACAATCTCGGCGTCGCCCTGCGTCTCGCCGGCAAGCTCGAGGCGTCGGTCTGCCATCACCGCCTGTCGCTGGCGGCCGAGCCCGACAATCCGGCGCTGCATTCCAACCTCGGCAATGCGCTCAGGGCGGCCAACCGGCTCGACGAGGCGGCGACCCATCACTTCCGCTCGATCAGCCTCAATCGCACCTACGCCGAGGGCTTCTTCAACCTGGCGCTCTGCCTGCGCGACCTCGGCCGCGTCGAGGAGTCGATCGGCTGCTTCACGCGCTCGCTGGCGCTCGATCCGGACAATGCGCGGGTCAAGGCAGAGCACGCCATCGCGCTCCTGATGCGCGGCGAGATGGAAGCGGGCTTCGCCGCCTACGAGGTGCGCAAGCAGCTCGCCGACTGGCCCAGGCCAGACTTCAGCAAGCCGGCCTGGCTCGGCGGTCCGATCGGCGGGCGGTGCATCCTGCTCTATCCCGAGCAGGGGCTGAGCGACGTGCTGCTGTTCGTGCGCTTCGCGCGCGAGCTGAAGCGGCGCGGCGCCATCGTCATCGTGCTCTGCCAGGCGCTGCTCAAGGACCTGCTCGCCGGCGTCGACTATGTCGACGAGGTCGTGTCCGAGGGCGAGCTGTTGCCCGCCTTCGACGTGCATGCCTCCCTGGTGTCGCTGCCGCATCTCTGCCACGTCGATTTCGATGCCGTGCCGGCCGAGCCTGCCTACCTGCAGGCGCCGCGCACGAGTCGAATCAGGCTCGGCCACGTCGAGCGGGCGAAGCTGCGCGTCGGGGTCTACTGGGCGGCGATGCCCGGCCAGGCGCACGACCGCCGCCGCTCGGCGCCGTTCAGCGAGATCATGGCGCTGGCCGGCGATCCCGACCTGCTGGTGTTCAGCCTGCAGGGCGGCGCCGCGCAAAAGGAGATCGAGCAGCTGGGCGCCGGCGGCCTGGTGCACGATGTCGGCCGCGGCATCTTCGACTTCGCCGAGGCGGCGACGGCGCTCTCGCAGCTCGACCTGGTGGTCTCGATCGACGCGCCGATCGCGCATCTTGCTGCCGCGATGGGCATCAGGACCTGGGTGCTGCTGCCGCAGGCGGCCGACTGGCGTTGGCGCCTGCGCAGCCGCAGCGGCTCGTGGCATCGCACGGCGCGGCTGTTCGTCCAGCCGCGCGCCGGCGACTGGGCCGCCGTCTTCGCATCGGTGCGCCGCGAGCTCGCGACGCTGAAGCAGCAGGCCGTCGCCGCCTGAGCACCCCATTGTGGGCAAGGGATTTCATCTTGTGCCCAGGCAATCGTCATCCCGACCGGAGCCGCGCGTCGAGGTGTGGCACGTCACGGGCAGGAGGCCTGCGTGAGCTGTCGCAGAGCCTGCGTCGCCCGGCGGAGGTCGGCCGCATCGTCGACATCGTCGAGCATGTCGGCGACGCCAACGGAGTAGCGCGGGGGAATTGCTGCCAGCGTATCGGCGAGGGCGCGTCGCGTCGACCAGCGAACCCCGTCGAACAGCGCGCGCGGCAAGGGCCGGACCCGCCGGCTGCCGATCAACCAATAGCCGCCGTCGCTCGCCGGCCCGAACACCAGGTCGTGGCGGCCGAGCAGCGCGAAGGCACGCGCGATGTGATGCGGCCGCAGCGCCGGGATGTCGCTGCCGACCAGCACGACCGGGCCCGGCGGCAAGGTGTCGAACGGCCGCCGCATGCGCGAGCCGAGATCGCCGCGTCCCTGCGGGCGGCGACGGAGGCTGCGCCAGATCGGATGGTCGAGCGAGTCGTCCGGCGTCACGAACAGCCACACCGTCCAGCGCCGGTCGGCAGCAAGAGCCCGCAGCATCGTTTCCAGCGTCGCGCGATAGAAGCGTGTCGCGGCCAGCGTGCCAATGCCCTGCGCGAGCCGGCGCTTGACCCGGCCAGCCTGCGGTGCGCGTGCGAAGATCACGAGATGGCGGAGCATCGGCCGCAGGGCATCAGGGATGGATCATCGGCCATGGACCATCAGCCATGGATTGTCAGCCGTACAGGCGCCGGATGACGTGCGGCGGCACGCCGGCGAAATACAGGCCGAGGCACGACAGGTTGCGCAGTGGACGTAGCACCCAGCCATCGCGCTCGTAGCGACGCGCCGAGGTGATCATCTCGGCGTCGAGCGGGACGAGCCTGCGACGGCCGATTCGGCGCGCCAGCTCGACGTCTTCCATCAGCGGCACGGCGGCAAAGCCGCCGAGGTGGCGATAGAAGGCGCGCGCCATCACCAGGCCCTGATCGCCGTAGGGCAGGCCGAAGGTCCGGCAACGCCAGTCGACGAGGCGCTCGATGCGGCGCGCGCGGCGATCGGCCGAATCGAGGCGCAGGCGGAAGTAGGTGGCACGGTCCTGGTTGCCGGCGTCGGTTGCGAAACGCCGGATGGCTTCGCTCCATCCCGGGCCGGGCCGCGAGTCGGCATGGAGGAAAAAGAGCCACGGCGCTTCGCCCGAATCGGCGCCGGCGGAGAGCTGCCCGCCGCGACCGGCCGGTGCCGTCACGACTCGCACGCCAGCTCTGCGGGCGATCGCCGGCGTGTCGTCGCGCGAGCCGCCGTCGCAGACCGTGATCGTGAGGGAAAGACCGGCCGGCGAGCCCAGCGCCGCGATGGTGCCGCCGAGGCTCGCGGCGGCATTCAGGGCCGGGATGACGACGTCGAGCCCGATCGTCACGCGCTGCAGGCAGCGCCGCCCAGGACGCAGAACTTGGCGCAATGCGGATGGTTGAGCTGCACGGGTCCGGTGCTTTGGGCAAGGGTCTCGCCGAGCTCGAACTGCGGGTCGTAGGGCAGCAGGGTGCAGGCGACGACGGCCGGCCGCGGCGCGCCCTTGCGCTTGATGACCATGCGCGAGGAGGCGCACATCACGCTGTCGGGCGCCTTGCGGAGGATGCCCCAGCACGAAGTGGTGATCTCGGGCACGTCGACCGTGGCGTCCATCTCGGGGAACAGCACAAGCGCCGCCGGGCTCGCGGCATCGATCGGCACGCCGAGCTCGGCGAACAGGCGGGCGTAGCCGGCGCGCACCTGGTCCTCGCTCTCGTCGGAGAAGCGGCGTCCGGCGACATGGACGTCGAAGCCCGCCTCGGCGAGCCAGACCAGCCCGTCGATGGTGGGCTTCCAGCTCCTCGCGCCGCGCTCGCTCTCGTGCAGCGCGCGGCCGTAGTGGTCGACCGAGACGCGCAGGGTCAGGTTGCGGCCGTGGCGCTCGAGCAGGCGCAGCAGCGCGGCCTTCATCCTGTGCATCGGCTTCATGGCGTTGGTCAGCACCATCGCCTTGAAGCCGCGCGACAGCACGTCGTCGAGCATGGCCGGCAGCTCGCGATTCATGAACGGCTCGCCGCCGGTGAAGCCGATCAGACGGGTGTCGTGACCCTCGCGCTCGATCTCGTCGAGATAGGCCGCGACCTCGGCAGCGCCGAGATAGACCAGCCGGTCGTTGCGCGGCGAGGATTCGATATAGCAGTTGGCGCACGTCAGGTTGCACAGCGTGCCGGTGTTGAACCAGAGCGTCTCGAGCGAGCGCAGGGCGACATGGGCCCGCGTCTCGCCTTTGGCAGTGGTCAGGGGGTTCTGGAACTTCGCCGGATCGATAGGAACGGTGAGCATCGATGGGGTCCTGCGTGAACGCGCCGGTGAGCGAGCCTAGCACAGACCGCAGCCGCTCGACCTCCCGCACGGGCTTGGTTACGCTCTGTCATCAAGATGGGGAGACAAATGCTCGACGGCCAGTCACTCGACAGGATCCTGAGGAACGCCCGCACGCACAATGTCTGGCTGCCCAAGCCGGTTACCGACCAGCAACTGCGCGAAATCTACGAGATCGTGAAGTGGGGGCCGACCTCGGTGAACTCCCAGCCGGGCCGCATCGTCTTCGTGCGTACGGCCGAGGGCAAGGAGAAGCTCAAGCCGGCGCTGAGCCCGGGCAACCTCGACAAGACGATGGCGGCGCCGGTCACCGCGATCATCGCCTACGACACCCGGTTCTACGAGCACCTGCCGAGCATCTTCCCGCACAACCCGGCGGCCATCGACCTGTTCAAGGGCGCCGGCAAGGAAGAGCTGGCGCGCACGACGGCGGTGCGCAACGGCACCTTGCAGGGCGCGTACTTCATCATCGCGGCCCGCGCGCTGGGGCTCGATTGCGGCGCCATGAGCGGCTTCAACAACGCCGTGGTCGACCAGGCGTTCTTTCCCGACGGCCGCTTCAAGTCGAACTTCCTGTGCAATGTCGGCTACGGCGACCACGGCAAGCTGTTCACCCGCAGCCCGCGCCACTCGTTCGAGGAGGCGTGCACGCTGATGTGATCGTCTCGCTCTGCCTATGAGCGCCACAGAGTGGCGCGCTCCGGGCCGTGAATCTGGCGGTGCTACATCCCGAAATTGCGCCCGATCGAGCGCCACGGGATCGGCAGCAGCGAGACCAGGGCGGCGACGCCGAAGACCAGGATGACGGCGCCGGAGATGCGGTTCAGCCAGAGCAGGCCGACGCCGGTGAAGCGGGCGCGCAGCGCCACGGCGGCGGTGCAGATGATGGTCCACCAGCCCAGCGCGCCGCAGAACACGGCGGCAACCAGCAGGCCGGCGTCGGGCAGGCTGGCGCCGACGCCCGCGAGGTTGCGGCCGGCGAAGGCGGCGCCGAAGGCCATCACCGTCAGCGGGTTGAACACGGTGATGAAGAAGCTCGAGCTGGCGTACTGGAGGTGTGTCGACACGCGGTGCTCGCGATCGTCGGCCACCGGATCGCCGACGGTGCGCGGGCGATGGCGCATGGTGGTCCAGCCCATGACGACCAGGACGACACCGCCGATGCCGAGCAGCCAGCCCTCGCGTTCCTTGACGAACTGCTCGACGAAGGAGAGGCCGAAGGCGGCCACGGCACCGAACACCGAATCGCCCAGCGCCGCGCCGATGCCGGTCATGTAGCCGGCCACCGCGCCGACGGTGATCGAGCGGCGGATGCACAGCACGGCCGCCGGCCCGACCGGCACGGCGATCAGGAATCCGATGATGGCGCCTTCGATGGCGAGCGCGATGGGATCGAAGACGAAGCCCGGGATCTTCATGGTCGGGCTACTGGAGTGCCTCGGCGACGAAGCGGCGTGGCGGCGCGACCAGGCGATCCTGGGCCGCCACCAGTTGCAGCTCGCGCTCGCCGGCGGCGCGTGTCGCCTCCAGCACGGCGAAGATCGACGAGGCAGCCTTGCCGAGCGCCAGGGCGACGTCGCCGGTTTCGATCCAGTGGGCGGAAAACAGGGCGGCGACGGCATCGCCGGTGCCGTTCGGGGCGATGTCGAAGCCGATCAAGGGCGTGGCGATGCGCCAGGCGGCGTCGCGACTCACCGCCAGCATCTCGACCCGGTCGGCCGGCGCGTCGGCCCGGCGCAGGCTGGTGATCAGGGCGAGCTTCGGCCCGGCCAGCAGGATGCGCGCCGCGGCCAACGCATCGTCGAGGGTCGCCACGGTGCGGCCGGTCAGGTGCTCGAGCTCGAAATGGTTGGGCGTGACCAGGTCGCAGGCCGGGATGGCCCGCGCGCGAAAGAAGGCGTCGATGCCCGGCCGGACATAGAGGCCGGTGTCGACGTCGCCCAGCACCGGATCGCAGCACCACACCGCACGCGGGTTGGCTTGGCGCACCCGTCGTGCCGTGTCGAGCACGACGTCGGCCAGGGCGGCGTCGCCGACATAGCCGGTCAGCAGGGCGTCGCAGCGCTTCAGGAGGCCGAGCGCCTCGATGCCCTGCACGATCTCGCCGACCTGGTCGGCCGGGGCGACCCTGCCGCGCCAGGCGCCGTAGCCGGTGTGATTGGAGAACTCGACCGTGTTTACCGCCCAGACCTCGTGGCCCAATCGTTGCAAAGGAAAGGTGGCTGCCCGGTTGCCGACATAGCCGTAGGCGACATGGCTCTGAAGCGAAAGAAAATGCATGTAGTCCAAGACCTTGCCACAAGCGGGTCCGCCGTTATAGTCCGCCGCCTTTTGCCGGAACCCCCTCCTGGAACCCCCTCGCCCGGAACCATCGTCATGGCCCAGACCGTCCGTCCCCGTCGCAGCGTCCTCTACATGCCTGGCGCCAACACGCGCGCGCTGGAGAAGGCGCGCAGCCTGCCGGCCGACGCGCTGATCTTCGATCTCGAGGATGCAGTCGCGCCCGATGCCAAGGAGGCGGCGCGGGCCAACGTGGTGGCGGCGGCGCAAAGTCGCAGCTACGGCAAGCGCGAGATCGCCATCCGCTGCAACGGGCTCACGACCGAGTGGGGCAAGGCGGACATTGCCGCCATCGCCCGGTCGGGCGCCGACGCGATCCTGGTGCCCAAGGTCGAGAGCGCGGCGGAAGTGGCCAACGTCGTGGCGCTGCTCGATGCGGCGGGCGCGCCGGCCTCGATGATGGTGTGGGCGATGATGGAGACGCCCAAGGGCATCCTGCGCGCCGAGGAGATCGCCGGTTCGCATCCCAGGCTGGCGCTGTTCATCATGGGCACCAACGACCTGGTGAAGGACATGCGCGCGCGCCACACGCCGATGCGCCTGCCGATGGTGACGGCGCTCGGCCTCGGCATGCTGGCGGCGCGCGCTTACGGGCTCACCATCCTCGACGGCGTCTACAACGACATCAAGGACGAGACGGGCTTCCGCGCCGTCTGCCAGCAGGGCCTCGAGATGGGCTTCGACGGCAAGACGCTGATCCACCCCGGCCAGGTCGAGCCGTGCAACGAGGTGTTCGCGCCGTCGGCTTCCGAGCTCGAGATGGCGGGCAGGATCGTCACCGCCTTCCGGCAAGCGCAGGCCGAGGGCAAGGGCGTGGTCACGGTCGACGGCCGCATGATCGAGAACCTGCACGTCGAGCAGGCCGAGCGGGCGCTGGCGCTCGCCGCCGCGATCCGCGAGCTGCAGGCCGCGGCGTGAGCGCGCGACTTGAGAATCGAGGCGTCGCCACCCAATGCCTCACCCTGAGGAGCGCGCGAAGCGCGCGTCTCGAAGGGTCGGCACGAGCACCATGCCTGATCCGCATCCTTCGAGACGCCGCGCGACGCGCGGCTCCTCAGGATGAGGTGGTTGGGTTGCTCGCGGGCAACCACGGACCGAGGGCACGACCCCCATGAGCACCAAGAGCAAGACCAGCACCGGCAACTTCTTCGAGGATTTCAGGGTCGGCCAGGAAATCCGGCACGCGACGCCGCGCACCCTCACCGAGGCCGACGCGGCGCTGAACGTAGGTCTCTACGGTTCGCGCTTCGCCATCAACTCGTCCGACGTGTTCGCGCGCGCCATCGGCCTGCCGCGCGCACCGCTCGACGACCTGCTGGTGTTCCACGTCGTCATCGGCAAGACGGTGCCCGACATCTCACTCAACGCGGTGGCCAATCTCGGCTACGCCGAGTTCCGCTGGGGCGTGCCGGTCTATCCCGGCGACACGCTGTCGGCGCAGTCGACGGTGCTGGGCCTGCGCGAGAACTCCAACCGGGCGAGCGGCGTCGTCTGGGTGCGCTCGACCGGGGTCAACCAGAACGGCGAGATGGTGCTCGACTACGTGCGCTGGGTGATGGTGTACAAGCGCGATCGCGAGGCCGCCGTTGCGCCTGCGGTAACGCCGAGGACCGCGCCTTCGGTGGCGCCGGCCGACCTGATCGTCCCGACGGGGCTCGACCTCGCCGGCTACGACGACGTCGCGGCGGGCTCGACCGATCGCTGGGAGGACTACCGGCCGGGCGAGCGCATCGACCATGTGAGCGGCATCACGCTCGAGGATTCCGATCACATGTTCTCGACGCGGCTCTACCAGAACACGGCGCGGGTGCATTTCGACGCCTTCGCCGGCAAGAGCACGCGCTTCGGCCGCCGGCTGGCCTATGGCGGGCACGTGATCTCGCTCGCCCGCGCGCTGTCGTTCAACGGGCTGGCCAACGGCTTTCGCATGGCGGCGATCAACGGCGGCAGCCATGTCGCGCCGACCTTCGGCGGCGACACGATCTACGCCTGGTCGGAAGTGCTCGAGGCGGCACCCCTGCCGGGCCGTGACGACGCGGGCGCCCTGCGTGTGCGGACCATCGCCAGCAAGGATTGCCCGGCCGGCTCGTGGCCCGGCAAGCAGGCCGATGGCAAGTACCATCCGGCGGTCGTGCTCGACCTCGACTACTGGCTGCTGGTGCCGCGCCGGCGCTGACGGCCGTGCATGAGCGCAGCCGGAAGACGATGAACTGTCAAAGCTCCAGGCCGTGTTTCATGGCGCGCAAATTCCGCTTAGAAATCCGGGGCTTAAGCCGATGCGCCCGGCGACATTCGTTGAACTGGCCACGGCTGCGCGCTAAACAGGGAAAAGCTGTCTCGCCATTCGAGGTCCATCGCGATGAGCGCCGCCAATCGGCCGGTCCACCGGCCGCTGTCTCCCCATCTGCAGGTCTATCGGCCGCAGCTCACGTCCGTGCTGTCGATCCTGCATCGCGCCACCGGCATCGCGCTGTCGGTGGGCGTCCTCTATCTTGCGACCTGGGTGGTCTACGCCTCGGCGAGCCCCAAGACCTATGCCCTGTTCCAGGCATTCAACACCTCGATCCTGGGCCGTCTGTTCCTGGCCGGCTGGCTGTTCTGCATGTTCTTTCACCTGTGCAACGGCATCCGGCACCTGTTCTGGGATGCCGGCTACGGCTTCGAGCTCAAGGATGCCTACCTCAGCGGCTGGATCGTGGTCGGCGTGTCGGCGGCGGCGACCGTGGTGTCGTGGATCGTCGGCCTGAGCCTGGCCTGAGGAGGTGGTCGTGGAAGACAGAAGAACCCCCCTGGCGCGCGCCCGCGGTCTCGGCTCGGCGCGCGACGGCCTGCATCACTGGTGGGTGCAGCGGCTGACCGCCGTCGCCCTGATCCCGCTGGTCGCCTGGTTCGCGGTGTCGCTCGTCATGCTGAGCGGCGCCGACCACATGGCAGTGCGAGCGTGGATCGGCTCGCCGGTCGTCATGGTGCTGCTGATCCTGACCATTGTCATCGGCCTGCACCACGGCCAGCTCGGCATGCAGGTCGTGATCGAGGACTACGTGCACGGCGACGGCTGGAAGCTCGCCCTGATCGTCGCCATCCGCTTCATCGCGTTCTTCTTCGGGCTGGCGGCGGTGGTCGCCATCCTGCGCATCGGGTTCGGAGGCTGAGATGGCCGAGGCAAGCGGCAAGAGCAACGGCGCCAGCGCCGGCACGGTCAATATCGGCGGCAACGCCTACAAGATCGTCGATCACGAGTACGACGTCGTGGTGGTGGGCGCCGGCGGCGCCGGCCTGCGCGCCACCCTGGGCCTTGCGACAAAGGGCCTGAAGACGGCCTGCATCACCAAGGTGTTCCCGACGCGCAGCCACACCGTGGCGGCGCAGGGCGGCATCTCGGCGTCGCTCGGCAACATGGGGCCGGACGACTGGCGCTGGCACATGTACGACACCGTCAAGGGCTCGGACTGGCTGGGCGACCAGGACGCCATCGAGTACATGGTGCGCGAGGCGGTGCCGGCGATCATCGAGCTCGAGCATTACGGTGTGCCGTTCAGCCGCACGCCCGACGGCAAGATCTACCAGCGCCCGTTCGGCGGCATGACGACGGAGTTCGGCAAGGGCATCGCCCAGCGCACCTGCGCAGCGGCCGACCGCACCGGTCACGCCATCCTTCACACGCTCTACCAGCAGTCGCTGAAGAACCACGCCGAGTTCTTCATCGAGTACTTCGCCCTCGACCTGATCATGGACGAGGGCGTGTGCCGCGGCGTCATGGCGTGGAACCTCGACGACGGCACAATCCATCGCTTCCGCGCCCACAAGACGGTGCTGGCGACCGGCGGCTACGGCCGCGTCTACTTCACCGCCACCTCGGCCCACACCTGCACCGGCGACGGCGGCGCCATGATACTGCGCGCCGGCCTGCCGATGGAGGACATGGAGTTCATCCAGTTCCACCCGACCGGCGTCTACGGCGCCGGCTGCCTGATCACCGAAGGCGTGCGCGGCGAGGGCGGCTATGTGACCAACGCGAGCGGCGAGCGCTTCATGGAACGCTACGCGCCGTCGGCCAAGGACCTGGCGTCGCGCGACGTCGTCAGCCGCTCGATGACCATCGAGATTCGCGAAGGCCGCGGCTGCGGCCCCAACAAGGATTACATCGAGCTGCATGTCGAGCATCTGGATCCGAAGGTGATCCACGAGCGCCTGCCGGGCATCGCCGAGACGGCGCGCATCTTCGCCGGCGTCGACGTGACCCGCCAGCCGATCCCCATCCTGCCGACCTGCCACTACAACATGGGCGGCATCCCGACCAACCATAAGTGCGAGGTGGTGACGGTTAAGGACGGCGATCCCAACGTCGTCGTCCCCGGCCTTCTCGCGGTCGGCGAGGCAGCCTGCGTGTCGGTGCACGGCGCCAATCGCCTCGGCTCCAACTCGCTGCTCGATCTCGTGGTGTTCGGCCGTGCCGCCGCCAACCGTTGCGCCGAGTTGCTGACGCCGGGCGAATCGCACAAGCAGCTGCCTCATGCCGGAGAGGAGGCGATTGCCCGTTTCGACCGGCTGCGCCACGCCAAGGGCGGCACCGGGACCGCCCAGCTCCGCCTCAACATGCAGCGCACCATGCAGAACGATTGCGCCGTGTTCCGCACCCAGCAGAGCCTCGACGAGGGTTGCGAGAAGCTCGACAAGGTGATCGGCGGCCGGCCCGATCTTCGGGTCAAGGATCGCTCGCTGATCTGGAACTCCGACCTGATGGAGACGCTGGAGTTCGAGAACCTGATCCTGCAGGCCCAGGCCACCATCCGCTCGGCCGCCAACCGCAAGGAGAGCCGCGGCGCGCATGCCCGCGAGGACTATCCCGAGCGCGACGACAAGGAATGGATGAAGCACACGGTGATCTGGGTCGACGACAGCGGCAAGACCCGCATCGACTACCGCCCCGTCATCATGCAGCCGATGAGCAACGACGTGCAGTCGTTCCCGCCCAAGGCGCGGGTGTACTGAGCGACGCCCGAGACGGCAACGACTGCGAGTTCGAGAGGAAGCGATGGCCGAGTTCACACTGCCCGCCAATTCCAAGATCGGCGTGGGCGAGACCTACAAGGCGCCGGCAGGGGCCAAGAACATCCGGACGTTCAAGATCTATCGCTGGACGCCGGACGACGGCAAGAACCCGTCGATCGATACCTACGAGGTCGATCTCGACACCTGCGGGCCTATGGTTCTCGACGCGCTGATCAAGATCAAGAACGAGATCGACAGCTCGCTGACCTTTCGGCGGTCGTGCCGCGAGGGCGTGTGCGGCTCGTGCGCGATGAACATCGACGGCACCAACACGCTGGCCTGCACCAAGTTCATGTCGGAGGTGAAGGGCGACATCAAGATCTACCCGCTGCCGCACATGCCGGTGGTGCGCGACCTGGTGCCCGATCTCACCGTGCCCTACGCCCAGCTCGCCTCGATCGAGCCGTGGCTGAAATCGACCAGCCAGCCGCCGACCCGCGAGCGCCTGCAGTCGCACGACGAGCGCGCCCGGCTCGATGGGCTGTGGGAGTGCATCTTGTGCTTCTGCTGCTCGACCTCGTGCCCGAGCTACTGGTGGAGCGGCGAGCGCTATCTCGGGCCGGCCGTCCTGCTGCAGGCCTACCGCTGGCTGGCCGACAGCCGCGACGAGGCCAAGGGCGAGCGCCTCGACCAGCTCGAGGACCCGTTCCGCCTCTACCGCTGCCACACCATCATGAACTGCACCAAGACCTGTCCCAAGGGCCTCAATCCGGCGAAGGCCATCGCCGAGATCAAGAAGATGATGGTCGAGCGGACGATTTGACCGTCTGGACCGCGGAGATGTAGAATTTGGCCAAGTTGGCCAAATTCTCATGACCAAGGTCTTCAACCTCTACGAAGCCAAGAACCAGCTCTCGTCGCTGGTCGACCGTGCTGCGTCCGGCGAGGAAATCGTGATCGCCAAGCATGGCCGGCCGATGGCCAAGCTGGTGCCGGTTCGGGCCGCCTCGAAGGAACCGCGCAAGCCGGCAAACGCCATGGGCATCACCCATATCGCGGACGATTTCGACGATCCGCTGCCTCCAGAGCTTCTCAAGCAGTTCGGCTACGACTCCTGACGGACATTCTGCTCGACACGCACGTCTTCATCTGGTGGGACGATGGCGCCCGGAAGCTGAGGAAGACCGTACGGGAGGCGATCACGGATCCGAGCAATAGGATCATCGTGAGTGCGGCCAGTATCTGGGAAATCTCGATCAAGCGCGGCATTGGCAAGCTCACGTTCAGGCATGACGTGGTGCAAGCCGTGCAGAGCAACGGCTTCGAAACACTCGATATCAATCCGGAGCATGCCGAGCTTGCCGGCTCGTTGCCGCTGCATCACTCCGATCCTTTCGACCGAATGTTGATCGCGCAGACGAAGATCAACGATCTTGTCTTGTTGTCGCTCGACAGAAAGATGCTGCCCTACGGAGTACCGCTTCTCGGAATCGAGTGATCGATGGTCTGCCGTTTGCTACATCGGCGGCATCAGAAAGATAATCAGGGAGCTCAAAATGACTTTCAGGCCTTACTCTGGCCTAGCGGCCCTCGTATTCGCGATTGTACTTTCAGCACCACCTGCCTTGGCTGGCAGCACGTTCGACGCGGTCAAGGCCAAGGGCTTTGTGCAGTGCGCGGTGAACACCGGGCTCGCCGGGTTCTCGTTCTCCGACAGCCAGGGCAAGTGGACCGGGCTCGATGTCGATCTCTGCAAGGCGATCGCGGCGGCGATGTTCGGCGATGCCGAGAAGGCCAAGTTCACGCCGACCACGGCGCAGCAGCGCTTCGTCGCCCTGCAGTCGGGCGAGGTCGACGTCATCACCCGCAACGCCACGCAGACCCTGCTGCGCGACACCTCGCTGGGCTTCAACATCGCCGGCGTCAATTTCTACGACGGCCAAGGCTTTCTCGTGCCGGCCAAGAGCGGCATCAAGAGCGCCAGGGAACTCAACGGCGCCACGATCTGCGTGCAGCCCGGCACGACCACCGAGCTCAACCTCGCCGACTACTTCCGCAAGAACAGGATGACCTTCAAGCCGGTGCTGATCGAGAAGCTCGACGAGCTGTTGCAGGCCTACGCCGCGGGCCGCTGCGATTCGTACACGACGGATGCCTCGGGTCTGGCCGCGGTGCGCGCCGCCCAGCTCTCCGGCAAGGGCGAGCACACGATCCTGCCCGAGCGCATCTCCAAGGAGCCGCTCGGCCCGATCGTGCGCCATGGCGACGACCAGTGGCTCGACCTCGTGAAATGGACCTTGATGGGGCTGATCGAGGCCGAGGAGCTCGGCATCACCTCGAAGAACGTCGACGAGATGGCGAAGAGCGACGATCCCGTCATCAAGCGCTTCCTCGGTGTGACGCCCGGCTACGGCAAGGCGATCGGCGTCGACGAGAAGTGGATGTACAACGTCATCAAGCAGATCGGGAACTACGGCGAGAGCTACGAGCGCCACGTCGGCGTCAACACGCCGCTCAAGCTCGAGCGCGGCCACAACGCGCTGTGGACCAACGGCGGCCTGCTGTACGCGATCCC
>JALHMO010000160.1 GCA_022844015.1 Reyranella sp. | reverse complement strand
GCGGCCGGCGTTGCCGGCCGCGGGTCGGCACGGCCGCGACGCGATCTCACCTGACGGATGTCGGATGTGCCATGCCGCGCACCTCGAAAAAGTGCGGACGTGATCGACGTGCGAGTGCTATACGACCCCTCACGTCCCCGTAGCTCAGCCGGATAGAGCAGCGGTTTCCTAAACCGGAGGTCGGAGGTTCGAATCCTCTCGGGGACGCCATTTCGGTACAAAGCCGCGAACGCCAAGAGCGGCCGATTCTACGCTCACTCCCAAGCCGGCCGTGCCGGGAGTACCGATTGCTCGCCGCTCTCTCATCCTCCAGTGCCGACATTCGCGTTCGAACCGGAGGAACGTTCCAAGGTCGCCCAGTGGCTTCCCCCGGCGGCCCGAGGCAGCGTCTGCTGGACTTGCCTGCTTCTGAAGATGTGCGCTTTGGCGATCATCTTTGCAGTGACCGGCGCCGTCAGGAAGAGAAACAGTGTGATCAGCAGCTCGTGGATGCCCGACGCGTGACGCAGAAACACGAAATACAGCATGGATGCGATGAGCAGGGAGCCGATGCCGAGCGTGGTCGCCTTGGTCGGGGCATGCAGGCGCCGCATGGTGTCGGGAAGCTTGGCGAGGCCGAACGACCCGACGAAAAGGAACACGCCACCGATCACGATGAAGACGGTGATGGCGATCTCGACCAGCGCTGTCATCCTTGCCTCACTCGATCACGTTGCCGCGCAGCAGGAACTTGCAGAACGCGACGGTCGACACGAACCCGACCATGGCGAACAACAGCGCCGCCTCGAAGTACATCGAGGTCGCGAACAGGATGCCGGCCAGGACGATGAGGCCGATCGCATTGATGACCATGGTGTCGAGCGCAAGGATGCGGTCGGTCACGTCCGGCCCCACGATCACCCGATAGACGTTCAGCAGAACGGACAGCGAAATCGCGACCATCGCGAAGGCGCAGGCGGCGGCGATCATTCGAATATCCTCATCAAGCGACGCTCGTAGCGGTGTTTGATCGCCTCCACGGTTGCGGCGGCGTCGGACGTCTCGAGGCAATGGACCAGTAGCGACCGGCCGTCAGCGCTCAGATCGGCACTGAGCGTTCCGGGCGTCATTGTGATCGTGCCGGCAAGCGTGGCAATCGCCTCTGGGCTTTCCAGAGCGAGGGGAATGGCCACGAACTGAGATTTCAAGGTCTCGCCGCGGCGGAACAGGACGAGATATGCGACCTGCACGTTGGAGACGAGAATGTCCCAGAGAACGACGGCAGAGTAGCCCATGATCGCCAGAGGGTTGCGAATCCGCGGCCGGCCCGGCCAGTAGGCGCTTGTCAGCCGTGCAATCACGAGCCCGAGCAGCAACCCGAACGTGACGGAGGCCCACGAGAGATCATTGACGAGGAGGACCCAGACTGCCGCGAGAATCAGGGTCAGCATGGGATGGCGGAGCAGGTGCGCACGCATTGTCACTCTCCCGGTGAACCCAATGCCAGACGCGGCCGGAGGACCGCTGCGATGTACCGCTGCGGCGCAAGGAGCTGCTCTGCCGTGGCGGTCATGTCGTTCATCGCGGGCCCGGCAAGCACGCTCAACCCGGCCACCGCGACGATCATGCCGACGACGACTATGGTCGGCAGCAACGGCGTGACGCGCAAGGCCGGCGTCGCGGCCGCGTCCGGACCGTTCCAGAACAGCCGGATGCCGGTCCGTGTGAAGCCGACAATGAGCAGGAGGCTGGTGACGAGGATGGCCGGCCAGACGCTGGCAATCTGGGAGGCTGCGCGCCCCGCATCGAGGATCAGGAACTTGCCGATGAAGCCCGCCAGCGGCGGCATGCCGACCATCGCGATGGCAAGCAGGAAGTAGAGCCCGGCGTACAGGCGCGCCGGTTGCGGAAGTCGCGCCGGCGATCCGCGACCCTCGGTGCCTTCGAGAAGGATGCCGGCGAGCAGGAACAGGCCCGCGCTCGTCAGCGTGCTCTGAACGGCATAGTAGAGCGCGGCGGCAAGGCCTGCTGCGCTGGTCAGGCCCACCGCGACCAGCAGCGTGCCCATCGATGCGATCACCGAGTAGCAGATCAGGTCCAGCAGGTTGCGGCCTGCCAGCACGCCGATCGTGCCGAAGAGGAGCGTGACGACCGCGGCCGGCAGGATCCAGGGCGCGGCGATACCGGCGAGCGCCCCTGCCTCTGCGCCGAAGATCAGCGTATAGACGCGGATGATCGAGTAGGCCCCGACCTTGGTCATGATCGCGAACAGCGCGGCGGCGGGCGGCGAGGTCGATCCGTACGTCGGCGGCAGCCACCAATGCAGCGGCACCATCGCGGACTTGATGGCGAACACGGTGAGAAGCAGGAGGGCGCCGACCGCCAGCAACGCGTGATCGGCGACTGCGACCTGCGGCACCTCGACGGCGAGGTCTGCCATGTTGAGCGTGCCGGTGGTCGCGTAGATGAGGCCGACCGCGAACAGGAACACCGTCGAGCCGATCAGGTTGATCGCGACATAATGGAAGCCGGCCTTGAGGCGGCGCGCGCCGCCGCCGTGCAGCATCAGGCCGTAGGACGCGATCAGCAGCACCTCGAAGAAGACGAACAGGTTGAACAGATCGCCGGTGAGGAAGGCCCCGTTGATGCCCAGCATCTGGAACTGGAACAGGGCGTGGAAATGCCTTCCGCGCCTGTCCCACGCGCCGATCGCGGCCAACACCACGCCGAACGCGAGCAGCCCGGCGAGCAGCAGCATCGTGGCCGCGAGCCTGTCCAGCACGAGCACGATGCCAAAGGGCGCGGGCCAGTTGCCGAGCAGATAGGCGCGCGGCTCGCCGTCGCCTGCGAGTACATAGAGGCCGATGGCGGTCGCCAGCTGGAGCGCTGTCGCGGCGACCGAGACGATGCGCTGGCCGGAGAGGCTGTGGCGCATGGCGAGCACCAGAATCGCGGCCGTCATGGCGGGGATCGCGACTGGCACGATGAGCCATTGGCTGGTCATCGCGGAGCCTCGGAGCGAGCAGTATCGGACGGCTGCTCGTCGGGCCGGATGCCCAGTGTCACGTCGTCGACGCCCGTTTCCAGAAAGGCGCGCAGCGAGAGCACGACGATCAATGCCGTCATGCCGAAAGTGATGACGATGGCGGTAAGCACCAGCGCTTGCGGCAGCGGGTCGGTGTACCCGGCGGCGGACGTGCCGACGATCGGCGGCCGGTCGATCGCGAGCCGTCCCATGACGAACAGGAAAACGTTGACCGCATAGGACAGGAACGTCAGGCCGATGACCACCGGAAAGGAACGGCGCAGGAGGATCAGATAGAGGCCGACGGCGGTCAGCGCCCCGATGCCGGTTGCCATGAGAAGCTCCATGCTCATGGCACGCTCCCCTCGACCTGGCTCGCGATCTGCCTTGCGCGCGCCTCCGACTGCCTGGATGCGTGCTCGGCGCGCTCCTCGACGCGCGAAAGCGTCGCCAGCGACAGGAGGCAGGTGCCAACCACGGTGAAGAAGACGCCGACGTCGAATGCCATCGCCGACGCCAGCTCCACCTCGCCGAACACCGGCAGATGAAAGTACCCGAACGTGCTGGTGAGAAACGGACGCTCGAACAGGAGCGAGGCCAGTCCCGTCGCGCCTGCCAGCGCGACGCCGCCGCCGATCATGACATGGGCGTCGAAGCGGGCGCGGCGATGGGCCCAGACATAGCCGCTGGCCATGTATTGCATCAGGAAGCCAATGGCGACGACCAGGCCGGCGATGAAGCCCCCGCCCGGCATATTGTGCCCTCTCAGGAGGATGTAGACGCCGACCATGAGCGACAGCGGCAGCAGGACGCGAGCGACCACCGTCAGCATCAATGGATGCGCATCGCCGGCTTGCGGATCGAAGCGTGTCCGCGCAAGCCGGCGGCCGGCGGCGCCGTGCAGCGCGGAATCGAGCAGCGCGAAGATCGTCAGCGCCGCGATCGCAAGCACGATGATCTCGCCGAACGTGTCATAGCCGCGGAAGTCCACCAGGATGACGTTGACGACATTGGTGCCGCCGCCGCCCGGCTTCGACTGCTCGACGTGATAGCTGGAGATCGTCTCGAAGCCGCGGGTCATCACGGCATAGGCGAGCGCCGCCACGCCCGCACCGCCGGCCACTGCCAGCCCGCCGGCGCCGAGCTTCGCGCGCCGCGACAGCTCGTCCGGCGTCGTGCGTGGCAGCAGGTTGATCGCGAGCAGGAGGAGGATGGTGGTCACCACCTCGACCGAGATCTGCGTGAGGGCGAGATCGGGCGCCGAGAACTGCAGGAAGGCGAGGGACACGACGAGCCCGACGATGCTTGTGATGATCAAGGCCGCGAGCCGATCGTAATGGCGCAGGACGACCAGGCCGCAGGCGAGCAGCAGCACCAGCCAGCCCGTCATTGCCGGCAATGTTGCCGGCAACGTGGCGCGGTCTCCCGCAACCGACGCCGGAGGGGCGCCGAGAAACGCGGCGAGGCCGAGCAGGCCGATGGTCGCGACAATGGCGCCCAGATAGCGTGGCAGGCTGCCGTTATCGATTCGGCCCAGGAGCCGGCGCGAGGCGCGGATCGTGCCGGCGATCGCTGTCTGGAAGAGAGCCATGGCATCGGGGCGTCGGACCGCGAGCCGCAGGCGGTTGACCGCCCGATAGGCCCAAAGCAGCACGAGCCCGCCGACAAGAGCGATCATGCTCATGGCAAGCGCCGGCGTCAGGCCGTGCCACAGTGCGAGATGATAGTCGGGCAAGGTGCCGCCCGCGGCGGCAAGAGAGGTCCGCGCCACGATTGCGCCGGCGAACGTCGCGGGCATCACGCCGATGGCGACGATCGGAAGGACCAGAAGCGCCACCGGCAGCCACATGCCGAAGGGCGGATCATGCGGATGGTGCGGATAGTCGTGCCGCTCCGGACCGAGGAAGACATGAAACACGAGCTTCGCGGAATAGGCCGCGGAGAGGAGCGCGCCGACGGTGGCGAGCAGCGGGAAAAGCCAAGGCTGACCAGCATAGACCGTGTGCGCCGCCGCCTCCAGCATCATCTCCTTGGACAGGAAGCCGTTGAGGAGGGGTACGCCCGCCATCGATGCCGCGGCGATGATGGCGAGGCCGGAGGTGATCGGCATGAGATGGCGCAGGCCGCCGAGCCTCCGGATGTCGCGCGTGCCGGACTCGTGGTCGACGATGCCCGCGCTCATGAAAAGCGCCGCCTTGAAGGCGGCGTGATTGAGGACATGGAACATGGCGGCAACCACCGCGATGCGCGTGCCGAGCCCGAGCAGCATCGTCAGCAGGCCGAGATGGCTCACCGTCGAGAAGGCCAGGAGCGCCTTGAGGTCGTCCTTGAACAGCGCAATCCAGGCCGCGATCACCATCGTCGCGAGGCCGGTCAGCGAGACGATCAGGAACCACTCCTGGGTTCCGGACAGTACCGGCCAAAGGCGAGCCAACAGGAAGATTCCGGCCTTCACCATGGTCGCCGAATGCAGATAGGCCGACACCGGCGTGGGCGCGGCCATCGCATGCGGCAGCCAGAAGTGGAACGGGAACTGAGCCGACTTGGTGAAGGCACCGAGCAGCACCAGCAGCAGCATCGGCAGGTAGAGCGGCGAGGCCCGGATCGCGTCACCGCGGGAAAGTATCTCGCTCAGCTCGAAGCTGCCGGCGATGTGGCCGAGCAGCAGCATGCCGCCCATCAGGGCGAGCCCGCCGGCGCAGGTGACGACCAGGGCCATGCGGGCACCCGCGCGCGAGGCCGGGAGATGGTGCCAATAGCCGATCAGCAGGAAGGAGCTGATGCTGGTGAGTTCCCAGAAGACCACCAGCAGGAGGATGTTGTCGCTCAGGACGATGCCGAGCATCGAGCCTTGGAACAGCAGCAGATAACAGAAGAACCGGCCTACGGGGTCGGAACGCCCGAGATAGAAGCGCGCATAAAGAATGATCAGGAGGCCGATGACCAGGATCAGCGTGGCAAAGAACAGGCCGAGGCCGTCGGCGAAGAACGAAAGCGAGAGACCGAGCTGAGAGACCCACGGGACGGATGCACGGGGAACCTCGCCGGAATAGACGGCCAGACCTTCCGTCAGCAGGAGCACGAGCGAGAGTCCCGTGACCGCGGCCGTGGCCGCCGAGCAGGTGTTCCGGCCAGCCCTGATGGCGAGCAGCGGGACCAGCGCACCGATCAGGGGCGTGAAGACGACAAGCGCGAGCATCATCGGATCAAAGTCGGTGCGACCATGGTGGTGAACAGCTTGGAAAGTGACCGCGATGGTCCTGTCATGCTCTCGCAGGCGCGCAGCCTGGACCGGCGACAAGCCGCTTCCTGGTCGCTACGACCAGCGGAACGACTCCGACCCTTGCGACAGCCATGCCAACCAGCGAGACCGGCCGACTGCCGAAGATCGTCCGCATTGCTGGAAAGGCAGGTCAATGCACACCGCGAGATGACGGGCACAGCGCGGCGGCCGAGGCTGACTCGCAACAGGATAGCTGCGGGTATCGACGACGCTCAGCAGCGTGAAGCTTGGTCCGTGGCGGATCTCGCCGAATAGACAGTCGGATCATGATGCGCGCATCCCGCGCGGCGGCCCGACCAAACGCATTACCTGTCTCGCTGCGACCCTGCAACGGACACCCTTGTTCACTTTCTCATGGGATGCCGGCGCTTGCAACCGTCTGCGGAGCGCTTGATTGACCGATGACGCCTGCACGATGCTGCTGAAGGATCATCAGACCTTCGCCCGCAATCCCGCAAAATGCCGGGAGCAGGACGCAGGCGCGAGTGCCTCGGCTTCCAGCTCGCCCGGCTTCTTGTTCATGGTCGCGGTCCTCCCTCGAGCGCGCTGCAAAGACCGCCGATATCGGCAAGTCGGTCGATGCCCAGGATCATGGCGCGCGTACGCTCGCCGGCGGGAGGAGAATCGAGGACGACGCTGGCGCAGCTGCGATACGTCATCCATTCGCCTGCACATGCCGAACACGGGCTCGGCCGCGCTGTCTGATCCCGACAACCATTTCCTCGAGCATCTTGCGGGAGACGTTGCGGGCGTCGGGCATCAGTCGCTCGATTTCAGCAATGGACGTGTCGGGGTTTTCCTTGAGCAATAGCTTGAGAGACTCCTCCAAATACTTGGTTCGCGGGTAGATCGGTCCGGGCAGGTGCACCATGCTTCTTTCCTTCGTTCGAGTGCGTTCGACGACCCCTCGTCGCATCGTTCGAGTTCCGTAGGAGGCCGAAGCCGGGTGTTCGAACGCCGCGATGGAGGGCTGCCCACTGCTCCCCCGTTCTTGGGGGAGGCCGCCGCCAGGAGCGCAGGGCGCATCCGATCAAACGTGGCGTGAGAAGCGCGTTATCCTAGCTCCAGGCGCACCTCGTATGAAGTGGAGAGTTGGAAGCTGGGACAATGGGTTAGAGGCCCTGGCGGCGGCAGGGCATTCGCATATGGACAAAGATTACGTCATCCCGAGCGGAGCCGTGCGCAGGGCGGCGCAGTCGAGGGACCTCATCTTGCTGATGCCGCAACAAGAAAGGTCCCTCCACTACGCCTCGCTGCGCTCGGCTCCGCTCGGGATGACGGAGTTTTTATGGAATGGGAAGCCAGTTGCCGTGGCGGAAGGCAGCCGAGTTGAGCGCCTCACAATGACACCGAATAGAACAGGAACCATCACCATGTCGTCCGCTCCAGGCCTGACGAGTTGCCCAGGCCACAGACATCGCGTCCTCGGACTGTCGGGCTCATGATCGGTCCTTACATCGCGTTGGTTCGCGACGATTGGCGGCTGCTGACCTTCGGCTTTGTCTGCGCCTTCCTGTCGAGCCCCGGCCAGACCTTCTTCATCTCCCTGTTCATCGGGGCCGTAGCGGCTGACATCGGCTTGAGCGCTGCCGGGTTGGGCTCGCTCTACATGGTCGCCACCGTTGGGGCGGCGAGCCTGCTGCCGCTCGCCGGGCACTGGATCGATCGCCTCGACCTACGCCTCTATACCGTGCTCGTGATGGCGGGCTTGGCCGTCTCTTGCTGGGTCATGGCCGTGGTTGGCGGCCCGGCGACGCTCGTTGCCGCACTTCTCCTGCTCCGGCTCACAGGCCAGGGATTGACCACGCACGTCGCCCTCACCTCGATCGCACGCTATTTCCATCATCGGCGTGGAAGGGCCCTGTCGCTGATCTCGATGGGCTTCCCGCTCTCCCAAGGCATCCTTCCCACTGTCGCAGTGATGGCAAGTGCGACTGCGGACTGGCGCAGGAGCTACGCCGTCATCGGCGTCGGCCTGGTGCTCCTCGCGGCGCCCGTCCTGATCTGGCTGATTCGCTCGTCGCCGGCATTCACCCGGCCGACTGAAGTCGGCGGCGTGCAGGCGCGCATGCGCGACGGGATGATGATCGTGATCCGCACCCGATTCTTCTGGTTTGCGCTGCCCTTGCTGATCTACATGCCGTTCAGCTCGACGGCGCTCATCTTCCATATCCAGGCGATCGCCGGAATGAAGGGATGGTCGCACGAGCTGGTCGCCTTCGGATTCGCCGCCTATGCGGTTGCCCATGCCTCGGCATTGCTGCTGCTGGGCGGGCTCATCGATCGGTTCGGCGCAAGAACCTTGTTGCCATGGATGAACGTGCCGATGTTTGTTGGGCTCGTGGCTCTTGGTCTCTCGGACGCGCCGCCTGCTCTGCCGCTGTTCCTGGCGCTGATGGGCATGTCGTCGGGCCTCTCGCAAACCGCCGGCACCGCCGTGTGGGCCGAGATCTACGGGGTCGAGCGGCTGGGGACGATCCGCAGCTTCGCCACGATGCTCATGGTGGGCGGGACCGCCCTTGGACCGGTGGCGATCGGCCTGCTACTCGATTCGGGGTCATCGCTGGTCGTCATCTGCGGCGCGCTCGTCGTCTTTGGCATCGCCTCTGCCCTATTGGCCGGGATGGGAGCCCGGCACCGCGCGCCGTAGTGAGCGCCGGATGAATGGTCGACAAGGAACGCCGAACGGCCCCCGTTGAGGGAGGCGCTCAGATCCTGATTCTGGCTCCCCTCGGCCGGAGCTTTCTCGACTATCATCATCTGAAGAGCAGCACTGGGATCTTGCAGGCGCGGATCATCTCGGTTGTCGTCGAACCGATGATCAGGCTGCGCACGCGCGAATGGCCATAGGCGCCCATGACCAGCAGGTCGATTCCGGTTCGCTCGACGACCGCGGCGATGGCCCTGTCGGCAGGTCCTGGCTCGATCATGGTCTCGACGGCGAGGCCACCACCTTTCAATTGTGCTGCGGCATTGTCGATGCGCTGGCGTGCCGCCGCATCGTCCCGTCCGGCCATCACGAGGGCGATGGCGAGATCGGCGAACATCGGCGAGCGGGAGACGTGATCGACCGCTTTCAACACGCTGGCGCCGCCATCGAAGGCAATGAGCACCCGCTTGATCGGCCTGAAGCCGCGCGAAGCGACGAGGATCGGCCGATGCAGGCTGCGCACCACGCGCTCGATGTTGGAGCCAAGGTGCAGCTCGGCGAAATCCGCCGCTTCGCCGCGCTTGCCGATGACGATGAGGTCGGCGCCCGCCTCTCGCTCGGCCAGGGCTTCCAGGAGGTCGCCATTCCGCAGGCTGACCGTGACGTTGGCGACCCCCGCCTGCGCCAGGCGCGCCTTGGCTTCCTCGAGCACCATGCGGCCACGCCTCTGCAGGAGCCTCGCCCGCTGGGCATCGAGCGTGGCCAGCTCCGCAAGCAGGGTCTGCTGCATGTCGGCCGTGATATTGCCGCTGAGGTCGGCGGAAGAGGCCTCCCGGCGGCCCAGAACCTGCAGCAGCTCGACCGAAGCCGGCAGCCGCAGGGCCGCCCAGGCGGCATGATCGGCAACGCTCTGCGAATAGATCGAGCCGTCGATGCAGGCGACGATCGTCGTCATCGGTTCGGTTTCCTCCACCTCAATGGCCTCGCAGCTTGTCGAGCGCGCCGGGTTCGTCGTGGATGGCGAGCCGGTCGACGATGGTTTCGCTGGCTTCGTTCAGGCCGATGAGCTTCACTTCTGCACCTTCGCGGCGGAACTTCAACACCACCATGTCGAGCGCCGCCACGCTGGAGATGTCCCAGATGTGGGCGCCGCTCAGGTCGATCACGACCGTCTCGAGCGCCTCCTTGAAGTCGAAGGCTGCCGAGAAGTCCTCGGCCGACGCGAAGAACAGCTGGCCTTCGACCTTGTAGGTTCGCGACGCACCGTCGTCGGAGGCCGCCGAGGTGACGCGGAAAAGCTGTGCGATCTTCCAGGCGAAGAAGATGCCGGACAGCAGCACGCCCAACACGACGCCCACGGCGAGATTGTGGGTAAATACCACGCCGGCGACGGTGGCCAGCATCACGATGCTCGATGAGCGAGGATGGCTCCTGAGATTCTTGATCGAGACCCAGCTGAAGGTGCCGATCGAGACCATGATCATGATCGCCACAAGGGCAGGCATGGGCATCATCTTGACCCACGGTCCCAGCACCACGATCAGGAACAGCAGGAACAGGCCTGCGCAGAAGGTCGAAAGGCGCCCGCGTCCGCCCGCCTTCACGTTGATGACCGATTGGCCGATCATGGCGCAGCCGGCCATGCCGCCGATGAAGCCCGTGGCCATGTTGGCCACGCCCTGGCCGACGCACTCGCGGTTCTTGTTGCTGGTCGTGTCGGTGAGGTCGTCGACGATCTGCGCCGTCATCAGCGACTCGAGCAGGCCGACCGCCGCGACCGCCACCGAGTAGGGCAGCACTATCAGCAGCGTCTCGATGGTGAGCGGGATGTCCGGCAGCAGGAACACGGGCAGTGTCGACGGCAGCTCGCCCATGTCGCCCACCGTTCGGACATCGAGGCGCAGCACGACCGCGGCGGCCGTCAGCACCACGATGCAGACCAGCGGCGACGGCACGGCCCTGGTCAGCCGCGGGAACCCGTAAATGATCGCCAGGCCGGCGGCCACCATGACGTAGGTCATCCAGGTGACGCCGATCAGCTCGGGCAACTGCGCCAGGAAGATCAGGATCGCCAGCGCATTGACGAAGCCGGTCATGACGGACTTCGACACGAAGCGCATGACATAGCCAAGCCGCAGGAAACCTGCCGCCACCTGCAGGACGCCGGCCAGGACTGTCGCTGCCAGCAGGTACTGCAGCCCATGCTGCTTCACCAGCGTCACCATGAGGACCGCAGTGGCCGCGGTTGCCGCCGAGATCATGCCGGGCCGTCCACCTACGATGGCCGTGATGACGGCGATCGAGAACGAGGCATATAGGCCGACCTTGGGATCGACGCCGGCGATGATCGAGAAGGCGATGGCCTCGGGAATGAGGGCGAGGGCGACGACCAGCCCGGCCAGCAGGTCGCCCTTCATATTGCCGAACCATTCGATGCGAAGACGCGACCACGCAAGCTTGAACAATGGATACTCCATACCCACCCCGCCGGAGTATCGGAAAGGTGCGGGGCACATACGGTTGAGGCCAGGGGACCGAGTAGGCGCGACCGGAAGAAGCCGACGACGTGCTCGGTGGGGCGACCTGACGGCGCGTCGCCGCCCGTCTGAGGGCGCACGAATTGCGGGTCAGCGCTTGGGAGGATGATCAGGGCGGCAGCATTGGTTGTTGCAGTGCAACATCCTTGCCAGCAAGGAAAGGCGCCTATTCGCCGCGGATAGCGGATCGATGAGGTTGCCGAGTCCGGCAGCGGCGGGCTACTTGCCCCAGCCGCTTACACCACGGTGGCCTCCGCCGTGTGCGGCGAAAGCGCCGTTTTCCCTTCGCGGGAAGCCCGTGGCTTCCGCGCAGTTTGGCGGAATGCTAGCGTCCGAGGATCATCCGACGAATGTCGGCCAAGGCTGGCCCATCAACTGGGGGATCATGATTTGCGCCCGCTCAAGGCAATCCTCTTGCTGGTCGGCATCGTCTCGTTGGCCGGTTGCTCGATCCCGGAGCGTGGTCCCGCCGTGCCTCAAGCGGACACGACGCGCGCCCTGCCGCTCGGCATTCCCAACGCACGCTTCTTTGCCAACGACACCAGGGGGCTGACCGAGGAAGGCCTCGCTTCGGTCCAGCGCGAGGTCGCCGCCTTGCAGGCCGCCGGCAAGCCGACCACGCGCCTGCCGCCCGTCTACTACCTTGCGGTTTCGGGTGGCGGTGACAATGGAGCGTTCGGCGCCGGTCTGATCAATGGCTGGACCGAGACCGGCGCCCGGCCCGAGTTCAAGATGGTCACCGGCGTCAGCACCGGCGCCCTGATCGCGCCGTTCGCCTTTCTCGGCCCCGACTACGACCCCGCCTTGCGCGAGGTCTACACGACCATGACGCCGGACAAGATCTATCGCGCCCGCGGCCTGACGGCGGCGCTGTACAACGACGCCATGGCCGACACCACGCCGCTGTCCGAGGTGATCGCCCGCAATGCCGACCAGAAGATGTTCGACGCCATCGCGCGCGAATACCGGCGAGGCCGCCTGTTGCTGATCGGCACGACCGATCTCGACGCCCAGCGACCGGTCATCTGGAACATCGGCGCCCTGGCGGCGAGCGGCAAGCCCGGGTCGCTCGAGCTCTTTCACAAGATTCTGCGCGCCTCGGCAGCGATCCCGGGCGCCTTCCAGCCGGTCCTGATCGACGTCGAGATCGACGGCCGCAAATACCAGGAGCTGCATGTCGACGGCGGGGCCATCGCGCAGCTCTTCCTCTACCCGCCGGCCGTCGACATCTCCAAGAGCGGTGTCCGCCGCGCCCGCCACGCCTACATCATCCGCAACGCCCGTCTCGATCCCGATTACGCACAGAGCGAGCGGCGGACGATCTCGCTGGCGGGCCGCGCCATCAGCACCATGCTGGCCGCGAGCGGGCACAACGACGTCTTGCGCACATACTTCGTGACGCAGCGCGACGGCGTTGACTACAACCTCGCCTATATCGGCTCGGATTTCTCGAGCGCGCCCAAGACCGGGGAGTTCGACCAGGCCTTCATGCGTGCGCTCTACGAGTATGGCTATCGCCAGATCAAGGATGGGCACGCTTGGCACAAGGTGCCGCCTGCCCTCGCAACAACAGCACCGCCGACTCGATGAAGGGGAGGCGCCGCTTCGTCGGGCCCGTGACTTGCAATCATGGGAACAGCGTCCCGAGACCTCTGGGGCATCGTTCCCGATCCACGCCCGTGTACATCAGCGCGTTGAATAGCCGCTTCCAACAGTCCCGATGCCTCTCGTAGCCAGGCACGAGGTTAGCAGTCTTCGAGCTCGCCTCCTGCCTCCGCCGCGCTCATCGTGCGTCTGCCAGTCGATGCATGGCGCGACCGAGAACGTGAACGCCGCGAGCGAAGTCGTCACGATCGAGGGTCTCGTCCGAGTTGTGGCTGCCGTGGGCGTTGCGGACAAGGACGACCGCCGACGGAATGCCTGCCCGTGCGAACATGGCCGCGTCGTGCCCGACGGTCGGCATCCGCCTGGTCGCGATTCCGAGTGACGATGCGGCGTCGTCGAGCAGCGCCATCAGCTCCCTGTCCAGCGCGGTCGGTGTCGTTCCCACCTCCCGGCCCAACGCGAAGGTGACGCGCCGATCGGCCTCGATGACCTTGATCCGGTCGAGCAGGAAAGCGCGCGCCGCATCCAGCGATGTCTCCACGGTCGCGCCGATGTTCAGGCTGAACCTCACCTCTCCAGCCACCTTCGTCATGGCGTGCTGCACCGCATCGGTCGAGAACTTGCCGACGGTGAAGACGAAGTCCTCGTCGCCCCGGGCGATCCTGTCCTTCCAGAACCCGTCGAGACCGAGCGCCAGCTCCGCCACGGCGAGGACGGCATCCTGCCTGAAGCGTCGCGGCAGCGCCGCCGAATGACCGTAGGCGCCGATGCACCGCGCATCGGGAAAGCGGACGTTGCCGCGCACGGCGGTGGCGATGCCGACCGGGAAGCCATCCGATTCCAGGAGAGGTCCCTGCTCGATATGGAGCTCGAGAAAGCTCGTGACGAGAGTGGAATCGAGCATGGGCGCCGCGGCCTCGCCCGCTCGCGGATAGCCCAGGTGGTGGAGATGATGGCGCAGCGACTTTCCGCTGTCGGATCTGACGAGATCGCCGATCTCGTCCAGGGTCGACAGCCCCAGCATCAGCCGGCTCCCGAGATACGCGGTGCCGAACCAGGGGCTCTCCTCGCAGCGCATGGCCACGGCCCGCAAGGGCTTCGCGCGGCCGGCCGGATCGGCGGCGGCCGAGGCGAGCACGGCAAGGCCTGCTGCGATGCCCGCCAGGCCGTCGTAGTTTCCGCCGTGGGGCACCGAATCGAGATGCGAACCCGTCGTGACGCAGGGCGCAGCTGGATCGGTGCCAGGCGGCAGGACCTGGATGTTCCCGAACGCGTCGGTCAAAACCTGCAGGCCATGCCGGCGCGCAAAGGCGCGAACATGGTCTGCGGCCGTCTCCTCGTTTCGGCTCCAGGCAGCGCGCGTGATGCCGGGGCTGTCTGCCGTCTCCTGCCCGATGCGTTCCAGGAGCTCCCAGACCTCCGCGATCGTCGAGTCGAGATGGGAATGGGCGTCGGTCATGCGGAGCTTCTCGGGTACAGGGTGCGATCTTGTCGGTCCGCAGCGCTTTCGGCGTTATCCGCCCGGCGTTGCGAAGGGGGCGTGCGCGCATGGGCGCTGACTAACTTTGCCAATGACCTCACCCTGAGGAGCGGCCCGAAGGGCCGCGTCTCGAAGGGCCGGCAACAGATCGGGTGCTGCCACACCGCTTCTCCAGCGATCTCGTGTGTAACCCATCCTTCGAGACGGTCGCTACGCGACCTCCTCAGGATGAGGACTTTGTTGGTCCGGCCATCGTCTGCCCTCATGGGCGTGCGCTCATGGGCGCTGACTGACTTTGCCAATGACCTCACCCTGAGGAGCGGCCCGAAGGGCCGCGTCTCGAAGGGCCGGTAACAGATCGGGTGCTGCCACACCGCTTCTCCAGCGATCTCGTGTGTAACCTATCCTTCGAGACGGTCGCTACGCGACCTCCTCAGGATGAGGACTTTGTTGGTCCGGCCATCGTCTGCCCTCATGGGGCGTGCGCTCCCGTCACGCCGCCTGCTCGGCGTCGTCACCGTCGCGCGTGCCATGGGCCTTGCCGTCGCGCCCGGCCGAGATGCCGCGCAGGTGCACGATCATGGCGACGAGATCGACATCCGTCTCGAGCAGCTCCAGGTCGCGGGTCATCTCGCGCACCTGGTGGCCCTTGCGACCGAACTCCTCCGAGGCTTCCACCGCATTCCTGCGCTCAGTCACGCCGCCGGTGCTGTTGGTGAACGCCTTCGCCTTCAACCACTCCAGCCGCGCGCGCTCGGTGTCCCGGGCGAACTTCCTCTCGACAAACTGCCGGCGGACGTCGTGGTACGTCGCGAGCAGCGCGACCTCCGACAGCGCCCACAAGGCTTCGGCGGAAACGGTCATGTCTATGGATCACCCCGGCAGCGACGTCGGTGCACAAGGTACCGTCGTCCCGTCGCGCTGGTCCAGCCTCGGGACCGGTGGTGCCGGGACTTGCGGCCGGGGCGGCAGCCGGCGGCTCGATCGACCTGGCCTGGATTTCATGGAGAGAGGGCCGGCTCCGTGAAATTTCAGGCTAGTGCTCGTGGTCGTGACGCTGCGCCGCGTCGTGGTGGCTGAGGCTCTCGGCATCGTCGGGCTTCAGCTCCATGAACACGACCGACGACAGGATCGTCAGGCCGCCCAGGACGAGGAAGGCGTACTGCACGCCGTCGACGATGGCGGCGGGGTGGGTGTGCAGATGGGACGGCACGAAGAGGGCGGCGATCAGGGCCGCGCCGGCCACGCCGAAGCTGATGGAGAGCTGCTGGCCGGTGGCGGCGATGGTGCTGGCGCTGCTGGTCTGGGCGCCCGAGACGTCGGCATACACCAGGGTGTTCATGCTGGTGTACTGCAGCGACGTGAACGAGCCCAGGATGAAGGCCTGCACGACGATCCGCCACAAGGGCGTGTCGATGCCCACCGTCGCGAACGACATGATAAGCAGCCCGACCAGGATGGTGTTGCCGACCAGCACGGTGCGATAGCCGAGCCGTTCGAGGATGGCCGGCAGGAACGTCTTCAGGCCGACCGAGGCAATGGCCTGCGGCAGCACCAGCAGGCCCGACAGCACGGGCGAGTAGCCGAGCCCGACCTGGTAGAGCAGGGGAAACAGGAACGGGATGCCGCCGAGGCCCAGCCGGGTGAAGAAGCCGCCGTTCACCGCGGCTCGGAAGGTGCGGATGCGGAACAGGGCGAGGTCGAGCAGGGGGAAGGCCGTCACCATGGTGCGGATCCCGTAGCCTGCCAGCAGAGCTGCCGAGAGCGCCAGCAGCACCAGGATCTCGCCGAGGCTCAACGTATGGTCGCCGAACACCTCCAGCACCCAGGACAAGAGCGCGATGCCGCCGCCGAACAGGACGAGGCCGGCATAGTCGAGCGGATGGGTCTTCTCCTCGCGGTAGTCGGGCAGGTAGCGGCCGACGAAATAGAGCCCGAGCAGGCCCACCGGGACGTTGACGTAGAACACGCCACGCCAGTCGAGATAGACGACGATCAGGCCGCCCGCCACCGGCCCGATCATCGGCCCGATCAGGCTCGGGATGGCGACGAAGCTCATGACCTTCACGAGGTCCGTCTTGCCGAAGGTGCGGGCGAGCGTCATGCGGCCGACCGGCATCATCATGGCGCCGCCCATGCCCTGCAGGACGCGGCAGGCCACCAGCGTCTCGATGCTGGTCGCGAGCCCGCACAGGATCGAGCCCACCGTGAACAGGCCGATCGCCGAGGCGATGACGCGGCGCGTGCCGAAGCGGTCGGCCATCCAGCCGCTCACCGGGATGAAGACGGCGAGGCTCAGCGTATAGCTCGCCAGCACCGACTTGACGTTGATCGGCGACACCTCCATGGCATGCGCGATCGCCGGCACCGCCGTGTTGAGGATGGTCGTGTCGAGCGCCTGCATGAAGAAGGCGACCGCCACCAGCCATGGCAGCAGCCGTCTGGTGGGCTCGTCGGGGACGCCGGCCGTGGTTGCGGTCACGGCCGCTCGGCAGGGTGCGGCGAGCCGGTGGCCGGTATCGGGCGTCGCGCGGGCATCACCGCACTCTGGGGACGGGCGCAGCGCGGCGCAATCGCGTTCGCGGCTTCTCTCCTCGCCGTCCTTGTCGGGCGAGGCAGGGACACCGCGCCGCCTGCGGCGACGGGTACGCAGCGATCACGCAGCCTTCAGCCGCGATGGAGCTCGCCCACCATCTCCGCGATGGTCCTGGCGAGGGTGTCGCCCTCCTTCGACGGCCTGCGCCACAGGCCGCCCGCCGGCAGGCCGTCTTCCTTGAACACCTCGCGACCCTCGAGCTCGGTGCTGTAGAACTGCCTGGCTTCCGCAGCGGAATGCAGCGTTCGAATCCTGCCGTCGGGCAGAAACACGTCCAGCGCCTCGTCGTCGAAGCCCGCGAACAGCTCCTGCTCGCCGTGCTTGACCAGCGCGAGGCCGCTCATGGCATTCACCGCGAACTGGACTGATTGCGTGTTCGGGCCGCGCGAATGATCCTGGCCCGACAGCTTCTCGTTGCGGCGCCGGACGCGCGTGGGATCGCCGGCCGGCGCTATGCCGAACAGGTCGTAGTCGCCGTGGACGTACTTTCCGTTCTGGCCTTGCGGATAGGTCGAGTAGAGCAGGCAGCCATAGTGCCTCGACGTCTTGCACATCTGCACGCCCCAGCCCGGCTGGGCACCCGGCCAGGTACGCACCTCGGCGCCGTTGCGCGGCTGGCAGAGCCCCAGCTGGCCGTGCAGCTTGTCGACGAACTGTCGCCACGCCTCCTGGGCCTTGACGGCCTTGCCGGCGCTGCGGAACACGCGGTC
>JALHMO010000159.1 GCA_022844015.1 Reyranella sp. | reverse complement strand
GATGGCGCGATGGCGTGTCGGCGTGGATTCGGGCGGGACGTTCACCGACGTCTGTCTGTTCGACGAGGACAGGGGTCGCGTCGAGGTCTGGAAGGTTCCCTCGACCCCCGACGATCCCTCGCGCGGAATCGCCCGCGGCGTCGAGGAAGGCATGCGGCGCGTGATGCCCGAGGCGGCGGGCGACAAGCCGGCGGCGCCGGTCGTCTACTTCGGCCATGGCACGACGGTGGCGACCAATGCGCTGATCCAGCATCGCGGCGTCAAGACCGGCCTGGTCACCACCGACGGCTTTCGCGACCTGCTCGAGATCGGCCGCCAGAAGCGGCCCGACCTCTACGACATCCAGGCCGACAAGCCGCCGACCCTGGTGCCGCGCGATCTCAGGATCGAGGTGCCCGAGCGCGTGCTCCACACCGGCGAGGTCGACACGCCACTCGACGAGGCGCGCATGCGCGCCGCGGCGCGGGTCCTGGCGGCGGCCGGCGTCGAGGCGATCGCCGTCTCCTTCCTCTACGGCTTCATCCGGCCCGAGCACGAGAAGCGCGCCGTCGAGATCCTGCGCCAGGAGATGCCCGACGTGTTCATCTCGGCGGGGCACGAGATCGCGCCGGAGTTCCGCGAGTTCGAGCGGCTCTCGACCGTGGTGCTGAACGCCTATCTCGGCCCCGTCATGAAGAGCTACATCGACCGGCTTAGCCCGCGGCTGCAAGCGCTCGGCATGACCGCGACGCCGCACCTGACGCAGTCCAACGGCGGCGTCATCGGCTTCGCCACGGCGGCCCGGCTGCCGGTGCGCACGGTGCTGTCCGGTCCCTCGACCGGCGTGGTCGGTGCGCAGGCGATCGGCGCGCTCGCCGGCTTCGAGGACCTCATCACCTTCGACATGGGCGGCACCTCGACCGACGTCGCCCTGCTGCAGGGCGGGCGCTGCAAGCTCGCCAGCGAGGCCACCGTGCACGGCTATCCCATCAAGGCGCCGATGCTCGACATCCACACCGTCGGCGCGGGCGGCGGCTCGATCGCCTACATCGACGGCGGTGGGCTGCTCAAGGTCGGCCCGCGCTCGTGCGGCGCCGATCCCGGCCCGGTGTGCTACGACCGCGGCAATGCCGAGCCCGCCACGACCGATGCCAATGTCGTGCTGCAGACCCTGAACCCCGAGCACCTGCTGGGCGGGCGCATGAAGATCCGCCAGGATCTCGCGCGGGACGCCATCGGCAGGCTCGCCGGACGGCTCGGGCTCGGGCCGATGGAAACGGCCCAGGGCATCCTGTCGGTGGTGACCGCCAACATGGCGCGCGCCATCCGCGTCATCTCCGTGCAGCGTGGCCACGACCCGCGCGACTACACGTTGATGGCGTTCGGCGGCGCGGGGCCGCTGCACGCCGCACGGCTCGCCCGCGAGCTCGACATGAAACGCGTGCTCGTGCCGCGCAACCCCGGCATCCTGTGCGCCATGGGGCTGCTGCTCACCGACCTGCGCGCCGACTTTGCCGCCACCCGGCTGATGCCGGCGACCGTGGCGTCGGCCGTCGACGTCGCCGCGACTTTCGAGACACTCACCGCGCAGGCCGCGCAATGGTTCGAGCACGAGGCGATCGCGCCCGGCGACCGGCGGCTCAATCGCAGCGTCGACATGCGCTACCATGGCCAGAACTACGAGCTCGCCGTCGCCCTGGCCGACGGCCCGATCACGGCCGCGTCCATCGAGGCGTTGGCGGCGGGCTTCGCCGAGGCCCATCGCCAGCGCTACGGCTTCGTCGCCGAGGGCGACCCGGTGCAGGTCGTCACCCTGCGTCTCGAGGCGACAGGCGTGGTGCGCAAGGCCGAGCTCGGCGCCCATCCCGAGGCCGGCCCGGACGCGTCGGGCGCCATCGTCGGGCGGCGTCCGGTGTGGTTGCCCGAAGCACGCGATTTCGTGACCACCCCGGTCTACGACCGCGAGCAACTCGTGGCGGGCAACCGCTTCGCCGGCCCCGCCATCGTCGAGCAGATGGACGCCACCACCGTGGTGCCGTCCGGCATGACGGCCCGCGTCGATGCCTACCACAACCTGATCCTGGAGGCCCCATGAGCGGCAAGAAGATCGAGCCATGAGCTGGCAGGAAGAGGTCGACGAGCTGCGCCGCCGCCAGGAGATGGCGCTTGCCCTGGGCGGGCCCGAGGGCATCGCCCGCCAGCGCCAGCGCGGCAAGCTCACGGTGCGCGAGCGCATCGGGGCGCTGGCCGATCCCGGCTCGTTCCGCGAGTTCCGCGGTCTAGTCGGCAGTGCCAGCTACGAGAGCGGCCGGCTCGCCGCCTTCACGCCCAAGGGCGCGGTCGAGGGCACGGTGCGGATCGACGGCCGCAAGGTCGTGGTCAATGCCGGCGACTTCACGGTGCGCGGCGGCTCGGCGTCGTCGGACTTCCGCGGCGCGATCGGCCAGGAACCGTCGGCCGTCGAGCACGCGCTGGCCTGGCGGCTGCCCTACGTGCGCCTGCTCGATGCGGCGGGCGGCAGCGTCCGTGGCTTCGAGACCATCGGGCGCACCTACCTGCCCGACGGCAACGGCTGGGGCCAGCACGATGTCCGCCTGCTGCAGACCGTGCCGGTGGTGTCGGCGGTGCTGGGCTCGGTCGCCGGGCTGCCGGCGGTCGAGGCGCCGCTGTCGCATTTCTCGATCATGGTGCAGGGCATCAGCCAGATCTTCCCCGGCGGCCCGCCGGTGGTGAAGGCGGCGCTGGGCTACGACATCACCAAGGAGGAGCTGGGCGGCGACCAGATCCACGTGCGCGTGAGCGGCTGCGTCGACAACCTCGCCGACAGCGAGGCCGACGCGTTCACCCAGATCCGGCGCTGGCTCTCCTACATGCCGCGGAGCGTGAACGAGATGGCGCCGCGCGGCGAGACGGCCGATCCGCCGGCGCGCGCCGAGGAGGCGCTGCTGTCGCTGGTGCCGCGTGATCGCCGCAAACCCTACGCCGTGCGCAAGCTGATCGACCATGTGGTCGACAAGGGTTCGTTCTTCGAGGTCGCGCCATTCTACGGCCGCGCGCGCGTCACCGGGCTGGCGCGGCTCAATGGCTTCCCCGTGGGCATCATGGCCAACGACCCGATGCGCGGCGGCGGCGCGACCGATGTCGCCGGCGGTTCCAAGGTGATGCGGTTGATGCAGCTCTGCGACACCTTCCACCTGCCGCTGATCTCGCTCGCCGACGAGCCCGGCTTCCTGGTCGGCCTCGACTCGGAGAAGCAGGGCATCGAGCGCGCCGGCGCCCGCCTGATGACGATGGTGAACCTGAGCCGCATGCCGTGGTGCACGATCGTCGTCGGCCGGCTGTTCGGCGTCGCCGGCCAGTGCCAGCATCGGCCGCACGGCATGTTCCGCCGCTACTGCTGGCCGTCGGCGAGCTGGGGCTCGATGCACATCGCCGGCGGCGCCTCGGCCGCCTACCGCCGCGAGATCGAGACCGCCCCCGATCCCGAGGCGAAGCGACGCGAGATCGAGGCGCGCCTGCAGGCGCTCGCCTCGCCCTTCCGCACCGCCGAGGCGACCGGCCAGGACATCATCGACCCGCGCGAGACACGCGCGCTCTTGTGCGAGTTCGTCGAGGACGCCCAGGCGATCCTGCGCGAGCAGCTCGGCCCGCCGGCGATGCCGTACCTGCCGTAGGTGGAGTTCGCCTCCCCAGCTTCGCTGGGGAGGTGTCGCCGTCTTACGGCGACGGAGGGGTCGGAGGCCGTGAGCGCGCCACTCCGGTGGCGCTCATGGGAAATGTAGTCAACGAGAAGAGCGCCACTGGAGTGGCGCGCTCCCGGCGCATGAGGCTGCCCTACGCCGCTTGCGCGAGCTGGCTCGTCTCGATCAGCGCGCCCTGCGCGCGCAACGTCCGGCGCACGCTCTCGACGTCGACTGCCCCGCGATCGGCCACGCAGGCCGCCGCCACGCCGGCCGCCTGGCCGGTGGCGAACGCGGTGCCCATCACGCGCAGGCTGGCGCCGGCCATGCGATCGGCATCGGCCACGCGACCGGCGGCGAAGAGGTTCGACGTGTCGCGGCTCATCAGGCAACGCAGCGGAATTCCATAGGCCGCCTTGTCCGGCGGATAGACGAAGGTGCTCTCGAAGGTCCGGCGATCGTGCCATTCCACGCCCCAGGCGCCGAGCCCGATGCTGTCGGCCATCGTCCGCCCCGCGACCACGTCCTGCCAGGTCAGCTGATGGAGGGATTCGATGTGACGCGCCTCGCGCGTGCCGAACTCCGGCCCGGTCGAGGCGAGATAGGCATTCGCGCACCCGGGCAGGCCCCGAACGACCTCCAGGTAGGCCCACGCCTGCTCGCGCCCGCGCCGTTCCGCCGCGCTGTGGCTCAGCGCGTCGCGCGGATCGTAGTCTTCCGACGCCAGGTAGCAGACGAGGTCGCCGGAGATCGGCAAGCGCGTCATCACACTGCGCTCCTTGCTGAACGGCCCGTGCCCGGCAGCGCGCGCCGACTGGATGGCCGCCGTCACCTGCTCGGCCGACACGACGACGTCGCGCGGAATGCCGCCGAAACGCGTGGCGAGCGTCGCCAGGTTCACGGCATCGTCGTTGCCGTAGCGGGTCGCCGCGCCGGCGAGCGCGGCGAGATCGCCCTCGCCACTCGCATCGACGAAGGCCCGCGCCCGGAGGCGATGCTCGCCACCATGGTCGTGCCACGCGACGTCGACGATGCGGCCATCGGCGCGCGTGGCGCCACTGGCGAAGGCATGCAGGATCACGTCGACTCCGGCATCGGCGCACAGCCGGTCGAGCACGCGCTTGACCGCTTCGGGATCGAACACGACGAAGACGCCGCGATGGCGCTGCGGGCCGGTCACGGCGTTGAGCCGCCGCAGCCCCTGAAGCACTTCCTCGGCAATGCCGGCCACCGCCTGTCGCGGCACGTCGCCCAGCGTATAGAGGCCGCAGTAGGTCAGGACATTGCGCAAGGTCGAGGCGCCACCCAGGCATCCGGCCTTCTCGAGCAGCAGCGTGCGCGCACCCGATCGCGCCGCGGCCACGGCGGCGGCAACGCCAGCGCTGCCGCCGCCGACGATGGCGACGTCATACGAGTCCGAGTTCATGCGCACAGCTTATCAAGGCTTGGACACCCCTGGCCACGCGGAAGCCGCGTCGCCACGCTCTGCCATGGAGCGCTCGGATTGGTTCTCGACCACTCTCGACGCCAGGGGCGCAGCGGACGATTCAGTCGCGTTCAGAAACCGCTCTGCTCCAGTTTCTGCAGGTATGGACCTACGTCGGGCGCGAACGCCGGATGGTCGGCGAGGCGCCGGAAGTGCGAACCGGTGCGCGGAAAGGCCTGCTCCCAATCATCCGACAAGATCGGCGCCAGACCGCGCTTCTCGAGCGTCGGGCGGCGCCGGCGCTCGTTGGAGAACAGGCAGAGCTCGGCCACGAAGCAGACATCGGCCAGCGTCAGCTGCTCGCCGACCAGGAAACTGCGCGGCGAGGCCAGCGCCTGCTCGATGGCCGCGACGTAGGCCGCGAACGCCTCGACCGCGCGGGCGTGGACATGGGCGGGAAAATCTTCGTCGCCGAGGGCCAGCAGGTAGTGCTGGGTGTCGCGCGCGAACACGAGGCTGGCGTCGAGGAAGCTGTCGATGCGCGAGGCCTCGTAGGCGTCGCGACCGTAGAGCGGCAAGCGTTCGGCGCCGAGGCGAGCCACCGTGCGCATGATGCTGTTGGATTCGAAGATGCCGACGAGGCCGTCCGGGCTGAAGGCTGCCGGCACGGTGCCGAACGGGTGGGCCGCCAGGAAAGCATCGGTCTTGATCAGCTCGCCGCCCTTGAAACCGACCTTGCCGACGCGCACCGAGGCCGCGTGCTCCTCGCGCTCGCCGGGCGAGAGAGGCCGCGCCTCGAAGTCCCACAGCCAGTCCCTGAGCTCGCGCGGCCGGGCGCCGCGCACCTCGACCTCGACACCGTTCAGGCGGGCGGCGATCGTGGCCTTCCAGATCCGCGGGTTGGGCAGGTAGGAGAAGATGCGCAGCTGGGCCATGGGCCTATGACCTCTCACCACTTCTCGGCGAAAGGCCGGATCTCGACATTGAAGGACCAGGCGCTGCGATCCTGCCGCACGAGATGCAGGACCTCGCCAGCGATGGCGGCGGGCTTGATGAAGAAGCTGTCGGGCGCCTCGGCATAGCGCTTGCGCGCCCACGGCACGTCGATCACCGCATCGATCACCACATAAGCGACGTGAACGCCCTTCGGGCCGAGCTCGCGCGCCATCGCCTCGGCGAGGATGCGCTGCGCCGCCTTGGTCGGCGCGAAACCGGCGAAGCTTGCGCGCCCGCGCAAGGCCGATGTGTTGCCGGTGACGATGATCGCGCCGGCCCCGGCCTCGATCATCGCCGGCGCGAGACGGCGCGCCAGATGAAGCAACGCCATCGTGTTGACCTGGAAGTTGGCGGCCAGGACCTTGGGATCGATGTCGAGAAAGCTGCCGAAGGCGCCGCCCACCGCGTTGTGCACCAGCACGGCCGGCGTGCCGAGATCGGCCCGCACGGCGGCGAGCACCGCGTCGAGCTGCGCTTCATCGGTGACGTCGCAGGGATAGGCCTTGGCGTGCGCGATCTCCGTCTCGAAGCCGGCGAGCCGCTCGCGGTTGCGCGCCAGCATGGCAACGGCATACCCGTCGGCGGCGAGCCGGCGGGCGATCGCGCTCCCGGTGCCGGGACCGACCCCGGTGACGACGGCGACAGGACGGCTCATCCACGTTCTCCACGATCACGACGACGATGGCCCCATGGTCGATGTCGAAACGACACTGATCAAGCGGCAAAAGCTCATGATAGGGCGAGAACGACGAATGGAGTGTCAGGCCTGCTCGTTCTGTAAAGGCGCTCGGAGTCTTCCGGACCGCGAGCCTCCCGCTCGCTCCTGCTCATGAGCGAGCGGGACCCTTCGAAAAGCTCAGGGCAGGCTGCTCGCGGTCCGGACGAGCATCAGCCGAGGCTATTGCCTCAGCGGCCGCCGGCGATGCGCTTGGCGTTCTCCAGCTGCGCTTTCGACTTGGGAAAGCTGTCCTGGGCGTAGCGCCGCAATGGCCCGCTCTTGCCGTTCTGGGAATAGGCGCCGAGCTGGGCCTCGGAATCGGTCTGCACCGACAGCTGCGCGTTGGCGTAGGCCGTGTCGAAGGCCGGGCCCTGCAGCGCGTTGAGCTGCTGCAGCAGGTTGGCGGTCTTGGGGCCCATGGCGCCGTCGGGCGCGTAGGAGACGCCGGCCTCCTGCCGCGACTTGCTGAGCCTTTGCGCGGCGTCCGTCGCCTCGGCAATCGAGCGGCTGGCATAGCCGCGGATGTTCTCGTTGGCCGACCGGGCGAGCGCCAGCTGGCCGGACGCGATATCGAACTCGTTCACCGCCTGGCAGAAGCCCACGAAGCGCGCATCCGGCAAGGCATCGACCGCGAGCGCCCCCGACGCATGGGCCAAGGTCACGGCAGGAACGGCAAGCAAGACGGTACGACGGTTGAAAAGGCGCATGATTGTCCCCCATTGAGGTGCACGGGCTCGAGGTCGAGCTAATCCAGCTTCTGCCCTGCCTCAACGCGGGGACGGGCCAGAAGTTCCCGACTTGGTGCCCGGAATGGGCAGGATCTGCAACCGGACGTCGTCGAGCCGACGGACATCCTGCTCCGCGAGTGCCACTTGCGCTCGCCGGAGCCACCAACCCGATCGGCCTGATCGGGCTGAAGGACCGCACCCCGAGCCCGGTCGCAGAAATGTTCACCCGGGAGGTGCGGGCGGTCATCGAGGCGGCAGGGTTTGGGCGCGGACGCGCGCCGGCACGCTGATCGCGGCGGTTCTGCAGCCGCGGTTCCGCGGTTGCCAAGACCTCGGCAGGTGGGCATTTTCCGGCCAAATCGAGACCGCACCCAACCACCCTGAAGGCAAGCGCAATGAAATCGACCAGCGTGCTCATCGACCGGCATCCCGGCCGCTCCTCCCAGACCATCGGGGTGGCGCGCGCGCTCGGCACGGACCCGGACCTGATCCACGAGCCGTCGGTCGGCGTCGTCGGCACCAAGGGCGACAGCCAGTGCTATCTCGGCGTCATGGCCAAGGTCGACGCGATTCACGCCGAGCTGAAGAACCGCATCGGCAAGGGCTCGAACCAGCTCAAGCTGCGGCTGGTCCAGCCCGAGTACACGGTCGCGATCTCCGACGGCATCCGCAACGGCACGCGCGAGATGCGCTATTCGCTGATCGGGCGCGAGATCACCAACGATTCGCTGTGCGAGCACCTCAACGGCAGCGGGCTCGCCGGCACGATCGCGGTGGTCGCCTGCGACAAGCCGCCGGTCGGCACGCTGGCGGCGCTGCTCGAGCACAATCGGCCGGCGATCATCATGTCGGACGGGCCGATCCATCCGGGCCACGATCCCAGGACGGGAGAGCCGATCGACCTCGTCAGCGCCTACCAGGTCGCCGGCCACCCGGACGCCGAGTACCGCCATCACATCGCCTGCCATGCCTGCCCCGGCTACGGCAGCTGCGGCGGCATGTTCACCTACAACACCATGCAGACCTTCATCGGCGTGGTCGGCATGGAGCCGCTGCACATGGTGGCGCCGCCGTCCGACGATCCGCGCCGCGTCGGCGAGTTCGCCAGCGAGCTGGTCGGCCTGCTCGCCAACCTGATCGACAAGGACCTGAAGCCGCGCGACATCGTGGTGCGCGATTCGATCCGCAACGCGGTGATCGTCGCGATGGCGATCGGCGGCTCGACCAACGTGACCCTGCACGCGCCGGAGATCGCGCGCGCCGCGGGCTACGGCGACTTCTGGAAGGAGATCATGACGCCGGAGGAGTTCAACTACCTCTCGCAGCATGTCGTGCCGGTGCTGACCGACGCCCGGCCCTACGGCAAGTACTCCATGGTCGACATCGACAATATCGGCGGCGTGCAGGTGATCGTGCGCGAGCTGCTCGACGCCGGGCTGCTGAACGGCGACGTGCTGACCTGCACCGGCGAGACGCTCGCCGCCCAGGTCGAGCGGCTGGGCGCCAAGCGGGCCGACGGCAAGGTGGTCTACCCGGTCGAGAAGCCTTACAAGCCGACCGGCGGCCTGCGCGTGCTGGGCGGCAACCTGTCGCCCGACTTCTCGGCGATCCTCAAGCTCGCCGGTGTCGAGGGCGGCCTGGAGGGCAACGTGTTCCGCGGCAAGGCGCGCCTGTTCGAGGGCGAGCAGAGCCTGCTCGAGGCACTCGACAAGACGCCCGGCCGTTTCCAGAACCACGACATGATCATCGTGCGCTACGAGGGCCCGAGCGGCGCGCCCGGGATGCCCGAGATGCTCGACCCGACCTCGCGCATCACTGCGCTGTGCCGCGAGCGCGGCATCGTCGTCGGGCTGATGACGGATGCGCGCTTCTCGGGCGGCTCGGTCGGCCTGGTGATCGGCCATGTCGGCCCCGAAGCTGCCCTCGGCGGCCCGATCGCGTTGATCGAGGAGGGCGACGAGATCGTGGCCGACCTCAACACCGACGAGCTGACCTGCACGGCGCTCGCCGATCCGGCGGTTGCCGCCAGGCGCAAGGCGGCGTGGGACAAGGTGGTGGCCGACAATGGCGGCATCCATCCCAATTGCGGGGCGGCCGACACCCGCCTGCTCCATCGCGCACGAACCACGGCCGTGCCGGCGACGCGCGGCGGCGGGCTGCATCCCAACCGCGAGGTCTGGGTACGCAACCCGCGCACGGCCGAGCGCTCGGCCTTCGTGCTGCGCAACAGGCACCGGCCCGACAAGAACAAGGCGTTCTGATCAGGCGCGGCGTCATCGCTGGGAGCGCGCCACAGGAATCGAGTAGCGAAGATCCGGCGCGAAGAGATCGCACACGCCGGCCAGCCTTCTCGCGTTGAAGTCGGCCACCCAGCGCTGCAGGCGCTGCCGGATCGCCGCCTCGTCGGCCGCCGGATCGGCAGAGGCCGGCATCGTCGTGGCGGCCATGACGACGACAAGGATTGCAAGGCAGCGACGGAGCATCTGATGATCAGTCTGCGGCATCGACGGAAGGCGCTCAATCCATGAAATCCAGCAGTGCAGGATTGGTCAAGCTCTTGGGCGGCGTCCTGGCGGCGGCGTCCCTCGCGCTCATGGCCGACGCCGGGTTCGCACAGGATCGGGAGAAGCCCGAGACGGTCGGGCTGCGTCGGATCTCGTTCACCGACGGCGACCGGACGATCGCGCTCTCGATGTTCTATCCGGCGCGCGGCGACAGTGCGGCCGAGCCGTTCGTGTTTCCCTTCTCGGTCAACGTCAGGGTGCTGCGCGATGCGCCCGCGCTCGGCGGCGCGGCGCGCCCGTTGATCCTGTTCTCGCACGGCCGCGGCAGCAACGGCCTGCTCTATGCCTGGTTCGCCCAGCATCTTGCCGCGCGCGGCTTCGTCGTTGCCGCGATCGACCACTACCGCGCCAACACCTACGACGCGACCATCGCCTGGCTCGCCAACCGGCTGTGGCAGCGGCCGGTCGACCTCGGCGCCGCGATCTCGTTCCTGCTCGGCAGCGCCGACTGGGGGCCGTCGATCGACGCCGATCGCATCGGCGTGGCGGGACACTCGCAGGGCGGTTTCACGGCGCTGTGGATCGGCGGCGCCGAGGTGAGCGCCGAGGGCTACCGCGCCTTCCAGGAAGGCTGGCGCAACAACCGCATGGTGCCCGAGCATCTGCGGCGCGACCTGCCGGTCGACCCGACGCCGGCGCTTGGCGTCCGTGACCCGCGCGTCAAGGCGGCGTTCGCCATGGCGCCGGGCATCGTAAAGGCCTTCGGCATGGACGAGGCCGGGCTGCGCCGCATGGCGATCCCCGCCTACATCACCGTCGGCGCGGCCGACACGCAGGCGCCGCCCGGACCGAACGCGGCCTTCGCCGCCGCGCACATACCGGGCGCCCGGCTGGTGATCCTGCCGGGGGCGGTCGACCACGAGATCTTCGTCAACGAATGCAACGAGGACGGCCGCAACGAGTTTCCCGAGGCCTGCATCGACGCGCCGGGCGTCGATCGCGGGGCCCTGCACGCCGCAATCGGCGACGCAGCGGTGACATTCTTCCGAGAGTCGCTCTCCGTCCGGCGCCGTTGATCTGCGTCAACCTCGGGAAGGACGGCAACCGGTACAAAGCCAGCCATGTGCAACTGGCAACCGATCCATAGCGCGCCGTTGGGTCGCGATCTCCAGCTCAGCGTCATCGAGGGCGAGGTGCATGCCCTGGTCTTCCGTTGCCGGCGGTCCGGCTCGGGCTGGATCAGCGACGCCGGCAAGCCGGTCGATGTCCGTCCCTCGCATTGGCGGGACTGGGCAGAGAGCCAGAATCCGTGCGGCGCCGATCCTGGCGCCAGGGGATGACGATGAAGCCTTCAACCCTTCTGACGACGCTGCTGCTGGCCGCCGCGATCGGGCCGCCGCTTCAGGCGCAGCAGGCCGGCGACCCGCGCCAGGGTCTCTCCCTGGCACGCCACGTCTGCTACGAGTGCCACGCGATCCAACCCCAGCAGCTGATATCGCCCAACCCGCGCGCGCCGACCTTTCCCCAACTCGCCGCGACGCCGGGCATGACGGCCGCCGCCTTGACCGTCGCGCTGACGACGCCGCATGTCGGCATGCCGATGTTCCGGCTGTCGTCCGACCAGCGCGAGGACATCATCGCCTACATTCTCTCCCTGCGCGGCAGCGGCACGACGCCCGGCAGATGAGCCGGGCGCCCGTCAGCGCCGTTCAGGTCGGGCGGCGCTCGAAGGTCGGCAGGCCCTCGGGAATCATGTGGAAGGGCTGCTTGTCGATGGTGAAGATCGCCAGCGACGGCGCACCGTAGACCTTCGGATCGTCGAGGGTGCCGACCTTGACCACGACCACGGGACGCGGCGGCACGGTCGCGACGTGGGTGCCGCAAGTGGGGCAGAACTCTCGCGTGACCGGCGCCGCGAGGTCACTGCGCTTGAACTGCCGGGGCTCGCCCTTGGTGTAGCGGAAGGCGGCCTGCGGAACGACCATGAACATGTTCGGCGCGCCGCCGGTGATGTACTGGCATTCGCGGCAGTGGCACTGCGCCTTCAACATCGGCTCGCCGTCGACCGCGTAGCGCACGGCGCCGCAATAACATCCACCTTCTGCTTTCATGGTCGTCCTCGCTCTGATGCCGCTCGAGTATCGGCAATCCATCGGGCTCGATCAATCCGGGTCATCGCGCCGCCGTCGTCGTGGCATGGCTCACACCGTGCGGAAGCCACCGTCGGCCATGATGATGCAGCCGGTGACATAAGAGGACATGTCGGAGGCGAGGAAGACCGCAGGCCCGGCGATGTCCTCGGGCTTGCCGGCGCGATTGAGCGGCGTGTGGCGCATGACGTTGGCGACCATGTCGGGATTCCTGGCCCGCGCCTCGGCGTTGATCCTGGTCTCGATCAGCCCCGGCCCGATGGCGTTGACGCGCACGCCGTCCTTGCCGAGTTCCGCCGCCAGGGCGCGCGTGAAGCCCAGCACGCCGTGCTTGGAGGTCGTGTAGGCAGCCGAGTTCGGCCAGCTCACGTGCACGAACGACTGGATCGATCCGATGTTGACGATCCGCCCCCGGGTCGCGCGCAGCTGGTCGAGGAAGGCGTGGGTGACGTTGAACACGCCGTCGAGATTGATCGACAGGATGTCCTCCCAATCCTTGGCAACCGCGGCCGCGTCGCCGGTGATCGGGTTGCGGCGGTTGATGCCGGCATTGTTGACCAGGATGGAAATGTCGCCATCCCTGGCGATGGTCGCGGCGATGTCGCGGCAGGCCAGCCGGTCGGTCACGTCGAGCCGCGCGGCCGAGGCCTTGCCGCCCGCCTCCCTGATCAGTCCCACCGTCTCGTTCGCGCCATCGAGGTTGACGTCGAGCACGACGACCCGCGCGCCTTCCCGGGCATAGGCCTGGCAGATGCCCTGCCCGATGCCCGATCCGCCGCCGGTCACCGCGGCGATGTGTCCTTCGAGTAGTCCGGCCATTGTTTCCTCCTGTCTTCGCCGGACGATAGGCCAGGTCCCGGCAACTCTGTAGTCTGCCCGGGCGGAACATCCCCAAGGGAGATGCCGCCCAGGAGACATGCCCGACCACGCCTCCCTCCGATGCGCACTGCGTTGAGACGCGCCGCGACCCGGCTGCCGCTGCTGCTCGCGGTCGTGGCGGCCGTGGTCTTCCTGGCATTCGGCGGCACGCGCTACATCTCGCTCGCCACGCTGGCCGAGAATGCACGGTGGCTGCGCCAGGCCGCCGACGACTGGGGCATGGCGGCGCCGCTCCTGTTCATCGCCGTCAACGCGGCGCTACTGATGCTCCTGGTCTTTCCGGCATGGTTCTGCGCGATCGTGGGCGGCCTGCTGTTCGGCCGCTGGCTCGGCCTTGCCTGCGCGCTGGTCGGCACCACGCTCGGCGCCTCGGCCGTCTTCCTGATCGCCCGCGCCGGGCTGGACGGTCTTGCCGAGCGCGCCGGGCCGCGCGCCGCACGAGTCGCCGAAGGCTTTCGCAACAATGCGCTGAGCTACCTCGTGTTCCTGCGGCTGGTGCCGCTGATCCCCTTCACGGTCGTCAACTTCGCCGCGGCCCTGGCGCGCCTCAGGCTCGGGACCTTGATGCTCGGCACGCTGGTCGGGATCGTGCCGAGCGCGTTCATCTATGCGAGCCTCGGCGATCTCCTGATGGATCTGGCGCGGCAGGGCCAGATCCCCGATGCAAACCTGCTGCACGAGCCGCGCTTTCTCCTGCCGCTGCTCGGCCTCGCCGTGCTGGCGCTGCTGCCGATCGGGGTCGAGCGCTGGCGCCGCCGGCGCTGAGCGCCACGGGCGCACCCGGATTTCCGGGCGCGCCCCCGTTCCTTCGCTCGCCCGCCTACCGCGAGGCGATCTTGAGGTGCGCCAGCACCGCGTCGATCACGGCCCTGGCGTCGGCGAGGTTGGTCATGGTGAAGCTGTAGTCCCCCACCTCGATCCGGCCCTGGCGGCCGCGGTAGAGCCTCTGCAGCATCTCCTTGCTCGCGCCCTCGACCTGCAGGATGCCCTTGTCGTTGGCGACCGCGGTGCCCTTGTAGACCTCGCCGTCGATCGTCACCGACATCTCGGCCCGATGGCCGGCCTTCAGCCGCCATTCGGGATGCATCAGCATCAGGCCGAACTTGCCTTCCGGATAGGCCAGGATGGCGAACTTCGAGCCGTTGGCGAACTCGTCGACGATCATCGCCCCCTCGCCGATCAGCACGGCGCTCCAGCTGCCGCGCTTGGCGATCAGCTTCGACTGCGTCGAGGTCTTCGTCGGGGCCGTCGTCGGCGCCGGCCGGGCGCTCGGGCCCGTCGACGCGCGGCACTCGCCGAAGTAGCAAACCTCGCCCGGCGCCGCCGAGGCCGGGGTGGTCGCCCCGGCCAGTGCGCCGGCCAGACCGAAGGCGAACAGGGCGGAAACCGCCACGCGAGACAGCTTGACCATGGAATTCTCCGTCAGAGGGCGGCGGCCGCACCGTGCGGCGCCGCATACCCATCCGACGGTCGGGGGTCGCGGGATTGACAGGCGGGGGAAAGAAATTCTGCCGGGCATGGCCCTCTCTTGGCCCGTCATCGCAAGGAAGTCGCGCTTGGAATCTTTCTCCGTGATCCCGAGCGGAGCCGCCCGGTTAGGCGCTGTTTGCAGCGCCATTGGCGGCGCGGTCACGGGGCCTTTCTTGCTGATGCCGCAACAAGAGAGGTCCCTCCGCTACACCTCGCTGCGCTCGGCTCCGGTCGGGATGACGGCTTCTTTATCGTATGCGAATGCCCTCCCCGTCATGGGGTAGGGATTGAAGATGCGTCACCTCCACCGCCGGGGAACGGAAAATGCGCTAGGCCGGCGCGGCTGCTCCTGCCCCCTGGATCGCGTGCAGGATGCGATGGCAGCCGCCGCGGGCGTGCAGCCGTTCGGCCTGATCGTTGCCGGCGGCGGCGAACTTCGCGAGGATGCGGCACACCTTCACGCGCGCCCACGCCCGCATTCGGTAGGCATTCTGACCGAACTTCTCGCGCAGCTCGTTGGGTTCCCATTCGGCCAGCAGCAGCACGACGACGTGGCGGTACTTGTCGTCGAACTCCTTGAGCAGCGCGCGCACGAGCTGACGCGCGTCGAGCGCCTCGATCATCATGTTCTCGAGATGGTTGGCCGCCGCGTCGGCTGTCGGACGACCGCCGCCGGCATGGCGCCTGCCGCCGCCCGACCCGTCGTCCCTCGGGGCGTCATCGGTATCGTCGGGCTCGTCCCGCTCGAGGCTGGAGCCCCCATCGACGCTGCCGTCGTCGTCATCGCGCGTGCGACGTCCGGCGCTGCCACTGCCCAGCGCCAGGAAGTCCTCGTCGAGCTCGACCATCTTCACGACGGCGCTGCGGCGAATCACGGTGATCAGCTCGTTGCGGATCACCTGATGCAGCAGGGCCTCCGGGGCGTTCACCGTCTTGCCGGCATAGGTCTTGAGCGTCTTGTAGAAGGCGGTCTGCACGGCATCGGCGACCTCGGCCGGGGGCAGCCGGTAGCGCCGGCTGTACAGCGACACCACCCGCTCGAACGACGCTCTCTCGGCGAGCTTCGCGAGCGCCGCATCCAGGGTCCGGTCGGACCGACTCATCCGCAATCCTCCTCGGCCGCTCACGTCGGGCCGAATCGGAGCATGGCGGCCGGCCGCCTGTCAATTTTCCGGCCCTGCATCGTCAAGGAGGACAGGGGCTCAGCGCCTCGTCTCCTTCTCGACCCACTCACGCCAAGAGGCATCACGATGCATCGTTCATGGATTGGGCTCAGCCGCTGGGCGGACAGGCGCCTGCCCGGGCTCCTGCTTCTCGCCTTCCTTCTCCTGATGTCGCAGCTCGACTCGGCCCGGGCGACCGACATCGACTTCGCGCCGGCAGTGGCCGACGAGGCCCTGTCGCTCGTCCTGCTCGGCTTCGTCTGCGCGGCGCCGCTGCCGGCCCTCGCCGCGCTGCTCTACGGCCTGCGGCGGCGGCGCGCCGGCCGCCCTGTCAATCTTCCCGCCTCGAATCGTCGGGACTCGTGGACATTTGCGCCTTCACCGCCGCCACCACGACCGAACCGCGGGCGCAGTGGCAGATCCCGGGTTGGACCGGCTCGTTCGCCGACGCGCGGGCCGAAGATCTCCTGCACCAGCTGCACGCCGGCCTTGCCGGCTGCGGCCTGCGGCCGCTGGCCTCGGAGGCGCCAACGCACATGGCCTGCCTCGAGGCGATCGATTAGGGTTCTTGCTCAGGGAGTTTGACATGGCAGGCGAACAACGGCGCTTCAGCGACCTCCTCCTGGAGGCGCTCGACGAGATGAGCGACCCGGCAGGTCTGCCTGCCGCCGACCTCGACGCGCGCGTGGCAGAGGTACATCGATTGCTCGCCCGGGCGCGCCAGGAAATCGACGCCGAGGAGTCGGCGACGCCCGTGCTCGGCGAGCAGGACGTCATCGCCTTCGTCGAGCAGGGCAAACAGCTGAGCCACGACCAGCAGCGCCAGCTGTTCACCGACCCCGCCCTGCGCGCGCTGTTCCGCGACCTCAAGCGACGCAACGCCGTGGCGCTGCCGCCGGCCGCCGGCCAGGCGAGCGGGCAGCGTTTCGCCGAGATGCCGGCGCTGATCGCGGCGGCGACCGACCAGGGGCCGGATTTCGAGCGGCCCTTCGCCGGCGGCACCTTGCGCATCAACCCGGTCGGCATCGACGAGCAGGTCTATGTCGTCTTCAGCTTCGACGATCCGTCGGTCGTGAGTCGCGTCCTGTTCGTCGAGCGGGCGCGCGATCAGCGCATCGAGCGCCTCGAGCTGCCGCCGCCCGACGACGGCGAGATCGTGCTGATCAAGGACCTTGCGGTGGCGGCGGACGCCGACCTCGTCGAGCTACTGCGTGACCTCACGACGTCCGGCGACTTCCAGAGGTAGCCGCCGGTGACCACGCAGGTTCGCGTGTCGATCGCCACGACGGCCGGGGCGATCGCCGTCGAACGGATCGCGCCGCTGGCCTTGCGCAAGTCGCGGGTCTTCACTTGGCGCGGCCTCGCGCCGTTGCCGGCGATCTCATCGAGCTACGACGCGTTCGTCCGCAAGCGCGTCGCCCGCATCCTGCCGTCGGGCGACGCCAGCCCGTTTCGCCTCGATCTCGCCGACGAGATCGACACCGGCGACAGCTGGCAGCTCGCCGTGCTGGCGGCGCACGCCCTGCACCGTGCCGAACGGCTCGCCGGCCGCGAATCCGACGACGCCGACACCTGGCTGTTCGCCACCGGCACCGTCGATTTCGAGATGGCGGCGGGCGAGGTGGGCTATGTCGAGGACAAGCTCCGCCTGCTGGTCCGCGACGAACGGCTGAACGCCGTCGTCGCCACCGGCAGGCGCGTCGTCGTCGCCCTGCCCGAAGCCAACGGCGCCGATGCGCGCGCCGAGCAGGAGCAGTTGCGCCGGCTCGGCGCCGAGGTGCTGGTGGTGCGGCAGGTCGAGGACTTGCTGCGCACCCTCGACCTCGACATCAGGCCCGGCGGTGCCGATCCCGACGATGCCTGGGAAGGCTCGCCGTTCCGTGGCCTCGAGGTGTTCGACGTCCGCCATCGCAAGATCTTCTGGGGCCGCGGCAAGGCGCGTGAGGAAGCCCTGCAGGTACTGCGGCGACAGGATCTGTACGGCTGCAGCTTCCTGCTGATTCACGGCAGCAGCGGCGTCGGCAAATCCTCGCTGGCGCGCGCCGGCCTGCTCGGCGATCTCGAGCAGATGGCGAGCGCCAACGACCGCTGGCGCAGCGCCGTGGCCGTCCCGAGCCGCGGCATGCGCACGCCGATCGCGGCGCTGGCAGAGGCGCTGGCCACGGCGGTGCCCGAGCTCGCGATGGAGCCGACCGAGCT
>JALHMO010000158.1 GCA_022844015.1 Reyranella sp. | reverse complement strand
AGCCTGGATTACGTGCAGGAGCAGCACGAGCGCAACACCGGCTGGCTGGGGGCGAGCGACGTCGCGGCGGCGACGGCGCTGCTCGACCCGGTGACGTCCGATCCGCTGAGCGTGCTGACCGGCATCCGCAACGCCGAGGACCTGATCGCCGCGCACCCCTGATACTGCGCCAAGCCTCCCGCTCCGACTCGATGCAGGAAGGAGCCACCAAGAAGAAAGCTCTTCCGCTGGGAGCGCGCCGCCCCAGCGGCGCTCCTCTTGCCGATCACAACATCTCACGAGCGCCGCTTTGGCGGAGTGCCCAGCTCACCAGTGGCGCGCTCCCCGCAAATGATACGCTTTTGCGTCAAGGCCAATGATGTCGAGGACGAGACGCAGAGCAAGTGCAGTTATCACGACGAAAATGCAAGGGCACGCGGCGAGCCTTGCTTTTGCCCTCGTGCAGGCCGAGCATTCTGTTTGAGTGGGGTGGGCGACTTTGCGACGGTGCTGCAGCGAGCCGAACGGCTGCGCGTGCCCGGCTGCGCGAGGTTGATTGGGGGGCGGCATGGCCTGGACGGACAATCTCGGCGACAGCCAGATCAAGGCGTTGGCGACGCAGGCGGTGACCGACAACGTCGTGAGCTACCAGGAGATGCTCACGCTGCTCGACACTGCGGCGAGCGGCGGCATCACGGCGACGGACTACGACGATCTGAGGGCGGTCTACACGAACTGCACGGCGCTGTTCGCCAGCGACTACGTGAAGTCGATCTCCTACAGCGTCATCTTCACCAACCCGGCGAACGCCAAATGGTGGGGCGGCGCGCAGCAGGTCTCCGACGTGGCGCCGCTCGGCAACATGTCGGCCGGCATGAGCGAGCTGAATGCCGACCGGCTGATCGGCACCTGGTTTCTCGGCACTAATCTGCCGATGCCGGTCGTCGGCGGCGATACCGCCAACAGCCAGGCGTCGTCCGGTGTGTTCGATTACGCGACGGCAACCGGCCCGCTGTTCGTTGCGGGCGCGGCGCCGTCCGACATCAACCAGGGCCAGGCCGGCGACTGCTATCTCGTCGCCGCCCTGGGGGCGATCGCCGGCGTCGATCCCTCGATCATCGTCAGCGCCTTCATCGACAACGGCAACGGCACCTGGGGAGTGCGGTTCTACCTCGGCGGCACCCCGGTCTACGTGACGGTCAATCAGAGCGTTCCCGTCAAGACCAACGGCCAGGTCGCGGTGGCGAGCAATGCACCGCACAGCCTGACGGGCGAATCGTGGGTGACGCTGTTCGAGAAGGCCTACATCCAGCTCAATGGCCAGGCCAATATCAACAACGCTCGCACCTGGACCGGCGAGGAAAGCTACCAGGCGCTCGAAGGCGGGTGGGCCAACCCGATCCGCGAGGTCGCCAATCTCGGCTACACCTACTATTCGAGCTACTACACAGGCATCCCGGACGCCTACAAGACGGCCGAGCACACCTCGACCAATCCGTTCACCTACAAGCAGACTATCATCGATGCGCTGAACCAGGGTGCGGTCGGCTGGCTGGGATCGTTCGGCAACACCACCGACCCCGGGAACGGCAAGCGGAACCTGGTCGCTGGCCATGCCTTCATGATCCTGGACTACGATTCCGCCACCGACCAATTTACCATCCGCAATCCGTGGGGCGGCTCAGGGAGCACCTACAACATCGAGTTCAAGGCCTCCCTGGGCGATTTCTGGAACTCGACGGTGAAGGGGATCGTCGCGGTCTCCGATCCAGCCGCAGCGCCGCCGGCCTTCGGGTACGCGCTCAGCTCGTCGACCACGAGCACGACGCCGATAACGGAAGGCCAGGCCGTCACCTTCACGGTGACCCGGAGCGGCACCGGCGCCGCCTCGACGGTCTATGTCTCGACCACGCCCGGCACAGCCGGCACCGGCGACTTCGCCGGCGTCGGCAAGCTTGCGGTCAACTTCGCCGACTACGAGACGGCGAAGACGGTGAAGATCGACACCTACATCGACAACCTCGGCGAAGGCACCGAATCGTTCAAGATGGAGGTGTTCAAGGCGGCCACCGACGCGGTCGGCGTCGCCAGCGCCGACGGTCACGTCAAGGATGCACCGGTGACGTCCTATGCCTACGCCATCGCGTCGAGCGCCGGCAGCGCCGCCAGCGCCGTCGCCGAAGGTGGGCAGATCGTCTTCACGGTCGCGCGCAGTGGCACGGGCAGCGCCTCGACGGTGTATCTGGGCACCGTCGCCGGAAGTGCCGATGCCGCCGATTACCAGGGCCTCGACAAGACGGCGCTGACCTTCGCGGCCTACGAATCCATCAAGACGGTCACGGTGAGCACGCTGCAGGACAGCGTGTCGGAAGGAGCCGAATCGTTCACCCTGTCGCTGTACGAGAACCTCGCGACCACGACCAAGTCGGCGACCGCCAACGGCTTCATCAAGGACGCCGCCTTGCCATTCTACGGCTACTCGGTGAAGTCCTCGGCGGGCAACGCCGCCGAGGGCGTGGCCGAGGGCGGCGCGGTCACCTTCACGATCACGCGCAGCGGCAGCGGCAGCAAGTCGGAGGTGTTCGTGGCGACGGCGCCGGGATCCGCCGGCAATGCCGACTACGCCGCGCTGGCGCTGCAGGCCATTACCTTCACGGCCAACCAGACCGTGCAGACCGTCACGGTTCAGACCAACGAGGATTGGTGGCTCGAGACCGACGAGTTCTTCACCCTTAATCTCTACCTGAACGCCACCGACGCCTTCCATGCGAGCTACGGCACCGCCTTCATCAAGGACAAGCCGAAGCTCGACTACAATTACACCATCACAAACTCGGCCGGAGCGACGCCGGCGCCCGAAGGGACGGTCGTCACTTTCACCGTCACGCGCGACGGCAGCGGCACCGCCTCGACGGTGTATCTCGGCACGACGCCCGGCACCGCCGACGGCAGCGACTATCAGTCGCTCGACAAGCATGCGCTGACCTTTGCCGCCTACGAGACAAGCAAGACGGTCACGGTCTCCACCTTCACCGATTCCGCGACCGAGGGGATCGAGTATTTCTGGCTCAACCTCTATCGCAACCTGTCGGACAGCAGCTACTCGGCCTACAGCAGTGCCTCGATCCAGGACGCGGTCGCCGCCGACTTTTCCTACATTGTGAGCAGCAGCGCCGCCGTCGACACGCCTGTCGGCGAGGGCGGCGCGGTCACCTTCACGATCACCCGCAGCGGCAGCGGCAGCGCCTCGACCGTATATCTCAGCACGAGCCCCGGCACGGCCGACGACAGCGACTACCAGCCACTCGAAAAGCTCGCGCTGACCTTCGCGGCCTACGAGACGGTCAAGACGGTCACGGTCGGCACCTATACGGACGGGATAAGCGAAGGCGTCGAGTATTTCTGGCTCGATCTGTTCAAGACCTACGGCGACAGCACCTACGCGGCGTTCGGCAGCGCCTATGTCGACGACGCCGCGGCCGCCACGTACAGCTACACCGTCGGCAGCAGCGCGCCCTTCGAGGCGCCGGCGGGCGAGGGTGGCGCGATCACCTTCACTGTCACGCGCAACGGCAGCGGCACGGCATCCACCGTCTATGTCGGCACGCAGGCAGGCACCGCCAGCGCCGGCGGCGGGGACTACGCGGGAGTGTCCGGCATCGCGCTCCATTTCGCCGCCTACGAGACCACCAAGACCTTCACGGTGGGCACCTACACCGACGGCCTCGCCGAAAGCACGGAGTACTTCTGGCTCAATCTCTACCGCAGCTACGCCGACGCGGTCGATTTCAACTGGTTCGCCTATGCGTCGGCCTACATCGCCGACGCCGCGGTCGCCAACTACAGCTATGCGGTCACCAGCAGCGCTCCGTCCTTCGCTCCGGTGGGCGAGGGCGGCAGCATCACCTTCACGATCGCGCGCAGCGGCATCGGCGGCGCGTCGACGGTCTATCTCAGCACGGCCCCGGGGACGGCCGGCGCGAGCGACTACCAGTCGCTCGACAGGCTCGCCCTGACCTTCGCGGCGGGCGAGACGACCAAGACCGTGACCGTCGGCACCTATACCGACGGCGTCGCCGAAGGGCCGGAGTATTTCTGGCTCGACCTGTTCGAGAACTACAGCGACAGCGAGTACGCGACCTACGGCGAGGCGCACATCGCCGACACCGTCGTCGCCACGTACGACTACAGCGTCAGCAGCGACGCATCGTTCGAGTCGCCGGTCGGCGAGGGCGGGACGATCACCTTCACGATCGCGCGGAGCGGCACCGGCACGGCCTCCACCGTCTATGTCAGCACCCCGAACGGCAGCGCGGGCGACGGCGACTACCAGGGCCTGCTCGCCCACGCTGTCACGTTCGCCGCGCACGAGACGAGCAGGACGGTCACTGTCGCAACGTACACGGACGGCATCGCCGAGGGGGAGGAATACTTCTGGTTCGATCTCTACCGAACTTATGCCGATGCCATCGCGGTCGACTGGCTCGACTACACGTCGGCCTACATCGCCGACACGGCGGTGGCCGGCTACAGCTATAGCGTGGTTGGCAATGCGACGGCGGACTCGCCGGTCGGCGAAGGCGGCTCGATCACCTTCACGATCACGCGCAGCGGCAGCGGCACGGCGTCGACGATCTATGTCGGCACCGAGGCCGGCACGGCGAGCTCCACTGCCGGCGACTACCTGCCGATCGTCAGCCTTGCGGTCGACTTTGCCGCTCACGAGACGACCAGGACGGTTACCGTTGCGACCCTCGCCGACGGCCTGGTGGAAGGAAACGAGTTCTTCTGGCTCAATCTCTACAAGAGCCACGCCGACGCCCAGACGTTCGACTGGTTCGATTACGCGGAGGCCCATATCGCCGACGCGACTGTCGCGACCTACGAGTACACTGTCAGCACCAACGCTCCGGTCGAGGCACCGGTCGTCGAGGGTGGCGCCATCACCTTCACCATCACGCGTAGCGGCAGCGGCAGCACCTCGACCGTCTGGGCCGGCACGGAGGCAGGCACCGCCAGTTCCGGCGGCGGCGACTACGCGGGCATCGTCAGCATGGCCGTGACCTTCGCCGCCCACGAGACGTCTAAGACCGTGACCGTCGGAACGTTCGCCGACGGCCTGTCCGAGGGTTCTGAGTTCTTCTGGCTCAATCTCTATGCGAGCCATGCCGACGCGCTGGCCTTCGACTGGTTCGACTTCGCTGAAGGCTACATCGTCGATGCGGCCCCCGCGATCGCCGCGTCTGGCGTTGAGCCATCCGGGGACGACATTCCACCCCTCGGCCACCATGGCGGGTTGTCGGAAGTTTTCGTCACCTCCTTCCCCGGCCATGCGAGCGGCGCCTTCGCCAACGACTACGCCTTCGCCGCTGTGACGACGGCTGGATCGGTCGTCAGCTGGGGCAACGTGCAGAACGGAGGCGACAGCAGCGCGGTGGCGGGCCAGCTGCACGATGTCGCGGGCATTGCCTCGAACGCCTTCGCCTTCGCCGCCCTGCGGCGCGATGGCTCGGTGGTGACGTGGGGCAACCCGAACCTGGGCGGTAGCAGCGCGGCCGTGGCCGGCGCCCTCGACGGCAAGGTCGATGTCGTCGGTCTGTACTCGACGGCGACGGCCTTTGCCGCGGTCAAGGGCGACGGCTCGGTCGTGACCTGGGGCGAGCCGGGCAACGGGGGCGACAGCGCCCCGGTCGCCAGCAAGCTCAATGGCGGGATCGACGTCACCGAGATTTTCTCCACCCAGTCGGCCTTCGCCGCGGTGCGGGCAGACGGTTCGGTGACAGCCTGGGGCTTTGCCGCTCAGGGCGGCGACAGCAGCACCGTGACGCCGGCTCTCGACGGCACGATCGACGTCACGGACATCGCGGCAACCGGATCGGCGTTCGCGGCATTGCGCGTCGACGGCTCGGTCGTCACGTGGGGCAACGCCAACGACGGCGGTGACAGCGGCGCCGTGGCTGCGGCCCTGAACGGCGCCGTCAACGTGCTCGGGATCGCCGCGACGACCTCCGCCTTCGCAGCGATTCGGACCGACGGCTCGGTGATCACGTGGGGCGATCCGAACAACGGCGGCAACAGCAGTCTCGTCGCCGCGTCGCTCGGCGGGGCGATCGACGTGTTCGCCATAACCTCGACCAACACTGCCTTTGCCGCCCTGCGGACCGATGGCTCGGTCGTGGCGTGGGGCGATGCGGGAAGCGGCGGTTCCAGCGCGTCGGTGGCAGCGCAGCTTGACGGCAGCGTCGCGGTCACGCGGCTCTACGCCACCAGCTCGGCCTTCGCGGCCTTGCGGGCCGATGGATCGGTGGTGACCTGGGGTCACGGCCCCTATGGCGGCGACCACGGCGCCGTCTCCGGGCAATTGACCGGCGTCGTCGACATCGCCGCCACGGAGCACGCCTTTGCGGCGCTCAGGGCCGACGGCTCGGTGGTGACGTGGGGTGGATTCCTGGGCGGCGGCAACGATGGCGACGTGCAGGCGAGGCTCGACGGAACGATCGATGTCGTGAAGCTCCATGCCACAAGCTTCGCCTTTGCGGCGCTGCGCGCCGACGGTTCGGTAGTGACCTGGGGCGACCCGCAGTTCGGCGGCAACAGCAGCGGCGTTGCCGCGCAGCTGACGTCGGTCGCGCAGCTCTCGCACGGAGCGGTCGAGGCCGATGCGATCGTCTCGGTCGCGGCGACCTCGGCCGGCCAGCCGGAAGGCAATTCGGGAACGACGGCCTTTACCTTCATCGTGACGCTCACCGGCGACACGTCGATGGCGCGCAGCGTGAGCTGGGCTGTCGCCGGCAGCGGAGCTAGCCCGGCCGAAGCGGCGGACTTCACCGCTGGCGTCCTGCCGTCGGGTAGCCTGAGCTTCGCGGCCGGCCAGACCAGCCAGCTGATCACCGTGAACGTGACGGGCGACCTCACGGCCGAGCCGAATGAAGGATTCGTGGTGACGCTGTCGGAGCCGTCGCAAGGGCTCGTGATCGGGAGCGGGGTGGCGACGGCCACCATCCAGAGCGACGACATGGCGGTGGTCGCGCACGACGACGCCTACATCGTGCTGCAGGGCCGGTCGCTCTCGGTGGCGCCGAGCGTGCTGGCGAACGACGATGGCGCGACGGCGGCCACGCTGCTGAGCGGGGCGGCTCACGGCACGCTGCAGCTCTCGGGCAACGGCAGCGTCGGCTACGCACCCACCGGCAACTTCGCCGGCATCGACCTCTTCACGTATCAGGCCGGCAATGGCACCAGCTCGGACGACGGCCAGGCCCGGGTCTACGTCGTGCCGGTCCTCGGCGGGGCAACGACGACGCTCGACCTGCTGCGGTTGAACGCCGAGCAGCAGATCGCCTCGACCTATGTCGCGTTCTTCGGCCGCGCCGCCGATGCGGCCGGGTTCGAGTTCTGGGTCGCCGAGTTCAATCTCGGCCTGGCGACTCAGGGCCCCGCGGCGCTGTTCGCCAACATCGCCAGCTCGTTCGGTATCGGCAGCGAGGCCAGGGCGCTCTATCCCTTCCTCGGCAACCCGTCCAGAGCCAGCGACGCCCAGATTGGCGCTTTTCTCGACAGCGTATACGGCAACCTCTTCAACCGGCAGTCGGACACAGCGGGCCTCGCCTACTGGACGAGCCAGATCAAGGCGACGCTGCAGGCCGGTCAGTTCGTCGGCTCGGTCCTGATCAACATCATGAGCGGGGCGCAGGACACGGCGGCGGGCAAGGACATCACCACGCTGATGGGCAAGGTCGCGGTCGGCCTGGAATATGTGCGCGAGCAGCAATCGCACCACACGGCGTGGGCCGGCGCCAGCGACGTCGCGGCGGCAACGGCGCTGCTCGATCCGGTGGGCGAGGATCCGCTGAGCGTGCTGGTGGGGATCCGGAATGCCGAGCTGCTGATCGCCGGGCATGCATGACGATCCTTCGCCTGGTGCCCACGGGGGCACCGCCTCACCTCGCTGATCATTGCGGCGGCGATGGCACTCCTGTCATCGGCTTGGAGTGGGTAGGCAGCGCAATCGGCGCCGGCGTAGGCAGCCTGTTCTACTCGGCCGCCCAGCAGAGGTTCGCCCGCCTATACCTTCCGGCCGAGGTCCGTCGACTGCAGGACGAGAAGTAGCCGCGCCCTATCGCGTGCCCTGCGGCAGGCCGGGCGCGAGACCGGGCGCAGGCTGGCCGCCGCGCGGTTGTGCAGGCGCGGGGCGCTGCTGTTGCGGCGGAGGGGCTGGCGGCTGAAGGGTCTGAAGGTAGGCTTTCACCTTCTCCGTCTCCCGTTCCTGGGCCTTCTTGCCTTCCTCCTCGTTGAGAAACCGGTCCTTGTTGAGATCGCCTTCGAGGAACTGGCGCAGCGCGTAGGCCGTCAGCTCGACGCGGCTCAAGACGCCGTCCTTGTCGGTGTCGATCTCCTGGAACTTGCGCACGATGAGCCTGCGGCGGATGTCGATGGGCAGCAATCCTTGCGCCTCCTTGCCGTCGGCTGGTCCGGCGAGCACCAGGTATTCCTGTTGCGACAGCCGGCCGTTGTTGTCCTTGTCGAGGCGGTCGGCATCGCGCAGGTGAATGTCCATCAGGTCATTGAGCGCCGTGAGCCCTTCACGTCGTCGGGCCTCGATCTGCTGACGCTCGGCCGACTGGCGCGCCATCGCGCGCTGGACGATGAGGCGGACCTCGGGCTCGGTCAGGCGGTTGTCGCGGTCCGTGTCGTACTGGTTGAACTCGGAGTGAACCAGGACCTCGGCCTCGGCCCGCTCGACGAAGCCGCTGCGGTCGGTGTCGAGGTTCTGGAACTCGGTCCTGGCGCGATTGCGCCGCTCCTCGAGGGTCGGGCCGCCGGGCGTGTCGACCGAGTAGGGCGGCTCGGCCACCTTGCCGTACTCCTCGAAGGACAGCTTGTTGTCCTTGTTGGCGTCGAGCTCCTCGAACGACTTCATGCGGTACGCGAGGAACTGCGCCCGGGTGATCTCGCCATTCCTGTCGACGTCGGCCTCGGCGAACCAGGAGGGCAGGGGAATCGGCGCCGGTGCCTGGCCGGCTTGCGGCGGCTGACTGGGTTGTGCAGGCGGCGGGGCGGGGGGCCGGCTGGCTGGCCAACCCTGGGTAGGGGGTGTCTGGGCGAAGGTGGGGGTCGCGAGCGCGATGGTGGAAACCAGGACGGTGGAAAGAAGTCGCATCAATGTAGGTCCGCAGTGCCGCCAGAGTGCCGAATGACAACGCCCAGTGCGTCGCACACTGCGCTCCAGCGCATCCCTGGACTGCAATCGCGTCGAAACCGTGGCGCGCTGCCAGTGTACCCGGTCTTGTCGCGGCGTGCGTGTCGATTAAAGTCGATGGGAGCGGTCGGCCGGGTGGTCGAGGGGGCGTGTGGATGCAGGCCAGCGGGAGCGTCGCAGATCGTCGAAGGGCAGGACGCTGGATCGTCTCGGTTGGGCTCGCCCTGGCGACCTGGCTCGTTGGCATAGCGGCCTCGGCCAACGAGACCGGCTACACTTGGATGCTCGATCGTCACGTCTACACGATCGATGCCGATGGGCGCTGGGTCGGGTTGCTCGAGGCCGAGCGCAAGGCGCACGACGCGCAGGCCGCGCGCGACGGCGGGCGCATCGACATCTCCTACCAGGCGAGCGTCCAGAAGATCGAGATCCTGGAGGCGCTGACCCTCAAGGCGGATGGCCGCCGCCTTCCGGTGGCGCCCGACAAGATCCTCGACATCGCGCCGCAGGTCGGGCGCGAGGTGGCGCTCTACACCGATCTCAGGACCCGCAGCCTCGTGTTTCCCGACCTCGAGGCCGGCGATTCGATCCGCTACGTCTATCGCCTGACCTCGACCGACCTCACCTGGCCGGGCTTCTCCTGGAGCGCCGCGTGGCGCACCACGACGCGGACGGCACGGTCGGAGCGGGTCTTCGACCGCCCCGCCGGGATGGCGCTCGCAGAGGAGCATCACGGTCTCGACTATCGGGTCGAAGCCGATGCCGACCGGGTACGCCAGACGTATTCCTGGCGCAACGAGAAGCCCATCGTCGAGGAGGCCGGTTCGACCTCGCCGCTCGACTGGGCGCCGCGCTTTGCCGTCTCGACTTTCCGTTCCTATGCCGAGATCGGCGACCATTACGGCAGGCTGCACGCTGCTGCGACAGCATCCACTCCGGAGATCGAGGCGCTGGCGGCAGAGATTGTCGGAGAGGCGAGCGAACGCGCCGTAGTGGCCCGGCGGCTGTTCGAATGGACGCAGCGCAACGTGCGCTATGTCGCCGTGTCGATCGGCCAGGGCAAGCTGACGCCGACGCCGCCGATCGAGACGGTGCGCAATCGCTACGGCGACTGCAAGGCGCAGGTGGCGCTGCTCGCCGCGCTGCTGGCGGCGCGCGGCATCGCGAGCGAGCCGGCGCTGATGAACATGACGTCGAGTCGCTACGTGCTGCCCGAGACGGCCGTTGCCGATTTCGATCATGTAGTTCTTTACCTGCCCGAGCTCGACCTCTACGTCGACCCGACATCGTACCATTCCTCGTTCGGCTCGCTCCGCTGGAATCATTCGGACAAGCCGGCGCTCCATGCGGTCGCAGGCAGGTCGCGGGTCGCCCGTCTGCCGCGCGAGCGCGCCGGGGACAATGTCGCCGAGACGCACACGACAGTGACCATCTGGTCCGACGGGACCATGAGCGGCTCGACGCGCGAGGCGGCAACCGGCGCGTTTGCGGGCGATTTGCGCAGCCAGGCGGCGCGAACCGACGGCGCTCGGGCCTCCGCCCAACTGCGCTACTTCGGTACGCCCGGCACCGGCAAATGGACGAAGCGGCCGGCCGACGCCGCCGATGGGTCGGCGGCAGTTGCGGGCGAGTTCAAGCTGTCGGACGCGATCGATCTTGGCGCCGGCGAGGCCCTGATGCCGCCGCCTGGCCTGCGTTTCCTGCAACGGCCCGGCGGCTTCCTGGTCGGCAGCCACGACGCAGCGCGCACCCGGCCGTTTCCCTGCCATGCCGGCCGCCAGGTCGAGACCATCGAGGTCATCCTGCCGCGCGGCATCAAGCCGGTGCGCCTGCCGGCGGACCGCAGCTGGTTCACTGCCATCGCCGGGTACCGCTCGACCTATTCGTTCCGCGAGGGCACGCTAACCGTGCGACGCGAGTTTACCGCCCATCCTGAGAGCCAGGTCTGCACGCCCGAGCAATCGAGGGAGCTGGTGAGCTTTCTCTCCAACCTGCGGCGCGACTACCGCTCCGTGGTAGTTTTCGACCAGCAGCCCTGACCGGCTCGTCTCGATTGACGTTTACGTAAAGGTAACCTACATCGCCAGCGCTGGCGGACCGGTCGCCGGCGGCTCAAAGTCTCGCTGAGAAGATCCTGGAAACGAGAGCGGAGGAAGGCCGAGTGACCGCGCTGGCTGCCCACTACACCCCCGAACACCAGATGTTCCGCGACTCCTGCCGGCGCTTCTTCGACAAGGAGGTTGTGCCCTTCCACATGAAGTGGGAGGAGGAGGGAATGGTGCCGCGCGCGCTGTGGCGCAAGGCCGGCGAGCAGGGGCTTCTGGGCATGACCATGCCGGAGGCCTATGGCGGCGCCGGCGCCGACTTCCTCTACAGCGCCATCCTGATCGAGGAGCAGGGCCGCGCGCTCGCGTCGGGGCCGGCCTTCTCGCTGCACAACGACATCGTCGTGCCCTACCTGCTGCATTACGGCACGGAAGAGCAGAAGAAGAAGTGGATCCCCAAGGCCTGCTCGGGCGACCTGGTCACCGCCATCGCCATGACCGAGCCGGGCACCGGCTCCGACCTGCAGTCGGTCAAGACCAGCGCGGTGATGGACGGAAATCACTGGGTGATCAACGGCTCCAAGACCTTCATCAGCAACGGCCAGCTCGCCGATCTGGTGGTCGTCGTCGCCAAGACCGATCCCAAGCTCGGCGCCAAGGGAACCTCGCTGATCGTCGTCGAGACCAATACGCCCGGCTTCAAGCGCGGCCGCAATCTCGAGAAGATCGGCATGAAGGCGCAGGACACGTCGGAGCTATTCTTCGACAATGTCCGCGTGCCGGCCGATCACCTGCTGGGCGGCCCGGGCATGGGCTTCGTCCAGCTGATGCAGCAGCTGCCGCAGGAGCGCCTGGTGATCGCCATCCAGGCGATCGCCGCGATCGAGGCGGCGATGGAACACACCATCGCCTACGTCAAGGAACGCAAGGCGTTCGGCAAGCAGATCATCGACTTCCAGAACACGCGCTTCAAGCTCGCCGAGCTCAAGACCAAGGCGCATGTGGCGCGCGTGTTCGTCGACGACTGCATCGCCCGCCATCTCGAGGGCAAGCTCGACGTTGCCACGGCCGCCATGGCCAAGTACTGGACGACCGACCTGCAGTGCGAGGTCGTCGACCAGTGCCTGCAGTTCCATGGCGGCTACGGCTACATGTGGGAGTTCCCCATCGCGCGCCTCTACGCCGACGCGCGTGTGCAGAAGATCTACGGCGGTACCAACGAGATCATGAAGGAACTGATCGGGCGTACGCTTTAGGCACCTCCCTCGTCCTGAGGAGCCGCGCAGCGCGGCGTCTCGAAGGATGGGCAACAGTAAGACTGGTTCCCACCCTTCGAGACGCAGTCCTGCGGACCGCTCCTCAGGGTGAGGTGGATTGTAGTTCGCAGGGTTTGAGGTTCGAGGAGAACGACCATGACCGACGCATATATCTACGACGCCGTCCGCACGCCGCGCGGCAAGGGCCGCAAGGATGGATCGCTGCACGAGGTCACGCCGTTGCGGCTGGCCGTGGCTGCGCTGCAGGCGATCCGCGACCGCAACAAGCTCGACACCCACCTGGTCGACGACGTGGTGCTGGGCTGCGTCATGCCGATCGGCGAGCAGGGTGCCGACATCGCCCGCACCGCCGCCGTGATGGCGGGCTACGCCGAATCGGTGTCGGGCGTGCAGGTCAACCGCTTCTGCGCCTCCGGTCTCGAAGCCACCAACATGGCGGCGGCCCAGGTCATGTCGGGCCAGAGCCAGGCGGCGATCGGTGGCGGCGTCGAGTCGATGTCGCGCGTGCCGATGGGTTCCGACGGCGGGGCCTGGGCGATCGACCCAGCCGTGTCGATCCCGATGTACTTCGTGCCGCAGGGCATCTCGGCCGACCTCATCGCCACCAAGTACGGCCTGAGCCGCGACGATGTCGACGCCTACGCCGTCGAGTCGCAGAAGCGCGCCAAGCACGCCTGGGACAGCGGCTACTTCAAGAAGTCGATCGTGCCGGTGAAGGACCAGAACGGCGTGCAGCTCCTGGCGCACGACGAGCTCATGCGGCCCAACACCACGATGCAGACGCTGGCCGCGCTCGAGCCCAGCTTCAAGATGCAGGGCGAGATGATGCCGGGCTTCGACGCGGTGGCGCAGCAGCGCTACCCCGAGGTCGAGAAGGTCATGCACGTCCACCACGCCGGCAACTCGTCGGGCATCGTCGACGGCGCCGCCGCCATCCTGATCGGCGACAAGGAGTTCGGCGAAAAGACCGGGCTGAAGCCGCGCGCCCGCATTCGCTCCTTCGCCTCGATCGGCTCGGAGCCGGCGATCATGCTGACCGGCCCGGCGCCGGCCTCCGAGAAGGCGCTGAAGCGCGCCGGCATGAGCGTGAAGGACATCGACCTGTTCGAGCTCAACGAGGCGTTCGCCGCGGTCGTGCTGCGCTACCTGCAGATCCTCAAGATGCCGCACGACAAGATCAACGTGAACGGCGGCGCCATCGCCATGGGCCATCCGCTGGGCGCCACCGGCGCCATGATCCTGGGCACGCTGCTCGACGAGCTCGAGCGGCGCAACCTCTCGACCGGCCTCGCCACGCTGTGCGTCGGCGGCGGCATGGGCACCGCCACCATCATCGAGCGGGTGTAGCAACTCTCGGGGTTGCCCACCCTTCGAGACGCGACCCTGCGGGTCGCTCCTCAGGGTGAGGGATCCGGGTTGCCACAACCCTCACCCTGAGGAGCGAGCGTCTCGAAGGGTGGGCCACACGAAGAATTTCGGAGACGGATCATGATCACCTACAACGTCGACAGTGACGGCATTGCCACCCTCACCTGGGACATGCCGAACCGCACGATGAACGTGCTGAACGAGGCGTCGATCACGGCCTATGCCGGCGCGCTCGATACCGCGCTCAAGGACGACGAGGTCAAGGGCATCATCGTCACCTCGGGCAAGGCCGACTTCATCGCCGGCGCCGATCTCGAGATGCTGTTGGCCACCGACACCTCGGATGCCGCCAGGCTGATGGACCAGTTCAGCCAGCTGCAGCGGCTGTTCCGCCAGCAGGAGACGGGCGGCAAGCCGATCGTGGCCGCGATCAACGGCACGGCGCTGGGCGGCGGGTTCGAGATCTGCCTCGCCTGCCACCATCGCATCGCCGCGGCCAACCCGAAGGCCAAGGTCGGCCAGCCCGAGGTCAAGATCGGCCTGCTGCCGGGCGGCGGCGGCACGCAGCGCATCCCGCGCCTGATCGGTGTGATGAACGCCGCGCCTATCCTGCTCGAAGGCAAGGATCTGACGGTCGACGCCGCCAAGGGCCTCGGCCTGGTCCACGAGGTCGTCCCGCCGGGCGAGCTCCTGGCCAAGGCCAAGGCCTGGCTGACCGCGCCGGCCGGCGAGCAGGTCGTGCCCGAGTATGCCGGCAAGGGTGCCAAGCCGATCGATGGCCGCGCCGTGCAGCCGTGGGACCGCAAGGGCTTCAAGACGCCCGGGTTCCCCGGCGGCCAGGTCTGGAGTCCCGTGGGCGTACAGACCTTCATCGGCGGCTCGGCGATGATCCGTGCCAAGACCAATGGCGTCTATCCGGCGCCCAAGGCGATCATGAGCTGCGTCTACGAAGGCCTGCAGCTGCCTTTCGACGCCGCGCTCAAGGTCGAGACGCGCTACTTCGTCTCGTTGCTGCGCGATCCGGTGGCCAAGAGCATGATCCGCACGCTGTTCTTCGGCCTGCAGGAAGCCAACAAGCTGGTGCGCCGGCCGAAAGGCGTGCCGAAGCAGGAGTACAAGAAGATCGGCATCCTCGGCGCCGGCCTGATGGGCTCGGGCATCGCCACTGTGGCGGTGCAGGCCGGGCTCGAGATCGTCCTGGTCGATCGCGACCAGGCTGCCGCCGACAAGGGGAAGGCCCACATCGCCGACGAGCTCGGCAAGCTGGTGAAGCGCGGCCGCCTCACCAAGGAACAGTGCGACGGCATGCTGGCCCGCGTCCACGCCACGCCCGACTTCGGCGCGCTGGCCGGTTGCCAGATCGCGATCGAGGCCGTGTTCGAGAACCGCGAGGTCAAGGCCGAGGCGACCAGGAAGGCCGAGGCGGCGCTCGCCGCTGACGCGGTGTTCGCCTCCAACACCTCGACCCTGCCGATCACCGGTCTTGCCGAGGCGTCGGTGCGGCCCGAGCATTTCATCGGCCTGCATTTCTTCTCGCCGGTCGAGAAGATGCCGCTGGTCGAGATCATCGTCGGCAAGAAGACCTCGCCCGAGACCTTGGCGCGCGCCATGGACTTCGTGCAGAAGATCCGCAAGACGCCGATCGTCGTCAACGACAGCCGTGGCTTCTTCACCAGCCGGGTGTGCGGCGCCTTCATCAGCGAAGGCCATCGCCTGCTCAAGGAAGGCGTGCCGGCGGCGATGATCGAGAACTGCGCACGATACGCCGGCATGCCGGTCGGTCCGCTGGCGCTGAACGACGAGGTCGCCATCGACCTCTCCTGGAAGATCATGGACCAGACGCGGCGCGATGCCGAGGCCGCCGGCGAGAAGTTCGAAGGCGCCGGCACCGAGGACATTCTCGAGCTGATGGTCAAGAAGCTCGAGCGCTTCGGCCGCAAGAACGGCAAGGGCTTTTACGAATACCCGACCGACGGCAAGAAGCGGCTGTGGCCCGATCTGCAGAAGCATTTCCCGGCTGATCCTAAGCTGCTCTACGGCGAGGGTGAGGAAAAGCGTGCCAAGGAGGACGAGATCAAGAAGCGCCTGCTCTACGTCCAGGCCGTCGACACGGTGCGCTGCCTCGAGGCCAACGTGCTGACCAACCCGCAGGACGGCGATGTCGGCTCGATCATGGGTCTGGGCTTTGCGCCGCAGACCGGCGGGGCCGTCAGCCTGATCGACCAGGTCGGCGTCAGGCAGTTCGTCGCCGAATGCGACGCGCTCGCCCAGAAGTACGGCCCGCAGTTCGCGGTCCCGAAGCTGCTGCGTGACATGGCCGACAAGGGGCAGAGCTTCTACGGCAACTACCATCCAGCCAAGGCGGCGTAAGGCGCGCTTTACATCCCAGTCATCCTGAGCGTAAGCGAAGGATCTCAACGCCGTTTGCCAACAGCACGAGATCCTTCGCTTCGCTCAGGATGACGAGGAAAATGGAATGGACGCCAGGGAAATCGCAGCACTCGCCGATCGCATCGTCGAGGGCCGCCGCAGTCGCAAGCCGATGGACCTCGCCGGTGCCACGGCGAGCCTCTCCGAAGCCGACTCCTACAAGGTGCAGTTCGCGGTGCACGACCGACTGACCGCCGACGGCAGCGATCGCATGGCCGGCTGGAAGGTGGCGTTGACGCTCCCCTCGCAGTACGAGCCAATGAAGCTCTCCGGTCCTGTGTTCGCCGGCATCTACCAGAGCGGCGTGCGGCCGAGCGGAACGGTGTTCGAGAAGGGCTGGCCGATCAAGGCCGGCATCGAATGCGAGATGGTGGCGCGGCTCGCGAAGGACGCGCCGGCCGGCCAGCGCTACACCGCCGGTTCGATCAAGCCCTTCGTCGGCAATCTCTATTGCGGCTCCGAGGTGGTCGAGAATCGCTACACCGATGTCGCGAAGCTGAGCGGCCCGGGCCGCATCGCCGACGACGTGCTGCAAGCCGCCTGCATCATCGGCACCGAGATCGAGAACTGGCAGTCGCTCGACTTTGCCGCCGTCAAGGGGCGCTCGGAGTTCGACGGCAAGGAGATTGGCGCGGGGCCCGGCACCAACGTGATGGGCGGCGCGCTGATCTCGCTCGCCTGGCTCGCCAACAAGCTGATCGAGCACGGCGTGCACCTGAAGGCGGGCGACCTCGTGCTGACCGGCTCCGTCCATCCGCCGGTCTTCCTGTCAGGCCCGGGAGTCGCCAAGACCGAGTTTGTCGGACTGGGCGGCGCGAGCATCACCGTCAGGTAGCCGCCGCACGGGGCGTGCCAGGGCAAGCGACCATCCAAGCCTGCGCCAGTGGGCGGAGGGCAGCATCGCTCTGGGGCGCCCGAAGCGTGCGTGGTGCAGGGGCGAGCCCGGACCCGGCTTGCGCGCGCGTGGTCTGTGGGCCCGGCAAAGCCTGCAGCCCCAGGGGCTTCGCTCCGGCGGCTGTGGAGGAGGTTCCCAGCGTGGCGCCGGCGAGACCTATCTATCGCGGCGCGATGACGATCTTGCCGACCACCTCCCGGTTGGCCAGCGATCGCAGCGCCGTCGCGGCTTCCGCGAGCGGGTATATCCGGTCGATCGGTGCCTTTATCTGCCCCGTCTCGAACCATGACAGCAGGCGTCGGAACTCGGCGCGTCCGTGCTCCGGCTCGCGCCGCATGTAGTCGCCATAGAACACGCCGATGGCATCGCAGCCCTTGAGGAGCAGCAGGTTGGCCGGCAGCTTCGGGATCTCGCCGGCGGTGAAGCCGACCACGAGGAAGCGGCCACGCCACGCGGTCGAGCGCAGAGCTGGCTCGCTCATCGCGCCGCCGACCGTGTCGTAGACGATGTCGACGCCCTTGCCGCCGGTGAAGGCAGCGATCGCCTCGCGCAGGTTGCCCGTCGAGTAGTTGACCACCGCGTCGGCGCCGGCCGCCGCGACCTTTGCAAGCTTTGCGTCGCTGCCGCCGGCTGCCAGCACGCGCGCGCCCAGCAGCTTGGCGAGCTGAACCGCCGCCATGCCGACGCCGCCAGTGGCGCCCAGCACCAGGACGCTCTCGCCTGCGGCCAACCGCGCGCGATCGGCGAGGGC
>JALHMO010000157.1 GCA_022844015.1 Reyranella sp. | reverse complement strand
GGGCCCGGCGTCCCGCTCGAGGTCTTCGCGGCCGAGCTGCAGCGCCGCGGGCAGCTGGCCGTATGGCAGTACGCCTCGACGCGCGGCCCCCAGGGCGAGCTGGTCATGTCGCCGGTGCAACGCATCGTCGTCATCTATCCAGGCACGGCGCGGATCGAGCCGTACCGCTCGGCGCTGAAGGTCATGCCGCCGACCGCGCGCTGAACGCTCGGGTCCGCATGCCCCGGGGCCGGTTGCGGCCGTTCGAGTCGTCGTGGCGTTCAGGGAGTGGCCGTTCAGCGTGCGATCGGCGTCGTCCCGCGGCGCCTGGTCGCGCTCGACCCGCGCTGGAGGGCCCCTTGACCCGCTCCGAGGTGGCGCGACAGGACGGCGGCCCACGCCGCCGTGTCGCCTTCCCACTCGGTGGCATCGGCCGCCGGCACGCGGACCCGTCGGCGTATCGGCCGCTTCAGCCGATCGGCCCGGGCGACGGCCAGCAGGCGGTTCCGGCCGGTCGGGAACAGCCTGTCGACGGCGGCGCGGGTCTCTGCAATCAGCCTGTCGTCGAAGGCGACCGTCATTCTGTCTGACAGATGAGGGTGCTCAGTCGCCAGGTTGTTCTGGGCGTTGCACAGCACGAAGTGCCGTGTCCGGCGCGAGCACAGGTCGAGGAAGTTCTGGCGCAGGTGCTCGTACTTCGCGATCAGCTGGCGGAGCTTCCTTCTGGTGATCGTCGCATTGGGGCCGTCGTGAAACATCCAGGCCCGGTAGCCCAGCAGGACGGGCACCTTCACGCCGGCCGGCAGCCCGATCGAGCCCGCCTCGATCGGCGCCGTCATGCGCTCCAGCAGGCGTGGCACCTCGTCGGCGCTCACCATCAGCCAGTTGAAGAACGACGAGCCATACGCCAGCGGTTCGCCGACCAGCGACGACAGATGCCGGCGGTTCTCGTAGAGCTGACGGGCAGGCTGACAGGCGATCCCGATCGAGATGAAGGCCGTTCCCTTGCCGCTCAAAGACATCTCGCTCCCCTCGCTCCGCCCGTCGCCCCGTGGCCGCGACAGTCGATCGCCGATCGACGCGTCAGGTCCCTTGCCGCCTCTTCAGCGCCCGCATGTCCAGAAGCGCGCCCGTCGAGCGCGGATCGGTGCCCTTTGGGTAGATGTTGTGCTTCTGGATCTTCTGCGTTCCCGTCGTCGGGAGATCCTGCACGAAGTGGATCCATCCCGGCGCCTTGTAGTAGGCGATCTGCGCCAGACAGAACTCGACCAGAGCCTCCGCCATGTCCCGCGCCGCGGCCGGCTGCTTCAGCACGATGCAGGCAAGGACCTCCTCCTCGCGCAGCTCGTCCCTGACCGCCATCACGGCCACCTGCTGCACGGCCGGATGGGTGAGCAGGAGCGCTTCCACTTCGGCGGCGGCGATGTTCTCGCCCGACCGGCGGATGATGTTCTTCTTGCGATCGACGAAATGCAGCATGCCGTCGGGGCCGCGCCACACGACGTCGCCGGTGTGGAACCACCCGCCCTGCCAGGCGGCTTCCGTCGCGGTGTCGTCCTTCAGGTAGCCGGAGAAAAAGCCGCGTCGCGGCGTCGCCGCCGAATGGCGGATCAGCAGCTCGCCGGGCGAGCCGTCCGCAGCCGCGTGGCCGGCGTCGTCGACCACGCGCGCCTCGATGCCGTCGAAAGCGCGCCCGAAGGCGCGCGTCCCGACCTGGCGCGGCGCGTGGTTGTCGGCCAGCACGCGCACCATCTCGGTCATTCCCCAGACCTCGATCAGCGGGAAGCCGAACCGCTTCTCGGCCGCAGGGTGCAGCTCCGGCTCGACCCCGGCGCCGATGGCGAAGCGCAGCCGATGGGCGCGCTCGGCGTCGCTCGGCGGCAGGGCCAGCAGCACGGGCACGATGATCCCGAGATAGTGCGCGACGGTCGCTCCCGTCTCGGAAATCTCGCGCCACCAGTGCTGCGGACGGAAGCGGTCGGGCTGCACCTGGCAGTTGCCGGTGAGGATGGCCGCCATCAGGGAGAAGGTGGCGGCGTTGGCGTGATAGAGCGGCAGGGGATTGTAGATGCGGTCCTGCCCCGCGTGCAGCGCGGCGAGGCCGCCCAGCGAGGCGTAGCGCGCGCCCGCGGCGACCTCGTAGCCGTGCGACAGGACGCACCCTTTCGGCCGGCCGGTCGTTCCCGACGTGTAGAGGATGCAGGCCGGCGTCCCGGGCGTCACGTCTGCGGGCGGGGCAGGCCGCGACGGAGCGGGCAATGTCGACCCGATCTCGTCCAGGGCGACGATCGCGGGGCGATGGGCGCTGCCGGGCAGGGCGTCGCGCACCTGCTGTCGGCGCGCCGGCAGGACGATCACCGCCTCGGGCTCGCTGTGCTCCAGCAGATAGGCGATCTCGCCCGAACGGTACTCGGGATTGATCGGCACGCAGCAGACGCCCAGCCGGTTGAGCGCAAGCTTGTGCAGCACGTAGTCGGGGCGGTTCTCCAGCAGCGTCGCCACGCGATGGCCGAGCCCATAGCCGGCGGCGCGATAAAGCGAGACCAGTGCCTCGACCCGATCGGCCGCGTCTCGATAGGAAATCTCGAACCCGAGCTCGAGATACCCTCTTGCGGCGTTCGCCGGCACGGCGAAGAACGGCCTGTCACCATGGGCGGCGACCGCGGCCGCGAAGGCCGCGCCTATGGTCGTTCTGTCTGCAATATCCGTCATGCTGTCGAGTGTCATTTCTGCATATCGATTGAAAGGCGTCGAGGGCGGTTGCTCAAGCCGGTGCAGCCAGCCGCTGTCGATCGCGATCGGGATGGTGGAACAGCAGCACCACCAGCACCGAGGACAGGGCCAGCGCCGTCATCAGCAGGAAGCCGTCGGCGAACGAGCCGCGCAGGTCGAGCACCCAGCCGGTGATGGCGGGCGCCAGGAACCCGGCGATGGCGAAGGCGAAATCCATGATGCCGAGCGCCGTTGCCGCGCGCTCGGGGACGATGTCGACATTGACGGCATAGTAGGCGGCATTGGCGCCCATCGAGGCGGCGACAGCGACAGTGATGCCGGCAATCGCTACCGTCAGGTCGTTGGTCAGCGCCACCGGCACGACCGCGAGCGCGGCGACGAGCTGACTGCCGGCGATCAGGTAGGAACGGGCGACGCGCAGCCGGCCGGTGGACCGGAGGAGCGCGTCCGACCAGCGGCCCATCAGCCCGAGCAGGACCGCTGCCGCCAGCCAGGGCAGCACGGTGAACAGGCCGACCGCCTGCAGGTTCAGCCCGTACTTGCGCTCGAGGTAGCTCGGCAGCCAAGTCATGAAGAAGAACAGGAAGTAGCCGAACACGAAGAACGCCCAGGTATTGGCGAGCAGCGTCGTGTTGGTAAGCAGGGCTTTCAGCACGTCCGCTCCCGGCCACGTGCGGGGCGCGGCATGCGGTGCGGCGGCGACCGTCGGCCCGGTGCCGTCGCGGATGTGCGCCAACTCGGCGGCGTCGACGTGGGGAGAGTCGGCCGGGTTGTCGCGGAACAGGAAGAACCAGAGCGGGATCCACAGGACCGAGAGCACGAACAGCGCGGCGAAGGTGAGACGCCAGTCGAGCCAGCGCAGCAGAAGGGTCACGATCGGCCCGCCGATGGCCAAGGCAAGGGGTACGGCCAGCAGCGCGTTGCCGAGCGCTGTCGCGCGTTCGTGCGGCGACAGCCAATGGGTGACGGCGCCTGTCAGCGCCGGAAAGTTCGGGCCTTCGGAGACGCCGAGCAGGATGCGGGCGGCGTAAAGGACCGCGAAGCCGGTGGCGAGCGCCGTCGAGCCGATCGACAGGCTCCACAGCAGCGCCGCGACGGTGAGCACCAGCCGTGCGCCGTAACGGTCGACGGCGAGGCCGCCCAGCAGGGTGGTGACGGCGTAGCCCAGGCCAAACGCGCCCAGGATCGTGCCGACCAGCGCCGGCGAGAGGCCGAGGTCCTTCTGGATGATCGGGATGGCGTAGGCGATCGCCGCGCGGTCGATGTAGTTGACGACGGTGATCGCGAACAGGAGGAAGACGACGAACCAGCGATAGTTGGTCCGCCTCATCAGCGATCCGCCAGGGCGAGCTTGGCGCCGAGCGCGGCGAACGCGCCGGCGAAGACGCGGCGCATCCAGGTCAGCACGCGCGGCCGCGAGATCACGTGGCTGCGGATCGCCGCCGCGAACAGGCCGTAGCCCACGAACACCACGAAGGTGAGCAGCATGAACACCGCGCTGAGCTCGGACATGCGCAGGAGCGGCCGGGCTTCGTCGGCGCTGACGAACTGCGGCAGGAAGGCGAAGAAGAAGATCGAGAGCTTGGGGTTGAGGATGTTGATCAGGATGGCGTGGACGATGACCTGCAGCGACGAGCGTTCGGGCGCGTTGCCGTCGACGCGGAGCGCGCCGTGCTCCCGGAGCGTGCTCCACGCCATGTAGAGCAGGTAGGCGACGCCGATGTACTTGAAGATCTCGAAGGCGAGCGCGCTGGCATGCAGCAGGGCGGCGAGGCCCAGGATCGCCGCCGCCATGTGGGGCACGATGCCGAGCGTGCAGCCGAAGGCGGCGACCACGCTGGCGCGCGCGCCGCGTGACAGCCCCATGGCGAGCGTGAACAGCACGCCGGTGCCGGGCGACACGACGACGATCAGGGTAGTGACCAGGAAATCGATGCTCATCATCCTGCGGACTCCAGCAGCAAGACACTGCCCTGGCCGCCATCGGCGCAGATGCTGACGATGGCGCGCCGGCCCCCGGGCAGCGCGGACAGCTCCTTCACGGCCTGGCTGATGATGCGTGCGCCGGTGGCGCCGAACGGATGGCCGAGCGCCGTGCTGCCGCCGTTGGGGTTCATGCGCTCGGCGGGGAAGGCGCCGAAATCGCGCGGCACCTTCGCCTTGTCGCGCAGGAAGGCGGTGTCCTGCAGCGCCTTCATGTGAAAGGCGACCTGGGCGGCGAAGGCCTCGTGGATCTCCCAGAGATGGATGTCGGCGTAGCCGAGATCATGGCGAGCGAGCAGGCGCGGAATGGCGAAGGCCGGTGCCATCAGCAGCCCCTCGGTGCGGAAATCGACCGAGCCGATCTCCCAATCGACCAGCTTCACGCGCGGCGTCTCGGCCGGCAGGCGCGCGAGGCCCTTCGACGAAGCCACCCAGATCGCCGCGGCGCCGTCGGTGAGCGGCGAGGAATTGCCGGCGGTCAGGCTGCCCTGTCCGCTGGTGCGGTCGAACGACGGCGGCAGGCGTGCCAGCTTGTCGAGCGAGGTGTCCTTGCGCGGTATGCCGTCGCGCGCCAGCCCGCCCATCGGGATCACCAGGTCGTCGAAGAAGCCCCTGTCCCACGCCGCGACGGCGCGCTGGTGGCTGGCCAGCGCGATCTCGTCCTGCTGCGTTCGCCCGATCTGCCACTCCTTGGCGGTGATCTCGGTATGCTCGCCCATGCTGAGCCCGGTCGTGCGGTTCGCGATCGCCGGGATGAACAGACGGATGTCCTTCAGGTGGACGTGCGTCACGTGGTCGAGCTTCTGGCCGAGCGAGCGCGCCTGCTGGAACTTGCGCAGCCAGTCGGACAGGCGCTGGCCGAGGCCGATCTGCACCCGGCTCAGGCTGTCGACGCCGCCGACCAGGGCGAGGTCGCCGCCGCCGCCATCGATCATGCCGGCCGCCTCGATGACGCCCATCATGCTGGTCGAGCAGGCCATCACGGTGGAGAAGGCCGGCACCGTGGCATCGATGCCGGCATCCATCAGCACCTCGCGCGCGATGTTGCTGAAGGTGAGGCTCGGCACGACGACGCCCCACACCGCGAAGTCGGGCTTTCCGCCCTTCAGCCGGTCGACCATGTGCCGCGCCACCGGCACCGAGAGCTCGATGGCGTCGTGGGCGGCGAGCGCTCCGTCGACCTTGGCGAACGGCGTGCGCACGCCGGAGGCCAGCCAGATGTCCTGAGGTCGGGCCATCACGCGCGCGCCTTCAAAGCTCATGCCCTTCCGGACCGCGTGCGCCTGTCCTGAGCGAGCGGGACTCTTCGACGGTGCTCAGGGCAGTCGTGCGCTGTCCCGAAGAACCCGAGCTTGGGATCACGCGGCGAGGCAGCACCGCTTCGCCTTCTTGCCGCTGCCGCAAGGGCAGGGGGCGTTGCGGCCGACATTGCGAAGGGGATTGACGACCGGCGTATGTGCCGCCAATCGCGCCACCTCGCTGTCGAACGCGAGCTTGAACGCCTCCTTCTCGAATTCGTCGCCTTCCTCGTCCTCGTCGCCTTCCCATTCTTCGCCCATCGCTTCGTCATAGGCTTCGTCGAGCTCGACGTATTGCTGCAGGGTTTCGAGGGCGTTGTCGATGTAGCCCAGATCCCGGAGCTCGAAGCGTTCGGGATCGTCCGGCCTCTGCTCCGCTTCGCTCCAAACCTCCGCAATGTGATCGAGGTCGACATCGTCGGGAATCAGCTCTTTCTCCTCGGCCCGCCGAAGCGCCGGCACCAGCTCGCGCAGGCCCAGGAGGGCAATCGCGGTGAACCATGAACCCCAGAGCATGGACCCTTTGTCGGCTAAGCCTGCAGATTCGAATTGCTCGAGGAACTCGACCATGACCTTGCGTTCGATACGCCCTTCCCAGGTCAGATAGGTGGCTGCCTCGATCAGAGCGACACGATTGAGCTGACTCAGCTTCGGATCGAGGATGGCGTTGAACAGCTCCTTGCTGGCGCCGTCGAAGGTGGCGATCGCGATGCGCGGCAGCGTCGAGATTGCTGCCCCGAGAAGTGGATCCAGCTCCTCGTCAGGCCGGCGCAGCACCTGCAGCAAGGGTGCGAAGGCGCGCTTGTCGCGGGCACCGGCCATGATGTGGATGGCATTGAAGAACCGGCAGGGATCGATGTCTTCGACATCCTCGTCGTCGTCGGCGGCGCGGGCGAGCAGCGCCAGCAGCAGCGGGGCGGCTTCGGCGTAGCGGATCAGGCAGGCGACGATGGCCGATGCGGGAAGCCCCTCATCGGCAAGGTCTCTAACGTAGTCATCGATGTCTCTGACAGGATTCAGGCCGTTGATGACGATCATGAAGGCACCTCAGGCAGCCTGCTCGAGGGTCGAGGCGACGTCGCGCGTCGTGACTCGGCGAAGGTCGCGCACCTTGGTGGTATCGAAGGGGCGGGCGCGGTGCATGGTGCAGCGGTTGTCCCAGATCACCAGGTCGCCGACCCGCCAGCGGTGGGCATGCGTGAACCGGGGCTGGGTGGCGTGCTCCATCAGGTCCATCAGAAGCAGGCGGCCGTCGGCGATCGGCATGCCGATGATGTGCGAGGCATGCGAGGCGAGATAGAGGGTCTTGCGGCCCGAGCCCGCGTGCCGGCGGATGACGCGTTGCGGCACCGGCGGCAGGTTCGCCACCTCTTCCGGCGTGTACGCGGTCACCGAGAGCTGGCCGCGCGAATGGAAGATCGAATGCTCGGCGACGAGATCCTCGATCTGCGTCCTGGTCGTCTCGGGCAGCGCGTCGTAGGCGGCGCGCAGGTCGGCGAACTGGGTGTCGCCGCCGTCGTCGGGCACGACATGGGCGTAGAGCATGGAGAGCGCGCCGGGCACGGCGCGGAACGAGGCGTCGGTGTGCCACAGGCGGTTGGCCAGCCAGTCGAGCCGGCGCTTGCTGTCGGTCTCGAGGATCCTCGAATCGCCGTCGAGGTTGGAGATGTCGGCGATGTCGTTGCCCGGGATGCGATGCTTGATGCCGGTATGGCGCGCCTTCTGGGCCGCCGCCTGGATCGGCCCGAAATGGCGGGCGAAGGCGACCTGCTGGTCGTCGTCGAGCGTCTGGCCACGGAAGACCACGACGGCATAGCGGTCTATGGCGCGCTCGATGGCGTCGCGGTCGGCTGCTGCCAGGGGCTGGGCCAGGTCGATGCCGGAAATCTCGGCGACGAAGTCGGGACGGGTCGGCTGGACTGTGATGCTCACGGCCGCCTCCTGCGGCTATAGTCGGCGTTTCCGCCAACGTTCTCACCAATATCTCCCAGGAAACGCCATGCCGCAAACCCACAAGCTCGCCCTGCTCGACGATTACCAGAAGGTGGCCATGCGCATGGCCGACTGGGATCGGCTGAAGAAGCGCGGCGTCGAGATCACGGTCTTTCACGAGCCCTTCTCGTCGGTCGAGGACGCGGCCGCCAGGCTGGCGCCGTTCGACGTGCTGGGCCTGCTGCGCGAGCGCACGCCGTTCCCGCGCGCGTTGATCGAGAGGCTGCCCAACCTGAAATTCATGGTGCTGACCGGCGCGCGCGCCTCGAGCCTGGACGACAAGGCGGCGACCGAGCGCGGCATCCCGATCAGCAACACGCCGGGCGGCGGCTCGAATGCGCCGACCGCCGAGCTGTGCTGGGCGTTGCTGATGTCGTGCGCGCGCGACCTCGCCAAGGCCGAGCGCCTGATGCGCACCGGCGGCTGGCACGACGGCATCACCCAGATGAACGTCCTCGAAGGCAAGCGGCTGGGCGTGCTCGGGCTGGGCCGCCTGGGCAGCCGGGTTGCGGGCTATGCCAAGGCGTTCGGCATGGACGTGGTGGCGTGGAGCCAGAACCTGACGGCGGAGAAGGCAGCCCAGGGCGGAGCGCGCCTGGTCGGCAAGGACGAGCTTCTGACGACGTCCGATTTCGTCTCCATCCATCTCATCCTGTCCGAGCGCACGCGGGGCCTGCTGGGGGCGGCCGATCTCGCCAGGATGAAAAAGTCCGCGATCCTGATCAACACCTCGCGCGGGCCGATCGTCGACGAAGCGGCTCTGCTCGCCGCCCTCCAGAACGGCACCATCGCCCATGCCGGCCTCGACGTGTACGACAAGGAGCCGCTGCCCAAGGGCCATCCCTTCACCAGGCTCGACAACGTCACCCTGGTGCCGCACCTGGGCTACGTCGTCGAGGACAGCTATCGCCATTTCTACGCCGGCACCATCGAGGACATCGAGGCCTGGCTCGACGGCAAGCCGATCAACCTGATCAACCCGGAGGCGCTGAAGGGGTAGTCGTTCGACGTGCGTTTTCGACCTGATGGACCCGCGAGCGGTTCCATCCGATCGAAAAGCTCGAGTGTGATCCTCTTTGGCTGAAGCACCAAAAAAGCGTCCTCATCCTGAGGAGCGCCCGGAGGGCGCGTCTCGAAGGATGGGCCCCAGACGCCGTGTCTGTTGTCGACAAAGGGCGAAGCTTACTTCACCCGAATCGAGACGCCGCGCTGTGCGCGGCTCCTCAGATGATGTGACTTTATTGATCTCTGTCGTCCCTCTCCTGTCATCCTGAGCGGAGCGAAGGATCTCATCGCCAGAAGTTCCAAAGTACACTCGTACCAAGCGGCGATGAGGTCCTTCGCTGCGCTCAGGACGACAGAAAAATTCGCGGTAGCGACCTCATCAATCGCCAAAAGCGACTATCGAGAAAGTCACAGGCTCTCAGGGTGAGGATTTCACTCTAGTGTCCCTCGCCCAATTCCTCCGCGGCGACAGCGAGCCAGTCGTCGCCTGAGCCGATCGCGACGAAATGCCCGGCGCCCTCGACCGGATGCCACACCGCTCCAGGCATCCGGTCGGCCACGGTCTTGTTGATCGCAGGCGGCACGAGCCGATCGTGCGTTCCTTGCCACAGGTGGACCGGACGCTCGATCGCCGTCACGTCGAACGCCCAACGCCGGTAGAGAAGCTCGGCGTCGCGCACCAGCCCGTCGCTGCCTTGCGCGAAGCATTCGGCGCTCGTCTCGCTGAAGGCGGCTGCGACATCCGGCTGAAGCAGGATCCGTCGATCGTCGTCGTCGACGGCCTTGCGCAGCTGCTCGATGTAGGTCGTGCGAAAGTGCTCGGCAGTCATTCCAAGGGCGGCGTACATGAGGCGGAGTCCGGGCTCGAAGTGCAGGGCGAGGAAGCCCCCGAGCGCGTCGGCGCTGGAGAGATGATCGGCTGCCCAGTTGTCGCCGAATGCGCCGTAGCCGCCGCCCGCGATGCTGCTGACATGCCGCAGTCGATGAGGATCGATGTAGGCGGCAGCCGCGAGCGCCCACGGGCCTCCCTCCGACCAGCCCGTCACGCCGAACGCGTCGTGGCCCAACGCATCGGCGATCGTCGTCAGGTCGTCGGCCCACCCGGCATAGGTGCGCGTTTTCTGGGGGCTGGACTGCCCGATGCCGGGGCGATCGACGCAGACGAGGCGCAATCGGTTCTTCGATGCGGGTCGTGCCAGGAGGCGCGCCTCGAGCCGGCTGCTGGGGCCGCCGTGATTGTGGATCACCAGCGGTCCCTCTGAATCACCCACCTCGACATAGGCAAGGGTGCGGCCATCCCGGGTCGTTGCCGTTCGCGTCGGCCCGACGGGAGGGAGCGCGGATCCCGGGGCCGGCCCCATAGGCGTTGACATACAAAGGGACCTCACCCTGAGGATCGGCCCAGAGGGCCGCGTCTCGATTCGGGCGACGTAGCCTTCGCCCTTTGGTCGGTAACAGTGAGGTGCTGCGACACGGCTTCTCCAATGATCTCTTGTGTGGCCCATCCTTCGAGACGCGCCCTCCGGGCGCTCCTCAGGATGAGGTTTCCTTCTATTCTGACGCCCATGGGTCCGGCCCCGCACCTGCCGCTCGCGAGTCGTTCGTGGTCACATCCATGGTCCCACTCCGATGATGCGCCGAGCCCGTGACAAAGCAGTGCTATAGTTCGCTGCCGGGGACGTTCGGTAAAGCGGCCGTTCCGCGCGAGAGCAGCAAAGCGTGTGCGCAACGAAGTTCCTGTCAGCCGATGTCGATTCCAGCCCTGCCCGAACGTCGATGGGGTGACGGGATCGTCCGTCGGAGCGAAGGAGAGCGAGATGGCGCAATACATGCTGCTGCTGCACCAGGTGCCGAACTACACCATGGACCTGCCGCGCGAGAAGATGCTGGAGATGATCAGGCGCTACTCGGCCTGGGCCGACAGCCTGCGGCAGAAGGGCAAGCTGGCCGGCGGCGAGAAGCTCGCCGCAAGCGGTGGCCGGCACATCAAGGTCCAGGATGGCCGGCCGGTCGCCAGCGACGGCCCCTATGCCGAGGCCAAGGACGTGATCGGCGGCTACTTCGTCATCGAGGTGCGCGATGCCGCCGAGGCGGAAGCCATCGCCCGGGAATGTCCTCATCTCGCCGTCGCGGCCACCAACTGGGTCGAGCTGCGTCCGATCGAGGATACGTCGCAGGCTCGCGCGGCGGCGAGCTGAGCCGCACCCTTGGCGGGTTTTCCGGCTGGCCCCTCTGATCGACCCTCGGACGGTCGGGTCCACCGGCTCGTCGAGTCGCTCGCCCGCGATTCGGCGAGCCGGCTGGTCGCTGCCCTGGCGCGCCGCCTCGGTGCCGGCCGCATCGCCGTCGCCGAGGATTCGGTGCAGCATGCTCTCCTCCAGGCGCTGACCTCGTGGCCCTTCAAGGGCGTGCCCGCCAGGCCCGAGACGTGGCTCGCAATCGTGGCCCGCAACCGCGCCTTCGACCTGCTGCGGCACGAGGCGCGCGGCCTCGCGCTCGCCGGCGAGCTTGTGCCGCTCGCGCCGGTGACGGAACGGCATGACGGCCATTTCGATCGCGAGCTCAGCGACGATGAGCTGGCGCTTCTGTTCGCCGTCTGCCATCCGGTCCTGTCGCCGGAGCTGCGCGTCACCTTCGCCCTGAAGTCGGTGTGCGGCCTCACGGTCCGCCAGATCGCCGCCGGGCTGCTGGGCGAGCCGGCGGCGATCGCGCAGCGCCTGGTGCGGGCGCGCCGCCAGCTCGGGACGATCGGGATCGCCATCGAGGCGCCGCCGCCCGAGGCGCTGGCCGAGCGTGCCGAGTCGGTGCGCACCGCGCTCTACCTGATGTTCAACGAGGGCTACTCGGCGTCATCCGGCGAGGCGCTGGTCCAGGCCGAGCTCTGCGTCGAGGCGGTACGGCTCGCCCGCGCGCTGGCGCGGCATCCGATGACGGCGGGCCCGGCCAGCGACGCGCTGGCGGCGCTGCTCGCCCTCACGGCCGCCCGCCTGCCGACCCGGGTCGGGCCGGACGGCGTTGCCCAGCTTCTGGACGACCAGCCGCGCGAGCGCTGGGACGGCCGGCTGATCGTCGCGGGCCTCGCCCATCTCGAGCGCTCGGCCGCCGGCGAGGAACTCACCGTATGGCATCTGCGGGCCGAGATCGCCGCCCTTCACGCCACGGCGCCGAGTGCCCCGGCGACCGACTGGCCGCGCATTGCCGCGATCTACGACCAGCTGATCGAGATCGACCCCTCGCCGGTCGCAGCCCTTGCGCGAGCCGTCGCGATCGGCCGCGCCCGGGGTGCAGCGGCGGGGCTCGACGCCCTGCCGCCGCTCGATTCGAGCCCCTACGCCCACGCCGCCGCGGGCGTCTTCCTGTCGGATCTGGGCCGTCGCCGCGAAGCGAGGGTCGAGCTCGAGATGGCGCTGGCGCTCGCGCGCACCGAGCCGGAGCGGCGCCTGATGGAACGCCGGCTCGAGGCTCAGGTCCCTTGATCTCGACGCCACCGGCCAACCGAAGATCGGCAATCGCCTACTCCCTCCTGGCAGGCAACTGAAGGCGAATCCCCCTGTTGTCCGCTTCCGCGCTGTCCACGAAGGCGTGAGCGCCTTCCAGGTCGGCTTCGGCTCTCTTGAAGCTCTTCCAATCGACGGCTTGCGTGAAGCGCTGCGCGTAGTCCAGCACCTGGACGATCGGGCTCGCGCTCGTGCGGTTCGAGATCGCCTTCAAGGCGGCGAGATAGTTGGCACGGTAGATCGTCGGGATGATGATCCGTTGCTCTCTCGTCGCAACGAGCTCGGCATTCATCATGATCCGGCTGACGCGCCCGTTTCCATCGACGAATGGATGGACCTCGGCGACCAGGAACATCATGAAGACCGCGCGCTGGAAGGGAGTCTGCAGCGAGCGGTACACCGTGAAGCCCTGAGAGAGCGTTCCTCGGACAAGATCGGGAGCGACGAACATGGTGCCCCCGGCGCGGTTCGGTTCGGCTTTGTATTGGCCAGGTGATTTGGCAGGTCGAGCCCCCATGATGGCTTCGTGGCGGCGTTTGAGGAGGTGCTCGAGCTCGTCGGAATTCTCTGGTCTTTGCGACATCTCGCGTGAATCGGCGACGATGCGGTACGTGCCGAGAATGTCGTGAGCGTCTTCGGGGCGTGCTGTCGGGATGCGATTGTCGAAGACGATGGCGGCGGCGTCCTCGACGTCGAACTCTGTGCCCTCGATGAAGTTGGAGAAGTAGGCTTCGAAGAACGGAAGGGTCGTTCCGTCGTCGGCAGCGGCGGGCCGCGTTTGCGGTGGCGTTCTGTGCAGCTCGGCACGCAACGACTCGAACAGGTCCAGGCGCGCCGGATCGTAAGCCATTCCCCTTCGTCGCGCGCGTGCGGCAGGTGTCTGTAAACTGTCCGTCCGTGTGTTGAGGAGCGCGCCGATCATCTTGTCGAGCGCAGCAAGCTCCTTCTCCCGATCGATGACGGGTGCCAGGGCGCGCGCGCCGTCACGGAGCTTGTTCAGCTGGGCTTCGCCTGATCGTCGCAGGATCGTCTCGAGGTGGGCTTCGATTTCCGCCCTTGTCAGCGTCCGTGCGGTCGAGCCCCGGCTCCGGCTCGGGGCGAAGTTGTCCAGGAGGGTCCGCGCCGGCGATGTTAGATGCAGGACGCCCATGAAGGGCATATCGGATTCTTGGGCCGGCGCGCCGCGCCGGGGCCGGAGCGTAAATCCAGGCAGCTCGACGTCGCTTTGGGTGCCCTGGGAAACCAGGAAGACAGAGCCATCTTTTGCCGGGACCCCTTCCAGTGCAGTCCGGTCGGCAATCAGGGCGTCCGGGAAATAGCCCGAAAGAATCGCCCAGAGATGGCGCCGCACGAGCACGTCGGGCGCGGAGGCCAGATCCCTGGTGTAGAGTCGCGAGGCCAGTTTCCTGAGCTTGCCCGCGCGCACGGCCTTCGAGGCAAGGCTGCTCGTCTCGGAAGTCGAGACAAAGGTCTCAGGGAGATCTTCCAGCGACTTTCTGGCCATTTGGCGCCGTCAATGCGGGAGATAGGCCAATTTCTTGACCTTAGCATCTAGCACAATGCCAATTTTCTGACGATAAGAAAATCGAGCCATGCCTGCGCTGCCGATGCATGCTCAGCGTGATCCTGGTCGCTGCCCAGGATCGATCGTGCTGTCACCGACGCTGCTCAAGTCCTGAAGCGCAGCAGCAGGTGATTGACCCCGTTCAGCTTGAGGTAGAGGTCCTCGAACTGGGCATAGAAATCCTCCCACCGCGGCAGGCCGCCCTGGGCGCCGAGCGAGGTGTAGATCTCGGCCACGGTCTTGCGGCCGTCGATCTCGCCAATGATGCGCGGCGCCAGCGGCGGCAGCTGGGCGCGCCACGGGAAGCCGTCGAGATTGGCGATCAGCGGTGCGCCGGGCTGCATGCCGGCGGCGAGCTTCTGGGCGTCGACCTCGCGCAGCACCGGGATGGCCGAGGTGTCCTCCGGCCGCGCCACCGTGTCGAAGCCGGCGCGCGTGGCGTAGAAGACGTGGGTGCGCAGGTTGCCGGCCAGGCGCTCGGCGAAGGCGGCGCGCTCGATCAGCGGCAGGGAACTGGCCTGTCGCGCGATGATCGGGTCGCTCATGTAGGTCGCCGGCTCGTAGCGCACCGGCTCGAGGAAGGCGACGACGCGCAGGCCCGATTCGCTCGCCATCTCGCCGATGTGCGGCACCGTGAAGGCGCGATCGCAGCTGTGCAGCAGCAGGTCGTAGAGCCCGGCATCGCCGCCGGTGACGTGGTCGTTGAGATAGGGGTTGCGGCGGAACAGGTTGGTGGTCGGCAGGAACCGGATCAGCCGCTTGGCCATCGCCAGCCGGTCCTCCAGCGCCATCGAGGTGGGCGCCAGCGTGCGCAGCATCTCCTGCAGGGGATAGACGCCGCTGCGTCCGTACTCGCCGTAGAGCATCACGCCCAGCCCGCCTTCCGGCTGCAGCACGGTGGCGAGCGCGCGCATGCCGACGACCGGTTCGGGCATGTGGTGCAGCACGCCGGTGCAATCGATGTAATCGAACTGGCCGATCGGCATCGTCGGCAGGTCGAGGATCGATCCGGTGATGAAGCGGATGTTGCGCAGGCCACGCGCCTTGGCGCGCGCCTCGCAGACCTGCCGCGACGCCGTCGACAGGTCCATGTAGACGACTTCGCCCGGGCAGCGCCGGTCGACGATCTGCTGGGCCAGCATGATGCAGGCGTCCCCGGTGCCACCGCCGGCGACCAGGGCGCGGAACGGGCGGGCGAAATTCAGGCGGCCGGAGAACAGGTAGTGATTGACCTCGAGGATGTGGCTCGGGGTGCCGGTGATCAGCCGGATCGCCTCGTCGCGCGGATCGCGCGCAGGATAGGGCAGCGCCTCGTATTGGGCACGGACATCATCCATCGGCGAAGAAACCGTCATTCTGGCCTTGTTTCACAACGAACGCGGCGCTACCCGAGGGGCCGGCAACGCCCTGCCGGGGTTAATGCAACAAATCCGAGGGCCATGAAAGGCTATTTCGGCATCGGTGTGGAAGGCGTGAGCAAGGCGGTGAATGTCGGCACTTTGTTCCGCACCGCCCATGCCTTCGGCGCGTCCTTCGTGTTCACGCTGGGCGCCCAGTACAATCGCCGCGAGGGGTCCCGCAGCGACACCTCGGACACGCCCCGCTCGGTCCCGACCTACGATTTCGCCAACCTGGAGTCCCTTCGCCTGCCCGAGGGCTGTCGCCTGGTCGGCATCGAGATCACCGACCAGGCAATCGAGCTTCCGAGCTTCCGCCATCCGCGCCAGGCGGCCTACATCCTGGGCGCCGAGCGCGAGGGCCTGTCGGCCGACGTGCAGGCGATCTGCGACTTCGTGGTCAGGATCCCTACCCGTTTCTCGGTCAATCTCGGGGTGGCCGGCGCCCTCGTCATGTACGACCGGCTCCTGAGCCTCGGCCGCCACGCCGAGCGACCGGTCGCCGCGGGCGGACCGGTCGGCCCGATCGAGCTGCCGGTGTTCGGCGAGCCGATCTACAAGCGCAAGCAGCGCCAGCGGGCGGCTCGCGGCCGCTGATATTCCTCCCCAGCATTCGCTGGGCAGGAGAACGATCGGCGCGCCCCGCCCCACCGCTTGCGCACACCCTGCATGGCGCCTATTTGAGCCCCCACCATGTCCCTCCTGCCCCCCTCGCCGTTGCAGATCGTCGAGCCGTTCCACGGCCGCAACGATTTGCGCCGCAACCTGGTCGGGCTGTCGCGCGAGGCGCTGAAGGCGGCCCTGGTCGAGGCCGGGCTGGAGCCCTTCCGCGCCCGCCAGGTCTGGCAGTGGATGTACTGGCATGGCGTCACCGACTTCGAGCGCATGACCAACATCGCGCGCAAGACGCGCGAGCGGCTCGCCGAGCTGTTCGTCATCGCCCGGCCCGGGATCGTGACCGAGCAGCGCTCGGTCGACGGCACGCGCAAGTGGCTGCTGCGCTTCGCCGACGGCAACGAGGCCGAGACGGTCAACATCCCGGAGGAGGATCGCGGCTCGGTGTGCGTGTCGAGCCAGGTCGGCTGCACGCTGACCTGCAGCTTCTGCCACACCGGCACGCAGCCCCTGGTGCGCAACCTGGCGCCCGACGAAATCGTCGGCCAGTTCATGGTGGCGCGCGACAGCTACGGCGAATGGCCGACGCCGACCGAGACCACGCGCATGCTGTCCAACATCGTCATGATGGGCATGGGCGAGCCGCTCTACAATTTCGACAACGTCGCGACCGCGCTCAGGATCGTCATGGACGAGCAGGGCATCGCGCTCAGCCGGCGGCGCATCACGCTCTCGACCTCCGGCGTCGTGCCGATGGTCGCCAGGGTGGGCGAGGTGCTCGACGTCAATCTCGCGGTCTCGCTGCATGCGGTGAGCGACGAGGTGCGCGACACGCTGGTGCCGATCAACCGCAAATGGCCGATCGCCGAGCTGCTGGCCGCCTGCGCCGCCTATCCCGGCGCCCGCAACAGCCGGCGCATCACCTTCGAGTACGCCATGCTGAAGGGCATCAACGACAGCGACGCCGATGCGCGCGAGCTGGTCCGCCTGCTGGCGCCGATCCACGCCAAGGTGAATCTGATCCCGTTCAACCCGTGGCCGGGCGCACCCTACGAGTGCAGCTCCAACAACCGCATCCACCGCTTCGCCGAGATCGTCAACGCGGGCGGCCTCAGCGCTCCCGTACGCACGCCGCGCGGCCGTGACATCCTGGCCGCCTGCGGCCAGCTCAAGAGCGCCAGCCTGCGTGGCCGGAGGGAGAAGGTGCGGGCAGTGTAACCGCCCGACACCGACGCCCGCGAGTTGGCGCGCCTGCTCGCGACGATCCACGCCGAGATGAACCTGATCCCCGTTCAACCCCTGGCCCGGCGCGTGCTACGAGTGCAGCTCCAACAACCGCATCCACCGCTTCGCCAGGATCGTCAACGCGGGCGGCCTCGGCGCCCCGGCGCGCCCGCCGCGCGGCCGCGACATCCTGGCGGCACGCGGCCAGCTCGAGAGCGCCAGCCTGCGCGGGCGACGGCAGCGCGTGCGCAATCTCGAGGAGAAGCCGATCATTTGACGCCTTTCCGATCTTACCGGTAAGATGCTTGTGATGCAGACGAGGATCTCGACGAAAGGGCAGGTGGTTTTGCCGAAGGCGATCCGCGACAAGCGGCGCTGGAAGGCAGGAACGCTCTTGACCGTGGAGGATCGCCCCGAAGGATTGCTGCTCAAGCCGGTCGAGAGGAAAAAGAAATACACCATCGACGACTGGGTTGGCATTCTGAAATACAAAGGACCGCCGCACACGGTCGAAGAAATGAATGCCGTGATCGAGAAGGAAGTCAAACGTCGACATGCGCGCGGTCGATACTAAGGGTCTGTGACAAAATAAACGCTTCGATCGTCACGAGGTTGAGTGTTTGATTTTCGGCCGGATGGTGTAGTTCCAGTCCGGGTGGAAGCGGTGGTATCGAATATTGAGCGATTTG
>JALHMO010000156.1 GCA_022844015.1 Reyranella sp. | reverse complement strand
GTCCCAGTCGACCACCTCGTCAATATATAGTGTCTCTCTACCCCATATGCTCGAAATCTGGATTCTATTACTGCTTTATACAACCCAAATGGATTCGATTATTTCGTCACAGACCCTAAGCCTGGCGGTGCTCGGCCTGGTCGACGTGCCGTCGCGGATCGTCGAGCCGCTGATCGCCGCGTCGATCGTCTGGGTGGGCCTGGAGAACGTCCTCGCCCCGGGCGGCCTCGGGCGGCGCTGGCTCGTCGCGGCCCTGTTCGGCCTCGTCCACGGCTTGGGATTCGCCTCGGCCCTGGGCGAGCTCGGCCTGGCGCCGGACGCGCTGGTCCGGGCGCTGGTCGGCTTCAATATCGGCGTCGAGCTGGGGCAGCTCGCCTTCGTTGCCGTCGTGCTGCCGCCGCTCGCCTGGGCATCGCGACCCGAGCGCCTGCCCGGCCTGCCACGGATCCTGTCGCTCGTCGTCGCCTGCTTCGGCGCCGTATGGTTCGTGGAGCGGATCATCGTCGCCTGATCATCCTCGCGTGCCGCGGGGCGTTTTGCTTTGATGGGCGCAACGAGGAGGAAATCCGATGTCGATTTTTCGTGCGGCCGTCCTGGCCGCCTTGGCGATAGGGGTCGCGTTGCCGGCCGGCGCGCAGGGGATTCCCAAGGCGCAATCCCCGGAGGAGGTGGGGTTCGTCTCCACCCGGCTCAAGCGACTGTCCGATCGCATGAACGAAGGCGTCAAGAATAACGAGCTGCCGGGTGCCGTCGTGCTGATCGCGCGCAATGGCAAGCTGGTGATGTTCGATTCCTTCGGATTTCGCGACAAGGAAGCCAAGGTGCCGATGACCAACGACACGATCTTCCGCATCGCTTCGATGACCAAGCCGATCGTCAGCGTGGCGGCAATGCTGCTGGTCGAGGAGGGCAGGATCACGCTCGCCGATCCGGTCGCGCGCTACATCCCCGCCTTCGCCGACACCAAGGTCTCGGTGCCGCGCAAGAAAGACGACGGTACGGTCGAGTACACGCTCGTGCCCCAGGCTCGCCCGATGACGGTGCAGGACCTGATGCGCCACACCTCGGGCCTGACCTATGGCGTCCTCGGCGCCAATGTCGTCAAGCAGTCCTATCTCGACATGAAGGTCAACGACCGCGGTCAGACCAACGCCGAGATGGCCGACAAGCTGGCGAAGCTCGCTCTGCTCTATCAGCCCGGGACGACCTGGGAATACTCGATGTCGACCGACGTGCTGGGCCGCGTCGTCGAGATCGCCTCGGGCATGCCGCTCGACAAGTTCATCGAGGAGCGCATCACCAAGCCTTTGAAGATGGGCGACACCGCCTTCGAGGTCGGCGCGGACAAGAAGGCGCGCGGCGCCCGGCCGATGAAGGAGGGACCCAGGAACGAGCTGCCGGCGGTGCCCGACATCACGGAGAAATTCGTGTGGCGGTCGGGCGGCGGCGGCATGGTATCCACCGCGGCCGACTACGCGCGCTTTCTCCAGATGTTCGCCAACGGCGGCCAGCTCGACGGCGTGCGCCTGCTGTCGCGCAAGTCGATCGACCTGATGACGGCCGATGCCCTGCCGCCCGACATCAAGATGGGTGACGACATGTGGCGCTTCGAGGCGATGGAGCCCAGCGGACGCATGGGGCAAGGGTTCGGGCTCGGCTTCGCTGTGCGCAATGACCAGGGCCGAAGCCCGTTGCCTGGTTCGCCCCACGACTACTTCTGGGGCGGCGCTTATGGCACCTATTTCTGGCACGACCCGCGCGAGCGCATGTACGTCGTGTTCATGATGCAGTCGCCGGCAGCCCGCCTGCGCTACCGCTATCTGATGCGCGATCTCGTCTACCAGGCGCTGATCGGCAATTGACCATCGCTGTGAGTGCACCAACTTTTCGGACTTCCCATCGCGTGGCGAGGCGAGCAAAAAACTCTAGGCAATCATCGCTCGGTTAGCGCACACTGTGAACCCAGAGCGACGTTACGAGCGCCGGATTGTTGGGAGAGACGGGCATGCCAGCACAGACCTGCGGCGACGCGGCATCGACGGGTTGATCGACTGCATGGATGGTTCGATCGATCTTCTGGTAAACGCCATCATCTCGGGGCTGTTGCTCGGCGGGTTCTATGCCGCCGTGTCGATGGGCGTGGCGATCGCCTTCGGCCTGCTGGACGTAGTCAACATCGCCCATCCGGCCTTTATCCTTCTCGGATCCTACGTCGCCTTCATCGGCAACTCGATGCTGGGCATGGATCCGATCCTGGCCGCTCTCATCGCGACCCCAGCCTTCTACCTGCTGGGCATGCTCGCCTATCAGGTCTACTACGTGGCCTTCGAGCGCCGGAACGACCAGTCGTTGCGTGGCCTGGCATTCTTCTTCGGCATCCTGTTCATCACCGAGGTGACCCTGGTGCTCGTGTTCGGCGTCGACTATCGCCTGGTCCAGGCGCCCTACATCGGTGCCAACCTCGATCTCGGCGTCGTCGAGCTGCCGCTGCGGCTCCTGGTCCCCTTCGTGATCGCGATGATCATGGTGGTCGGGCTGCAGCTCTTCCTGTCGCGCACCTTCGTCGGCCGCGCCATCCAGGCAGTGGCCCAGGACCAGCAGGCGCTTCGCCTGATGGCGGCTGATCCGGTCAAGATCAAGCGCATCGCCTTCGGCCTGTCGATCGCCACCGCCTCGCTGGCCGGCGCGTTCCTGATCATCATACAGCCGGTCGAGCCGTCGATCGGGCGCGAGTATATCGGCCGCGTCTTCGCCATCGTCGTTCTTGGCGGGCTGGGCAGCTTCCCCGGCATGGTCATCGCGGCCGTGACCCTGGGCATCGCCGAGAGCCTGACCGCGACTTTCTTCGGCCCGTCCTGGGCGCCCGCCGTGGCTTTCGGCATCCTGCTCGTCACCTTGGCGGTACGGCCCAGTGGTATCCTTGGCCGATAGGGCGGTCGCCCCGGGCATGCGCGGGGTACCGTTCATCCTCTGCCTGATCGCGGCAGCAGCGGTGATCTTCGCGTGCGGCCGCTGGATCGACAACAGCTACGCCTTCTTCGCCGCCTATGTCGTGGTGCAGTACATCGTGCTCGGCACTGCCTGGAACATCCTGGGCGGCTACACCGGCTACGTGAATTTCGGCGTTACGGCGTTCTTCGCCATCGGCGCCTACTCGACGGTGGTCCTGTACAAGCTTGTCCCGGCGTTGCCGCTGCCCGTCATGGTTCTGGTTGGCGGCGTCATGGCCGGCCTTGTCGGCCTTGGAACCGGCTATCTGACCCTGCGCTTGCGCGGGGTGTTCTTCTCGATCGCCACCCTCGCCCTCGCGGTGGTGGTGCAGACGCTGATCACCAACTGGGACTTCGTCGGAGGGGCGCGCGGTGCCTACGTGCTGCGCCCGCGCGTGGCGCCGCTGATCGGCGGCGAGTACGTCCAGTACCTGTTCCTGGTCATGCTGGGGCTCTGTGTCATCGTGCTCGCCACGGCGCGCGCCATCGAACGGTCGGCGCTGGGCTACGGCTTCACCGCGATTCGCGACGACGAGGCGGCGGCTGAAGCCTCGGGCGTGCCGACGCTCAAGCTGAAGCTGATCGCCACGACGCTGTCCGGCGGATTCATGGGCATGGCCGGCGCGCCGCTGCCCTACTACGTCACCTACCTCGACCCGGCTTCGGGCTTCAGCCTGAACTACGCGGTCAACGCGATCGCCATGCCGTTGATCGGCGGCATGAACAGCTGGGTCGGCCCGATCGTCGGTGCGGTGCTGGTGGGAGGCCTGCAGGAGTACCTCAGGGTCACCATCTCATCGGCGGTCAACGTCCTGGTCGTGGGCGTGCTGCTGGTGGTGTTCGTCATCGCGGCGCCGCAAGGCATCGTCGGCCTGTTCCAGAGGAAAAAATGACGGCGATTCTGCATGTCGAAGGGCTCGGCAAGCGTTTCGGCGGCTTCGTGGCCCTCGATTCCATCGAGCTCGAGGTGCAGGACGGCGAGCGCCTCGGCCTGATCGGGCCGAACGGTTCGGGCAAGTCGACCCTGGTCAACTGCATCTGCGGCACCTTGCAGAACGAGACCGGCAGCGTCCGCTTCGCCGGTCAGGCGCTCGACGGGCTGTCGGCGCACGAGCGCACGCGTCGCGGCCTGGCGCGCAGCTTCCAGCTGCCGCGCCCCTTCGGCAGCCTGTCCCTGATGGACAACCTTCGTATCCCCATCCTCTACACGGTGAACGCGCGCGGCGGCGCCAGGGCCATCGGCAACGAGGCGATCGTTGCGCGCTGCCGGGATCTCCTGGGCGAGGTCGGTCTTGTCGCCAAGGCCGATCGCCTGCCGCGCGACCTCACCCAGATCGAGATGCGCAAGCTCGAGCTGGCACGCGCCATGGCGGCGGAGCCGAAGCTGCTGATTGCCGACGAGGTGATGGCCGGATTGTCGCACAACGAGGTCGACGAGATCATCGCGCTGCTGATCCGCCTCAACGACCAGGGCGTGACCGTGATCATGATCGAGCACATCATGCGGGCGGTGATGGAGGTGTCGCAGCGCCTGGCCGTGCTGGTAGCCGGGCGCAAGATCGCCGACGGTGCGCCCAAGGACGTGGTGCGCGATCCCGAAGTCGTGAAGGCGTACCTTGGCGAGTAGCCTCACCATCGCGAACGTCGACGCCGGCTATGGCGCCGTGCGAATCCTGCACGACGTGTCGCTGCGTGTCGGCGCCGGGGAGACGGTGGCCTTGCTCGGCACCAACGGCAACGGCAAGTCGACCCTGATGAAATCGGTCATGGGCATGGTGCAGCCGTCGGCCGGCAGCATCAAGGCGGAGATCGAGGGAACGCAGCACGAGCTGGTCGGCCGCTCGACCGAGGAGATCGTCGATCTCGGCGTCGGCTTCGTGCCCGAGGGCCGCCGGCTGTTCCCCAAGCTGACCGTGACCGAGAACCTCATGCTGGGCGCCTTCCGGCCGACGGCACGCTCGGCAATCTCCCGCAATCTCGACTTCTGCTTCGAGACGTTTCCCCGTCTCAAGGAACGGGCTGGCCAGCTCGCCGGCAGCATGAGCGGCGGCGAGCAGCAGATGCTTGCGCTCGCGCGCGCGCTGATGTCGGCGCCGCGCATCCTGCTGATCGACGAGCCTTCGGTCGGCCTGGCGCCGCTGCTGGTCAGCCGGACGATCGACAAGATCAAGGAGCTCAAGGACAGCTACAACCTCACTGTCCTGATGGCGGAGCAGAACTTCACTCAGGCGGTCCGTATCGCCGACCGCGGCTACGTGATCGTGCACGGCCGCATCGCCTTCGAAGGCGAATCGGCCGAGGCGCTGAACAACAACGACATGATCCGCGAGTTCTATCTCGGGGCGTGACGTGATCCTGACAGAAGCTGGCAGCGCCACCCCCTGGTGCCGGCGTCCGACTTTTGGGCGGACGCCACTATGGGAGAACCCGACCACGCCTTCGTGACGGCGTTCTCATGACCTTGAGAGACGGCAAGGTCGCCGCCAGGCGGTCGTATCGCAAGGTGGTCGGGTAGGCGGCGCGAGCTGGCGAGCGATCTGTCATCCTGAACGAAGTGAAGGATCTCATCGCCGCCGACCACGACGTTCTCTCGTGGTATGCGGCGATGAAATCCTTCGCTGACGCTCAGGATGACAGCGGGCGTTCGCCCGCTTTCACTTCTTCGGGTCGTACGGGTAGATGATGTTGCCGGTCTTGTATTTCGTCGGCCAGAGAATGACCTCGGTCTTCGGGTCGCGGAACTGGTCGACCGAGTTGCCAGTGACTCCCTGGAACTGGCAGGCGAGAACCTGCGGCTCGGCCCATTCGCCCTCGGCGTTGAACTTGATGTCGCCGACGATCGTCTTGTACGTGTTCTTGCGGGCGAAGTCGGCCATCTTCGCATCGTTGGTGCCGCCTGCGCCGATAACCGTCTGCTCGACCACCTGCATGATGGCGTAGCCGAACGGCGGCAGGTAGTAGCCCAGCAGGTCGACGCCGGCGGCCGCCGATTTCGCCTGGTACTTCTTCAGGAACTCGCGCGCGGCGTCGGTGGCGAAGCCCGCCCAGGGCAGCCAGAAATCGTAGACCACGATGCCGTTCAGCAGCGGCCCGAGCTGAGTCTTGATGGCGGTCGACTGCAGGCCGACCATGCCGCCGCCGAACATCTTGGGCTTGAAGCCGATCTCGCTCGAGGCACGGATGATGCCGACCGAATCGGGCGGGTAGGACGAAGCGAAGAAGATATCGGGGTTGGTGGCGGCGATGGCGCGGACGAGCGGCGAGTAGTCGGCCGTCGCCGGCGGATAGGTCTTGTCGTAGACGATCTTCAGGTTGTATTTCTTGGCGATGTTGCGCACGCCGTCCATCGCGTGGCGCGGGAACTCGGCGTCGGCACCGGTCATCGCCAGGGTCGCCGGCTTGGGGTTCTGCGCCATCGCCACCTCGAAGAAGCCCTCGGCGAAGGCCTCCTTCGGCTTCGGTCCGCCGGCCGGCTGGACCGAGAAGTAGCGCGGATACTTGAACTCGGTGTTCACCGCCAGGCCGAACAGCCCGAAGAAGGTACGATCCTTCTGCATGACCACCGGCATCGCTGGTGCGATCATGTTGGTGGCGTATCCGCTGATCACGACGTCGACCTTGTCGACGTCCATCAGCTTCGTGTAGAGGCCGGGAACCTGCGAGGGATTGGACTGGTCATCGTAGTAAACGAGCTTGACCGGCCGGCCGAGCAGCCCGCCCTTGGCGTTGATTTCCTCCTCCCAGATCTGCATCGAGAGAAGGGCCGCCTTGCCGTTGGGCGCGAGGCCCCCGGTCAGAGCCATGCCGAAGCCGATGGTGATCGGCTTGGCCTGTGCGCTGGCGCTGCCGGCGATGCCGGTGGCAGCGCCGGCGGCCGCAAGCTTGCCAAGAGTACGACGATTGATCTGCATGGACGTTCCTCCCTGTCCCTTGTGATTTGCGTGGTTCGATCCTAGAGCGATTTGTCCCGCGATGGAACCGCGTCGCGAAGCCGACGCCGTAGTTGGGCGGGGCATTCGCATACCTGATTACCCAGATGCGTCCGCTCGCACGATATCGCGCCATAGGAGGTGCCTCGGTGTGGGGCGCGAAGCCCCGCTGTTGCCCCCTTCGATGACGCTTTGGCACTCTGAGGGCACAACTTTCTTACGCTGCGGAGCTTAATGGGTAATCAGGTTCGCATAATGGCCACGCCGTTTGTTCTCCTCCTCCCCAGCTTCGCTGGGGAGGTGTCGCCGTCATACGGCGACGGAGGGGTCATGAGGCATTGGCACCGCTGTCATTTGTGGCTCATGACCCCTCCGCCCCGTATGACAGGGCACCTCCCCAGCGAAGCTGGGGAGGAGGACGAAGAGCGCTCCATATGCGAATGCCCTGCGTAGTCGGCGGTTAGGCGCTGGCTTCGCTGGAAGAGTTCCGCCACGCCGCTCAATCGGCGGCGACCGCCGGGTTGGGCTGGAATGCCGGCATGACCTCGCGGGCGAAGGCGCGGAGGTTGCCGACCGACGCGTTGGGGTCGACCAGCAGCAGGTTGGTCGCGCCGCCGGCCTCGAGCTCGCGGATGCGCGCGATCACCTCGTCGGGCGTGCCGAGCAGCGCCGCGGTGTCGTCCTCGACTCGGTCGGGCAGGGTATCGCGCGCGAGGTCGCCGATGACGGCGAGCGTCCGCCGGCGCGTCTGGTAGGCCGCCTCGCGCTCGCTCTCGCTGTGGATCATTTGCAGCGCCCGCGCCGTTGCCACCATGGCGGGCGAGTAGGGCCGGCCGACCCGCTCGCACTCCTCGCGGAACAGCGCGATGCGGCGGATGATCTGGTCGGTCTGGGCGAGTTGGTCGAGCAGCAGGTTGTAGCCCTCGCGCGCCGCGCGGCGCACGCTGTCGAGGCTGCCGGCGGCGAGCCATAGCGGCGGGTGCGGGCGCTGCAGGGGCGCCGGCTCGACGATGATGTTCTCGTAGTGCCAGCGTTTGCCGTGATGGCTGAACCGGCCCTCCGTTGTCCACGCCTTGCGAATTACCTCCATTGCCTCGTCGAAGCGCTCCGTCGCCTCGTCCATGGCGATGCAGAAGCCGCTGAACTCGGCCTTGCGATAGCCCTTGCCGACGCCGAGATCGACGCGCCCGCCGGTCAGGAGGTCGAGCGTCGCGACCTGCTCGGCGACCAGCACCGGGTTGTGCCAGGGCAGCACCACCACGGCGGTGCCGAGACGGATATTCCGGGTCCTGGCCGCGAGGTAGGCCAGCACGGTCATCGACGAGGAGACCTGCCCCTGGCCGGTGAAATGATGCTCGACCATGAACAGGTGGCGGAAGCCCAGGCGGTCGGCCTCGACGACATAGTCTATGAAGGTCTCGTAGCCTTGGCTGTCCTCCAGGCCGGTCGAGGGCCTGGTGCGTGCGCCGCCGAATAGTCCGAACTGCATGGCGCCATGCTGGACGCCCGCGCCGGACATGGGCAAGCGCAAAAACTTCCCTATATTGGCGGGCATGACCGATGATCCCCGGAAATGGATGTGGGCCGAGGCGCTGCAGATGCTGGCGCGCGCCGAGCGCCTGAATCGCACCGTCTTCAACGCGCCGCAGTCGACGCAGCGCGGTATTGGCTGGGAGCCGCCAGCCGACGTCCTCGAGACCGAGAGCATGGTGCTGATCCTGGTCGCCCTGCCGGGCGTCGATCCCAATCAGGTCCGGCTCTCCCTGCAGGGCGGCGTGCTCTCGATCTCGGGCGAGCGCGTGCTGCCCCAGGAGCTGCGCACGGCCACGATCCATCGGATGGAGCTGCCGCAAGGGCGTTTCGAGCGGCGCGTGCCCATCCCGCCCGGCCGCTACGAGCAACCGCGCACCGGCGTCTCCAACGGGTGCGTGGTCATCCAGCTGGTCAAGGCGCCCTTGCCGCAGGCGACACAGGTGCAGCCATGAGCCCGCCCGACGCCGCCGCCGCGGGCCAGACGGTGAAGCCGCTGCCGACCGATGCGATGATCGTCGTCGCGGTGCGCAACATGGTCCTGTTCCCCGAGATCGTGCTGCCGATCACGCTCGGACGGCCGGCCTCGATCGCCGCCGCCCAGCAGGCCGTCCGCGAGCAGCGCCAGATCCTGCTGGTCCTGCAGCGCGATCCCGAGAAGGAGGATGCCGGGCCGGACGATCTCTATCGCATCGGCACGGTGGCCAATATCGGCCGCTACGTCACCAGCCCCGAAGGCGGCCATCACCTGATCTGCCAGGGCGTGCAGCGCTTCACGATCTCGGAGTTCGTCACGGGATATCCGTTCCTGCTGGCGCGCGGCGCCCTCATTCCGGAGCCGACGACCACGGGCCCCGAGATCGAGGCCCGCTTCGTCCTGCTGCAGGAGCAGATCCGCGACGTGCTCGATCTGCTGCCGCGCGTGCCGCCGGAGCTGCGCCAGACCATCGAGGCGACGACGTCGCCCGGCCTGCTGGCCGATCTCGCGGTGACCTATCTCGATGCCTCGCCGGCCGAGAAGATGGAGATCCTCGCCACCGTCGATCTCGGGCCGCGGATGGACAAGGTTTCCGCCCTGCTGGCGCGCCGGCTCGAGGTCCTGCGCCTCTCGGCGGAGATCGGCGCGCGCACCAAGCAGTCGCTCGACTCCCGCCAGCGCGAGGTCCTGCTGCGCGAGCAGATGGCCGCCATCCAGCGCGAGCTGGGCGAGGACAGCTCCAACAAGGCCGATCTCGCCAACCTGGAGAAGGCGATCGTCGAGGCCCGGATGCCGGTCGAGGTCGAGGCTGCCGCGCGCAAGGAGCTGCGTCGCCTGCAGCGCACACCGGAGGCCGCGGCCGAGTACGGCATGATCCGGACCTACCTCGACACGCTGCTCGAGCTGCCATGGGCACCGCCGGAGCACAAGGACATCGACATTGCCGAGGCACGCCGCATCCTCGACGCCGACCATTACGGCCTGGAGAAGATCAAGAAGCGGATCATCGAGTTCCTCGCCGTGCGCAAGCTTGCCCCCGAGGGCAAGGCACCGATCCTGTGCTTCGCCGGGCCGCCCGGCGTCGGCAAGACCTCGCTCGGCCAGTCGATCGCCCGCGCCATGGGGCGCAAGTTCTCGCGCGTCAGCCTGGGCGGTGTGCACGACGAGGCCGAGATCCGCGGCCATCGCCGGACCTACATCGGCGCGCTGCCGGGCACCATCATCCAGGCGATCCGCAAGGCCGGGGCGCGCGACTGCGTGATGATGCTCGACGAGATCGACAAGATGGGCAGGGGTATCCAGGGCGATCCCGCGGCGGCCATGCTGGAGGTGCTCGACCCCGAGCAGAACGGCACGTTCCGCGACAACTATCTGGACGTGCCGTTCGATCTAAGCCGGGTGGTGTTCATCTGCACCGCCAACATGCTCGATACCATCCCCGGCCCGCTGCGCGACCGCATGGAGATCGTGGCGCTGTCGGGCTACACCGCGGGCGAGAAGCTCGAGATCGCCCGGCGCTACCTGGTGCGCCGCCAGCTCGAGGCCAACGGCCTCACGGCCGACCAGGTCGAGATCGACGATGCCGCGTTGCGCGGCATCATAAACGGCTACACGCGCGAGGCGGGCGTGCGCAGTCTCGAGCGCGAGCTCGGGCGCGCGTTGCGCAGCGTGGCGGTCGAGTTCGCCGAAGGAGCCACGGAGAAGAAGCATATCGGCGTCGCCGACCTCGAGCGGGTGCTGGGACCGGTGCGCTTCGAGAACGAGATCGCCATGCGATCCAGCGTGCCCGGCGTGGCCACCGGGCTGGCCTGGACGCCGGTCGGCGGCGACATCCTGTTCATCGAGGCGACGCGCTCGCCGGGCAACGGCCGGCTGCTGCTGACGGGCCAGCTGGGCGAGGTGATGCGCGAGAGCGCCCAGGCGGCGCTCAGCCTGATCAAGAGCAACGCGTCGGTGCTCGGCATCGAGGCTGGCGTGCTCGAGAAGACAGACATCCATGTCCATGTGCCGGCCGGCGCGACGCCCAAGGACGGCCCGAGCGCCGGCGTAGCGATGTACATGGCGCTTACCTCGGTGCTGACCGGGCGGACCGTGCGCAACGACACCGCGATGACCGGCGAGATCAGCCTGCGCGGGCTGGTGCTGCCGGTCGGCGGCATCAAGGAAAAGGTCGTGGCCGCCGCCGCCGCCGGCATCACCCGCGTGATGCTGCCGGCGCGCAACCGCCGGGACTTCGACGACATCCCGGAAGAGGTGCGCAACAGCCTCGAGTTCATCTGGCTGGAGAAGGTCGAGGACGCGGTAGCGCAGGGGTTGCAGGCGGCGTAGCGCGTCGTGCACCTCCCCAGCTTCGCTCGGCTTTGCTGGGGGGACGCACCAAGCACGCCGGCGCACCACGATGGCGTGACGATGACAGTCGTTCATGGCTGGGGGCGCGCCACGGCAGTGGCGCGTCTTCGCTCTGATCAAAAGATGATCGCGCCACTGGAGTGGCGCGCCCCCAGCACATCCTCATAGGTGTCCGCGTCTTCGCGGACGGATGGGTCATGGCCGGGAGCGCGCCACACCGTGGCGCCTGTCTGCATGGACAAGGCCATGGACCGACGTCGGCATGATCCTGCGGCGCGAGCTGCGCGACAGCGTGCTGAAGACGGCCGCCTGATAGTTTGCACGCGGCATGCGGCGGTGGAGCCTCTTTCGCCTCGTGGCCGCAATCCGCTATGATGGTCTCCGCATCTTGTGGCGGGGGACGGTGGATCGATGGAAGCGAGAGTTCTGACGGCTGCGGCGCTGGCCGGTTTGGCGCTCGCCGCGTGCGATCCGTTGCCGCGTCCCGACTATGTCGATGTCAAGCAGCCGGCATCGTATCGCGTCGAGGCGGGCGGCACGCGCATCGACAACGCCAACTACAAGCTGGACAACCAGGGTTACCGCCTGGACGACCAGGGCGAGCGGGTCGGCATCGTCGACGTGCCCGCGAAGACCGAAGGCGATGCGTCGAACGCAGTCGCCGGCTATTACATCAGCACCACCGGAGCGACGGCACCCGGCCGCGTCGTATCGACCAGCGACATCCCGCCGATGCCGGGCAACGAGCCGACGCCGGCGCAGATGCCGCAGCAGGTCCCGATCACGCCGACCCCCGGCACCACCCCTCCGCCGTCGGGCTACGGCACGCCGCGCAACTGAGAGAATGCGAGTGCCTCCCCCGATCACGGGGGAGGCATTCGACATCTGTCCCTGAGGATGACCGCCGGCCGGCCGAGCCTCACTCGATCTTGACGCCGGCGGCACGGATCACCGGCGCCCACTTGGCGATCTCGTCGGTGATGAACCGGGCGGTCCGCGCCGGGGTCGTGTCGGTGGTCGGCACCGCGGCGATGTCCTGCAGGAACTTGACCATCTCGGCGTCGGCCATGAGCTTGCGTGAGGCTTGGTCGATGGTGTCGACGACGAGGGGCGGCGTGCCGGCCGGGCCCAGGATCAGGTTGAAGGTGTAGGCCTCGTAGCCCTTCACGCCGGCCTCGATCATGGTCGGGATCTCGGGCGCGATCGGGGCCCGCTGGGCATGGGCGTAGGCCAGGATGCGGACCTTGCCGGCGCGATGCTGCTGCAGCGTGGTGCTGAACGTCTCGAACATCCAGGCGACCTGGCCCGACAGCAGATCCTGCAGCGCTGGCCCCGACCCCCGATAGGGCACGTGGACGACGTCCATGCCGCCGACCTCGCGCTTGAAGTACTCGCTCGCCAGATGGAGGATGCTGCCGTTGCCCGACGAGGCGTAAGAGTACTTGCCCGGGTTCTTCTTCATTTCCTCGACCAGGCCCATGACGGTACTGGGCATCGAGGGATGGGCGACGAGCACCAGCGGGTTGACGCAGATCGAGGAGATCGGCGTGAAGTCCTTGACCGCATCGTAGGCCGGCTTGACGAACGCCGTCGGGTTGATGGCGTGGGTCGACGAGGTCGCGAACAGCAGCGTGTAGCCGTCGGGCCTGGCGTTCTTCGCCTCGACGGCGCCGATCGAGCCGGCGGCGCCGGCCTTGTTCTCGACGATCATCGTCTGGCCGAGCAGGGCGGTCATCTTCTCGGAGACCTTGCGGCCGATGATGTCGGTCGGTCCGGCCGGCGCGAACGGCACCACGAGGCGGACCGTCCGCTCGGGATACTTGCCCTCGGCCCGAACGATGGCCGGCGCGGCGACCATGGCGCCGACGCCAGTCAGCAGAAGATTGCGTCTTTTCATTCGATTACTCCCTACGAACGCACTGAAGCCCGTTGACGGGCGCGGATCGCGGCCCTCATGGCGCGTGAATCGGTCTCCGGGTTGGTGAAACTGTGGCCAGCCATGCCACAAAGCCCTCGAACGACGGTCCAGGCGAAATTGCGCCGGTCGTTCGCGATCCTCGATGTACTCTGCACCACGCCACACTCCCGCGCCGACAGTAGCGGAGGAACCTCGACCCGCCAACGGGCGCTCGCCACAAGTCGCCACGCGTGAGCCGGCCGGTTTCGCCTGTCAGCCCTGCCCCTGACCGCGCGGCTCACGGGGCAGCGGGCAAGAGGAACGCCGCGAGACCCAGGATCACGAACAGCGCCGCGGCGACAGCGCGAACGATCGCGAGCGGCAGGCGGCGGGCGATGGCATCGCCGAACAGAACGACCGGCACGTTGGCCAGCATCATGCCGGCGGTCGTCCCGGCCGTGACGGCGACCAGCGAGTTGAAGCGCGCGGCGAGCGCCACGGTGGCGATCTGGGTCTTGTCGCCGATCTCGACGATGAAGAAGGCGACCAGCGTGGCGAGGAAGGCACCAGCCTGCCGCGCCGCCTGCGGGCCGTCCTCGGCCTTGTCGGGGATGAGGCACCAGGCGGCCATGACGATGAAGGTGGCGCCCAGGATCCAGCGCATCGCGTCGGCGCCGACCCATGCCGCGACGAGGGCGCCGACCCAGGCCGCCAGCGCGTGGTTGGCGAGCGTGGCGAACAGGATTCCCAGCACGATGGGCCAGGGCTTGCGGTAGCGCGCCGCCAGCATGAGGGCCAGAAGCTGCGTCTTGTCGCCGATCTCGGCGATGGCGACGAGGCCGGTCGAGACGAGAAATGCTTCCATCGGGGCGCATTTGCACGCAAGGAACCGGTCGGATACACTGGCTTTATGTCGCTCCCCGTGCTCCCGGGCGCCTTTACGGCGCGATGTAACTGAGGTTTCCGCCCGCAGCCGTTACCGGTTGCGGCGTGTCGACCTTTGCCGCAATCCGATCGGGGAGTAGGGGACCATGTCCCTCGTCGTCTACAACACGCTGTCGCGCGAGAAAGAGCCGTTCGTTCCAATCGATGCAGGGCACGTGCGTCTCTATGTCTGCGGCCCGACCGTCTACGACTACGTCCATATCGGCAATGCCCGGCCGGTGGTGGCGTTCGACGTGCTCTACCGCCTGCTCAGGCGGCGTTACCCGCGCGTCACCTACGTTCGCAACATCACCGACATCGACGACCGCATCATGGTGCGGGCGGCCGACAATCGCGAGCCCATCGAGGCCCTGACCAACCGCACCGCCAGCGCCTACCAGAGCGACATGCAGCGGCTGGGCGCGCTCGCGCCCGACCACGAGCCGCGCGCGACGCAGTATGTCGGCGAGATGGTCGACATGATCGGCCGCCTGGTCGACAAGGGCCATGCCTACCCGGCCGAAGGCCACGTCCTGTTCAGCGTGCCGAGCATGGCCGACTACGGCCGCCTGTCGCGGCGCACGCGCGACGAGCTGGTGGCCGGCGCGCGGGTCGAGGTGGCTCCTTACAAGAAAGACCCGGCCGACTTCGTGCTGTGGAAGCCGTCGACCGACGAGCAGCCGGGCTGGCCGAGCCCGTGGGGCCGCGGCCGGCCGGGCTGGCACATCGAATGCTCGGCGATGAGCGCCCGGCACCTCGGCGAGACGTTCGACATCCATGCCGGTGGGCTCGATCTCATCTTCCCGCACCACGAGAACGAGATCGCGCAAAGCCGCTGCGCCTTCGGCCATGGGCTGATGGCGAGGTACTGGATGCACAACGGCTTCCTCAATATCTCCGGCGAGAAGATGAGCAAGTCGCTCGGCAATTTCTTCACCGTGCACGAGCTGCTGGACCAGTATCCCGGCGAGGCGATCAGGCTGCTGCTGCTGTCGGCCCACTACCGCCAGCCGCTCGATTTCACGCACGAGGGGCTGGTCCAGGCCAAGGCGACGCTCGACCGCTGGTACGGCGTCCTGCGCGGCCGCGATGCAGCGCCGGCCGGGTCGGTGCCGCAGGCGGTCGAGGAGGCGTTGTCCGACGACCTCAACACGCCGCTGGCGATCAGCGCGCTGCACCAGCTCGGCGATCCCGCCACGCTGCGCGCCGGGGCCAATGCACTCGGCCTGCTGCAGCAGGACGCCGAGGCCTGGTTCCGCTGGGCTCCGGCCGGCGCCGCCGGCCCGACCGATGCCGAGATCGAGGCGGCGATCGCCGCCCGCCAGGCCGCGCGCAAGGCCAGGGACTTCAAGGAGTCCGACCGCATCCGCGACGACCTGAAAGTCAAGGGCGTGCTCCTCGAGGATGGCCCGAAGGGCACGACCTGGAAGCGGGGGTGAGCAGCGGATCGACCAGCTACCACCTCATTCTGAGGAGCCGCGCGTAGCGCGGCGTCTCGAAGGATGGGCATCAACAATGGCTTCTGTTGCCCATCCTTCGAGACGCGCCCTTCGGGCGCTCCTCAGGATGAGGTGTTTGCTTTCGTTGCAGACGAGATAGCGGCCGATTCTCACCTCGCGCCGGGCATCTTCCGTTCGGGGCCGAGCTCGTAGCATCTTACGCTGAGGCTCCGGGGCTGCAGCGCGCGCAGCGCCGCCAGGAAGGTCGCCATGTGCGGCGTGGCAAAGTGGTCCCTGAGCGCCTGCTCGTCGCGCCACAGCTCGCGCACGCGCATCAGGTCGGGCTCGATCAGGTCGAAGGCGTAGTCGTAGCCGGCACAGCCCGGCTCGGCGCGCGACGCCTCGATCATCGGCCGCGCGATGGCGCGCACGCGATCGGCGTCCTTCGGGTCAAAGCGCGCGTCGGCGAGAACGACGAGCATTAGGGCCTCCTCAGCGTTTCTCGAGCGGGACGCTTTGCACGGCGCGGCCGAAACAGCCATCGCGGTCGGCCAGGCGGGCGGTGGCCAGGCCGATCGAATCGGGGCCGGCCCAGGTCTCGGCGTCGAGCAGGATCCAGTCGCCGACCGGCTCGCGCGCCAGGCTGAGCGTGAGATCGCCGTTGATGAAGGTCGTCGTCTCGATGGCGAGCGGCGCCACAGGGACGGGCCGCATGAGATCGACGGTCAGTCGCGCCACCCGAATCGGCACCGGCGAAGGCAGGCGCTCGACCACCCAGCAGATCAGCGAGGAGGGCGCCGCGCCGTGCTGCAGCGCCGGATCCCAGGGGCCGCCGGCAAAAGGGCTCGTTTGGGCAATCGAGCCCTCGACGCTGTACACGGCCTCCATTCGATCAGCTCCTCGCGAATGCCAGCAGGTCACGGGCGAAAATGCGCCGCGTCGGTCGGGAACGGTCTGTGCGGCGCGCCTCCATAGGTCTGCAGGTGGCTTGCGGCAATCGCCTTCGCACGACGCGCGCTGCTCTGCATGATCGGCGGAGCATCGACCGTGCCTCGCACGATCGGCTTCGGCAGGGTGAATCCTGCCATGCCGCGCTGAGCCGGGCAGCCCTCTGGAGCGGCCGCCGCCCGGTACCATATACTCTCCTCCCGCAGCTCTCCACCGAGAGGAGTCGACCGATGGCCCAGACGACGACGCACCGCACGGCGACCTGGCGTGGCAACACGCTCGCGAAGAGCGACAACACGCTCGAGGTCGGCGGCTATGTCTACTTCCCGCGCGACACCGTGCGCATGGACCTGCTCGAGAGCACGCCCAAGACGGCGCGAGATCTCGAGTGCCCGCATGGCGTTCAGTTCTACGATGTCGTCGAGGGCGGGATGCGCAGCCCGCGTGCGGCGTGGTCCTACGAGGCGCCGCAGCCCAAGATGAAGCCGGTCGACCACTGGATCGGCTTCTGGGAGGACGTCGACATCAAGTGAGCGTCGACGCCGGTCGAGGAAGAGGGGCCGAGTCCCCGCCCGACTACTTGACCGGCGATATCGCCGTGACCATGAGCGGCGTGGTGAGACCGATCACGACGTCGCCGACCTTGATCTTCTTCAGCATGTCCTGCTTGGCGATCGTGTCGGCGCGGTAGGTCTGCACCGGGCCGCCGCGCCCGTCGATCACCGACACCGTGTTGTTCGGCAGGTCGACGCCGACCACCGTCATCGTGAAGCGGCCGACCTGGATGTCGGTCGTCGACGGTGGCGACATCTGCTCGCGCCGTGCCTCCTGCGAGCCCGGGCCCTTCTGGCGCAGGTTCAGCAGCGTCACGATCTGATTGTAGGTGATGTTGGCATTCGAGCCGTCGGCCAGCGTCGCCAGGCTGCCGGTGAGCGAGCTGGAGACCGGGCAGACCACGAGCTGGCCATCCGGGAGCCTGAAGGCGATCGTGCCGCCTTCCGGATCGGCCGATTCGATCGTGACCTGCCGCGTGACAGTCTGGTTGAAGGCGACGCCGACGCGCGGCACCGCCGTCACCTGCGCCGTCGCCTGCCGTTCGGTCAGCGCAACACCTGTTGCCAGCACCGCCGCGAACAGCGAGACGCCTGCGGCCTTCTTCATCGAACGGATCATCATCGGGCGAATCCCTCGCAAAACCCTAACGCGCTGGACAATAGCGATCCGAGACGACGGTGCAACCACAACTCAAACGGTCCGCTCCAGCTCCGATGCCGGTGAGTGGGCACACCTCGTGTTCCCTCCGCTTGCGGGGGGAGATGTTTCAAAGCCTCATGTTCTTCCGGCTGGGCGGAGAAGAGTCGAAGCCTCATGTTCCTCTCCGCCCGCGCAGCGGGGGGAGAGGCCAGGAGAGGTGGGTCATGGGGCGCTACCGAGGCGAAGGTCGCGCGCTCAGTTCGGTGCTGGGGCAGCCACCCACCTCTCCTCCCCCGCGCTATGCGCGGGGCCCCTTCCTCTCCCCCCGCTGACGCGGGCGGAGAGGACTCGATGAGGTTGACGGGGCACCTAGTAAGAAACTGGCGGCTTGCCGCCAGTTTCTTGACACGGCGGGTCGGCCCTCGGGCCGGTGGGGAACTCCTATGAAAATGCGCTGGGAGCGCGCCACTGGTGGCGGAGTAAAC
>JALHMO010000155.1 GCA_022844015.1 Reyranella sp. | reverse complement strand
GACGAGGGCGAGCTGCAGATGCAGCTGGCGGTGCAGGGCCTCGGCATCGTGCGATTGACGCGGCTCACTGTTGCCCAGGCGGTCCGGAGCGGCGCACTGGTGCCGTTGCTGGGCGCGTTCTCGGCCGACGATCCGGTGGGCATCCATGCGGTCTACCCGCATCGCCGCCATCTCGCGCCGCGCGTAACGGCGTTCGTCAATTTCCTGATCGAGAAATTCACGCCGCCGCCGTGGGAGATTTGAGCCTGGCGACAATGCTAGAAGGAACTGGGCCGGAAGGAACTGGGCTAGAAGGAACCGCGCCAGGATCGGCCAGGCGGCCGGGCAGACGACGAAGGGGATTGGCAAGGATGGATCGCGACACGGACATGTTCGTGCAGGCCTTCTGGGTGAGATGCCGCGAGACGGTGCGTCCGGCGCTGGACCAGATGATCGACACGCTGAAGGGCGAGGGCCACGATGCGCACGTGGCGACCCAGGAGTATTCCGACGTCCCCGACGATCTTCCCGATGCCGGCCCCTCGCTCGTGCTGACCGTCCATGCCAATGGCTCGGCCGTCGCACGCACCTTGAAATTTCGCGGCGACGTCGGCGGCAAGATGATCGAGGTCACCGCCTCGCCGGGCGACACCCGTCGCTACGAGATGTCCGAGCTCGAGCTGCCGATCGTGAAGCGCGAGGTCGCCGACTGGCTCGCCAAGATCCTGAAATCCTGAACACTCGGAGAGACAGCATGCCCGACGCCATCGACGACCTGTTCCGCCGCTTCGGCAAGGCCTTCAACAAGGCCGACGTCGAGGAGATCGCCGCCTGCGTCACCGACGATTTCGAATGGCGCCTCAATGCCGGCGGCGCGCCGACCGGCATGGTCCTCAAGGGGAAGGAGGGCCTGCGCGCCCATTTCGCCGACAAGAGCAAGGCCCATCGCGAGGCGCGCTTCTCCGAGGCGCGCATCCATCGCGCCGGCGACAAGCTGTTCGGCACCTTCCGCGTCACCGGCATCGATCATGCCGGCAAGCCGTTCGACCGCTACGGCATCGACCTCTACGAGCTGAAGGACGGCAAGATCGCGCTCAAGGACAGCTACCTGAAGGCCGATTGAGACATGACCAACGACACGGTGCTGTGGGCGGTCGACCGGCGCGGCGTGGCGACGGTCACGCTGAACCGGCCGCAGGTCAACAATGCCTACAACGGCGACCTGATCGATGGCCTGCACGCGGCGATGGACGCGCTGGGTGGCACCGTCGGCCTGCGTATCGTCGTCCTGCGCGGCAATGGCCGGCATTTCCAGGCCGGCGCCGATCTCGCCTGGATCAGCGGCGTTGCCCGGCAATCGCCCGACGAGAACGAGCGGGTGAGCCGGCGCACCGCCGAGGCGATCCGCCGGCTCGACACCTGCCCTGTTCCGACGCTCGCCCTGATCCAGGGCGGCTGCTTCGGCGGCGGCACCGGCATCGCCGCCGCCTGCGACGTCGTGGTAGCCTCGCAGGACGCGATCTTCTCGATCAGTGAGACGCGCTGGGGCCTGATGGCCGGCATCATCCTGCCGCAGCTCTGCCAGGCGATGGGCCTGCGCCAGGTCCGCCGCTACGCGCTCACCGGCGAGCGCTTCGGCGCCGACGAAGCGCGCCGCCTCGGCCTGGTGCACGAGGTCTGCCCGACCGGCGACCTGGATGCCGTGGGCGAGAAGATCGTCGACGCGGTGCTGATGAACGCGCCGGCAGCCACCACCGCGACCAAGCTCCGCTCCCTCGGCTCGGCACGCGCCTTCGTCGACGACGGCGCGCTGCGCGACCTGATCGACGAGCACGCCCGCACGCGGCAGCAGGCCGAAGCGACCGAGGGCCTTGCGAGCTTCAGGGAGAAGCGCAAGCCGGCGTGGTATCCGGGGTAGGCGCACCCCGTCTCTGAGACCAGCAAATTCCTCATCCTGAGGAGCGAGCAGAGCGAGCGTCTCGAAGCAAAGGCACGAGCACCACGCCTGAGGCCCACACCCTTCGAGACGGGCGCTACGCACCCTCCTCAGGGGGAGGATTCATTTGAGTGCGCACTCGTACGTCTCGAAGTGCCTAGTCCAACCCTTCGAACAGCGTCGTCGAGAGATAGCGTTCGGCGAAGTCGGGGACGATCACGACCACGCGCTTGCCGGGATTGGCCTTGCCGATCTCGAGTGCTGCCGTGATCGCGGCACCGCCGGAGATGCCGATCGGGATGCCTTCGAGGGTCGCCATGCTCTTCGCCGCTTCGAACGCCGACTTGTTGCTCACCTTGACGACCTCGTCGATCACGTTGCGGTCGAGGATGTCGGGAACGAAGCCCGCGCCGATGCCCTGGATGGGATGGGGCGTATGCTGGCCGCCCGACAGGACCGGGCTCGCCTCGGGCTCGACCGCGACCACCTTCAGGCTTGGGAGGCGCGGCTTCAGCGCCTGGCCGACGCCCGTCACGGTGCCGCCAGTGCCGACGCCAGCGACGAAGAAATCGAGCTTGCCGCCGGTGTCCCGCCAGATCTCCTCGGCCGTGGTGCGCACATGCACGGCGGGATTGGCCGGGTTCTGGAACTGCTGCGGCATGAAGCTGTCGGGAACCGCCTGCAGGAGTTCCTCGGCCTTGGCGATTGCGCCCTTCATGCCCTTCTCGCGCGGCGTCAGCTCGAGGCGCGCACCGAGGAAGCGCAGCATCTTGCGCCGCTCCATCGACATCGAATCGGGCATGGTGAAGATCACCTTGTAGCCGCGCGCTGCGGCGACGAAAGCAAGCCCGATCCCGGTGTTGCCCGACGTCGGCTCGATGATCGTGCTGACGCCGGGCTTCAGCTTGCCGGCCTTCTCGGCCGCCTCGATCATCGACACGCCGATGCGGTCCTTGACCGACGACATCGGGTTGAAGAACTCGAGCTTGGCCAGGATCTCGGCCGTCGCGCCGGCCTGCTGCGGCAGGCGATTGAGCCGGACCAGCGGCGTCGCGCCCATGGTCTCGGTGATGTCGCCGTAGATACGGCCGCGAAACTCCGCCATGACTTTACTCCGCTGCTGCGCGCCGGGCCGTTGCGTCCGGTTTCAAGCTGTAGGTCGTGAAATGGCGATTGAGCGCCGGCATCGGGCACGCGTCGAGATGGCCCTTGCCGGGGCGCATCAAGATCATGGCCGTCCTCGGCACCGCGACGCCGCGCGTGTTGAGCCGCGGCGGCCGGCACATCGACCAGGGCGAGCCCCAATCGTCGAAGAACGCCTGGCGTAAATCGTCGAGCGAGAGAGCAAAGCTTGGGCGTCGCCACGATGGTGTGAATCGCCTGGGCGAGATGCGCGCTCTCCAGCACCTTGCGCCGCACGAACGGTAGTGACACGCCCGGCCCTCGCTGGTCGTCGCGGTCGCACTCCAGCGCAGTGGCGGTGAGGCCGATGCCGGCCGAGTTGAGGCCGGAACGGGTGAGCCCGCCCGCCTCGGTGAAGCTGAGTACATCCGGATGCCGCGACGCGGGCGATCGGTGGCCGCCTTGCCATGGGTGCGGCCGCGCTCGCGCGGGCTGCCGGTCAGCAGGGGAAACGGTGCGTGGGCGGTCATGGATGTCCCAGCAGGGCCTGGCGGAAGCGATCCTTGAGGTGAGCGCCGTCCTGCGGCGGCATGACGAACTCGAGCTTCTCCACCATTACCTTGACGAGACGGAAGATCGGCCCCTTGGTCGTGCGCAGATCCCTGACCAGTTGCGCCACCTGGCTCGCCTCGCGCACGGTGGCGCTGTCGGCGATGCCGCAGCCCCGCGCGACCATCGCGAGATCGGTTCCCGCGCCGGAATCGGTCGGGCCGTTGTTGCGCGGGCTGGTGTGGGTCGCCTGGTTGCCGGTCTCGCCGAACTTCTCGTTGTCGAGCACGCAGAGGGCAAGATTGTCGGGCTGCTGGGTCGCCACGGTGGCGAGCGAGCCCAGGCTCATCAGCATGTCGCCGTCGCCCGTGATCACCAGCACGCGCTTGGTGGGCTGCGCCAGCGCCAGGCCGAGGCCCATGCCGACCGGCGCCCCCATGCCGCCCCACATCGGCATGTTGAGCGGCCGGTCGCCGGCACTGGTGATGTCCCAGTTGGACGAGCCCAGCCCGCCGATCACCAGGAGGTTGTCGTCGGCGCCGGCGAGGATCTGCTTCACCAGCGGACGCCGCTGCAGCGTTGCCTCGGTCATGTCACTTCTTCCCGAAATTCTTGATGCCGATCAGCTTCTGGCGCAGCAGCACGGCTACCGCCTGGCCGCCATTGAAGGCCGCGCGGGTTGCCGCATCGACCGTCGCCCGCACGTCCTCGGCCCTGTCGACCGAGTAGAGCAGCACGCCCATCGCTTCCAGCACCTTGGGCGTGGCCTGGCCCATCGGGTACTGCCAGGAATTGAACTCGCCATAGTCGCCGCGCATGGTGATCAGGGTCAGGAACGGAAAGCGCAGGGTCTTGGTGAGGCCCATCAGGTTGATGGTGTTGCCGACCCCCGAGCTCTGCATCAGCATCACCGACCGCTGCCCGCCCAGCCACGCACCCGCGGCAAGGGCGATGCCCTCTTCCTCGGTGGTGAGCGGCACCGTGCGGATCGAGTTCGAGCGCTGGCAATGCTCGATCAGCCGCGAGTGGCCGGCATCCGGCACATGATAGACCTGCCTTATGTCGTGATCCTTCAGCACGTCGAAAATCTCGTCGCGCCAGTCGCCGTTTCCCAGGGCGTCGCTCGTCTCGGCGTTCATGTCACTCCCATCACCATGGCTTCGCAATCGCAGGGAACACGATACCGATCCTCGGGCAAGGTCGGCTCCCCACTTGATCTACATACCACTATGCAAGAATGGTCCCTCCGCTACGCCCCGCCGTGCTCGGCTTCGGTCGGGGTGACGGCTTGTTGTGTCAAAGGCGAATGCCCTGCTCCACGTGGGCGCCGGCTACACTGGCTTCAGAACTGCAAGGAACACGATGGCGATCATCAGCAGCGTCGGAACTTCGTTCCAGTAGCGATACTGCCGGGCAGGCCTCGTGTTCCGGTCTGCCTCGAAGTCCTTGCGCCAGCGTGCATACAGGTGATGGACCACGGTAAGCCCGGCCACGAGGGCGAACTTGATCTGCCACCAGCCAGCATGCCACCAGTCGCCGCGCCAGGCGAGCAGCAGGCCGAAGACCCAGACCAAGACCATCGCCGGGTTCATGATGCCGCGCAGCAGCCGGCGTTCCATGACCTTGAACGTCTCGCTTTCCCCGGACCCGGGCGCAGCATCGGCATGATAGACGAACAGGCGCGGCAGATAGAGCAGGCCCGCCATCCAGGCAATCACTGCGATGATGTGCAGGGCCTTGAGGATTTCGTAGAGCATCACATCGCCGCGCGAACCAGGCTGGCCAGCCCGCCGATGAACAGCGGATGGGTGCCGACCGTCGGAACACGGATGTACGTCGGCACACCCTTCTGCGCGGCGAGATGGCGATACTCGATGTCGAGCTCGACCAGGGTCTCGGAATGCTCCGACACGAAGGACAGCGGATAGAGCACGACAGCACGCTTGTCGCGACCTGCCCGTTCGATCTCGGCATCGGTCGACGGGCCGATCCATTTCAGCGGGCCGACCCGGCTCTGGTAGCACACCGACCAGTCGACCAGGCCCATGGCTCCGGCAATGGCATTGGCCGTCTGCTCGACCTGCGACTGGTAGGGATCGCCTGCCTTGATCACGCGCTCGGGCAGGCCGTGCGCCGAGAACAGCACACGGGTTGGCTGCCGGCCGGCCTGCGTCATCCCCTGCCGCAGCAGCTCGATCGACGCGGCAATGAACCCCGGCTCGACCGGATAGGAGTCGATCGCCTTCGTCGGCACCTTGAACCCAGCCAGGTCGTTCCAAGCCTTGAACGAGGACGCGGTCGTCGCTGTCGAATATTGCGGGTAGAGCGGCAGCAGCACGATGCGGTCGGGCGCAAAGCGCGCCACCGAGCGCACCACGGCGTCGGTCATTGGATGCCAGTAGCGCATGCAGACATAGCCGCGCCATTCATGCTCGCCGCCCAGCGCCTCCTCCAGCGCCCGTGCCTGCGCCTCGGTCTGGCCGAGGATCGGCGAGGCGCCACCGATCTTGTCGTAGATCGCCCGCGCCGTCGGGCCCCGCCGCCACGCCAGGAAGCTCGCCAGCGGGCCGCGCACGAAGGACGGCACGCGCAGGATCGCCGGATCGCCGAACAGGTTGCGCAGGAAGGGTTGCACGGCCTCCGGCGAATCGGGCCCACCGAGATTGAACAGGATAATGGCGACTTTCACGGCGTCACGACACCGAGGGCTTCCAGTTGCGCACGATCTCCACGAGCTGCGCCACATGGTCGGGCGGAGTCTGAGGCACCACGCCATGGCCGAGATTGAAAACGAAGGCGCCGTGTCCCAGCTTGTCGAGAATGCGCGTCGCCTCGCGCTCCATCGCCACGCCGCCAGCGACCAGCATCAGCGGATCGAGATTGCCCTGCACGCAGATGTGCGGCTGCAGTTCCCTGGCCGCCCAATGAGCGCCGATGCCCGTATCGATGGACAGCGCGGCGAATGAATCGGGCCGGCGATACATCAGCGCGGCTGGACCGACGGCGCGCGGGAAGACGACGATCGGTGTCCTTGGATGGCGTGCGCGCACGGCATGGGCGATTCGCACCAGCGGATCGAGCGACCAGCTGAAGAGCTGCTCCTCGGGCAGTATGCCGGCCCACGAATCGAAGAGCTGGACGGCGTCGGCACCGGCCTCGATCTGGCAGACGAGATGGTCGACCACGGCCTCGACCAGCAGATCGATCAGCAAGGCGAAGGATTCGGAGTGGGCATAGGCCCAGCCCTTGACCTTGGCGAAGTCGCGGCTCCCGCCGCCCTCGATCATGTAGCAGGCGAGCGTGAACGGCGCGCCGGCGAACCCCAGCAGCGCCGTCTCGGCCGGCAGCGCCGCCCGCGTCAGACGAATCGCCTCGTAGACCGGCGCCAGCCGCTCGGGCAGGCGGGCGCGCGAAAGTTGCCCGAACTGGACCGGGTCGGTCAGCGCCTCGAGCTTCGGTCCCTCGCCCTCCTCGAACCAGACCTTCTGCCCGAGCGCGTCGGGAACCACGAGGATGTCGGAAAAGACGATGGCGGCATCGAGTCCGAACCGGCGGATCGGCTGCAGGGTGACCTCGACCGCCTTGTCCGGCGTGTAGCAGAAATCGAGGAAGGAACGGGTGGAGGCCCGCACGGCCCGGTATTCCGGCAGGTAGCGTCCGGCCTGGCGCATCAGCCAGATCGGCGGCGTGGCGAAACGCGTGCCGCCCAGGGTTTCCAGGAACTTTCCTCGTCTCACCGGTTTTCCTTCATGCCTTCCCTCTTACCTTCTCATAGAAGGTAGTAGTAGTCGTAGAGCGTGTGGCATGTGGGGATGCGCCCAATTGGCCAACCCTCCCCAGGCGGCTGTGGACCGGCGACGCCCGGTTTTGGTGGGCCTGACGGGCAGTTCCCCGTGTCCCTTGGCATTCGTCCCGAGTTGTCCGCAGGGGACGAGGGTGGGGGCGAGGCAGGCAAGCCGGGGTCCGATTCGGGGTGCGCGGCCGAAACTGCGGATTTGTCCCCGCCTTGCCACCGACAATCCTCGATATCTCCCTGCTGGCCTGTGAGGTAAACAAGGAGCCGTGGCGAACCGAAACTTCCACGTCCATCTGGTTTCCGACTCGACCGGCGAGACCGTGTCGAGCGTGGCGCGCGCCTGCCTCGTGCAGTACGAGGGCATCTTCGTCCAGGAACATGTCTGGTCGCTGGTGCGCACGACCGGACAGATGAGCAAGATCATGCAGGCGGTGGAGCGCGACCGCGGGCCTGTCCTCTATACCCTGGTCGACCCGGATCTTCGCGATCAGCTGCGCGACCACTGCCGGCGCCTGCAGCTGCCGTGCGTCGGCGTGCTCGACCAGGCGATGAGCGTGCTGGCCGTGCACTTTCATTCCAAGAGCGAGCAATGGCCGGGACGCCAGCACCAGCTCGACGAAGGCTATTTCGATCGCATCGATGCGATGCATTACACTCTGGCGCACGACGACGGCCAATCGGCGCACGATCTCGACGATGCCGATGTCATCCTGGTCGGGCCGTCGCGCACATCCAAGACGCCGACCTGCGTCTACCTCGCCAACCGCGGCGTGCGGGCGGCCAACGTGCCGCTGGTGCCAGCGGTCGACCCGCCGATCGAGCTCGAGCAGGCGAAACGGCCCCTGGTCGTCGGCCTGATCACGGATCCCGAGCGGCTGGTGCAGATCCGCGTCAATCGCCTGCGTCTCCTGCAGCGCGACACCGAGACCGAGTACACGGACATGGAGCAGGTGCAGCGCGAGATCCAGGAGGCGCGGCGCCTCTATGCCCGGCGCAAATGGGCGACCATCGACGTCACGCGGCGCTCGATCGAGGAGACGGCGGCAGCCATCCTGCAGATGCTGGCGACGCGCCGCGAGCAGCGGCTGCAAGCGGAGTAGGCACTTGGCCGCGCGTGCGCCCCGCATGGGCGCGGACTCACGAAGCGGCCACACCCTGGGGAGCGGCCGTCAGGCCGAGCCTCGACGGGTGAGCGCCGATGGTATCGCCAGCTGCGGCGCATTCCAGGCCGATGGGAGGTGGACATGACCGCGATCTTCGCTCGTCGATCGGTATTCCCGAGGCAGCCGATACTCGTGTCGCTTGGTCTGCTTCTTGCTGCCTCGACTGTACTCGCCGCGAATGGCATCGACGTCAGGCGCGGCGCGGACTCCACGGTGTTCGGCAACTGCGTGCCGAGCCTGGTGGTCGAGAACGGATCGGCGGAGACCATCGACTATCTGCAGGTCGATGTCGCGGTTTCCCTGGGCAACGGCCAGGAACGCACCGTCGAGCTGAAATCGGCCTACCGTGAAGGCGTTCTCTATCCGATCCAGCCGGGAGGCAAGGCAGTCTTGAAACAGCATCTCGATACATCGCTGGCGCTGGGCGTCAGCTGCGGCGACGTCAAGAGCCGGAAGGTCGTGCGGACCATCTGCGAGGCGGCGGGTGGCAAGGAATGCGCCTCGTCGGTGTCGGTCCAGCCATGATCGGCCGTCGCACCGTCCTCGGCGCCGCCGGCGCCTCCCTGCTCACCGCGCCCGCGCTCGCTCAGGCCTATCCCAGCAAGCCGATCAAGATGGTCGTGCCCTATCCGCCGGGCGGCGGCACTGACGGTCTGGGCCGCATCACGGCTGAGCGGCTGCAGGAGAAGCTCGGCCAGCCGATCGTCATCCAGAACATCGGCGGTGCCTCGGGCACCACCGGCTCGGACACCGTGCGGCGCGCCGATCCCGATGGCTACACGCTCTTGTTCAATGCGAGCCTGTTCGCGCTCGGCAAGACCATCTTGCCGTCGTGCCCGTACGATCCGCAGACCGATTTCCGCGCCATTGCGCAGGCAGGCGAGGCGCCGCTGGTGCTGTTGTGCAACAACAACGTGCCGGGCACCGACTATGCCAGCACCATGGCGGCGATGGCCAAGGAGCCGAAGAAGTACTTCTTTGCCCTGTCGTCGGGCGGCTCGGCCGGCCACATAGCGACCCTGGCGTTCCTGAAGCGCACCGGCATTCCACTCGACACCATCCTCTACAAGGGTACGGCGCCGGCCAACGCCGACCTGATTGCGGGCAACGTGCAGCTGTTCATGGATCCCTGGACGGCGTTGCTGCCGCTCGCAACCTCGGGCCGGGCGCGCGGGCTGTTCGTGACGTCCAAGGAACGAACCCAGCTTGCCCCCAACATCCCGACCTCGGCCGAGGTCGGCCTGACCGATTTCAACCTGAGCTCGTGGTACGGCGTGTGGGCGCCCAAGGACACGCCCGGGCCGGTGGTCGCAAAGCTGGCGGGCGCCATGACAGAGGTGTCCAAGGACCCGGCATTCCTCGCCAAGACGACGTCGCTCGGCATCGTGCCGACGGCGCGCGGCCCGGCCGATTTCGCCGCCTTCATAAAGGGCGAGGTCGAGACCAACGTCGCGCTGCTGAACGCGGCTGGGTACAAGCCGGAGTAGCACGGCCGATCATCTGTTCATGTTCGTCTCCCGCGCAAGGGCGGGGCATTTGCACAAGGCAGAAAACACCGTCGTCCCGACCGAAGCCGAGCTCAGCGAGGCGTAGTGGAGGGACCTTTCTTGTTGCGGCAACGCCAAGAGAGGTCCCTCGACTACGCCGCCAATGGCGCTGTAGCCAGGGCCTAATTGGGCGGCTCCGCTCGGGATGACGGGATTGCTTGCCATATGCCCTGCCCTCGCGGGTGAGAGGAACATTGGTCGGGGACAGCGTGTATGCTCCTCCCCGGATGCTCACCCTCCGGCAGATCGAGGTCATCCGGGCCATCATGGTCACCGGCACGGTGGGCGGTGCGGCGCGTCTGCTCAACGTGTCGTCGCCGGGTATCAGCCGGGTAATGAAACATGCCGAGTCGACACTCGGCCTGAAGCTGTTCAGCCGGCGGCACGGACGTTATGCGCCGAGCCCGGAGGCGCGCGACATCTTTGCCCAGGTCAATGCCGTCTACGACAAGGTCGGCGACCTGCAGTACGTCATCCGCCGCCTGTCGCAGGGAGTCGATTCGGAGCTGCGCATCGGCTCGGTGCCCAGCATCTCGAACGCCATGGTGCCGCGCGCCATCGAGGGCGTGCGCTGGCTGTTTCCCAATCTCCTGATCGACATCGACGTGCTGAAGCTCGAGGAGGCTCTCGACTACCTCCTGCTCGGCAAGGGCGAGGCGGTCGCCATGAGCTCGCGCTTCGACCATCCGATGCTGACGTTCGAGCCGCTGGCCAAGGGACGGCTGGCCTGCATCGTGCCGGCCGGCCATCCGCTGGCCCGGCGTAACCGCATCTCCGCGGCCGACATCGTGCGCCATCCGCTGATCGGCATCGATCCCAACGATCCGTACGGCCGCATCATGGCCGGCATCTTCGCGCGGCTCGGCCTATCCTACCAGGTTTCGATCAAGGCGCGCTTCGGCACGGTGGTCTGCGCCCTGGTGAGCCGTGGGCTGGGCATCGCGGTGATCGACCAGTTCACCCTGGCCGGCGCCAACTGGCCAGGCCTGGTGGTCCTTCCCATCATCGAGCCGACCGATTTCGAGACCTATGTCGCCTTTCGGCGCGACGCCATCCTGTCGGGCTACTGCGAGCAGTTCATCGGCCTGTTGCGGGGCGAGATGGCGGCCCTGCGCAAGGGCCCGCGCCGGCAGAAAGTAACCTGAGGTTTGCCAAAGCCGAACACTTGATCATGGACGTTACATTTCCTCTCCGGCATCTAGGCGCTGGGAAGCGCGCAGCCTACGGAGCGTCGGTGGCAAGATGACGAGCCTGCGGCCACGTGTATCGAGGTCAAGGCCGACCGTAACCTGGTCGTTTCCGGCATCGCCCGGCTTTTCCCGGTCGGCGGCCTCGCATCGACAACGGAGACACACGCATGAGTGAGCGGAGGCTGGTTGGCCTTATTGGGACCAATATCGGCAAGTCGCTGTCGCCCTTTCTGCACGAGGATGCGTTCGCCGCTGCGGGCGTCATCGGCCACTACCATCTGATGGACGTGTCGGTGCTGCAGGACCGCCGCCTCAAGGACCTCTTGGCCGCGGCGCGTACGGCAGGGTTCGCTGGCGTCAACGTCACTCAGCCCTTCAAGGAAGCGGTGATCCCGCTGCTCGATGCGGTGGCGGTGGAAGCGCGGGAAATCGGCGCGGTCAACACGGTGGTGTTCGACCGGAACGGCGGAACCACCGGCCACAACACGGATTGCTCGGGCTTTCGCCAGGCCTTCATCGAGGCGCTGGGCGAGCACGCTGCACGCGACCAGGCCGTGCTGCTCCTGGGTAGCGGCGGCGCCGGCCGCGCCGTCGCCTTCGCCCTGATGTCGCTCGGCGTGGCGACGCTGAAAGTCTTCGATCAGGATGCGGTCCGTGCGACTGGCCTCTGCGCCGATCTCGTCGCGCGCTTCGGTGCCGGCCGGTGCGAGGCGGTGTCCGATCCAGAGGCCGCTGCCGCGTCGGTCGCGGGCATCGTCAACGCGACGCCCGTCGGCATGGCGGGCAACCCCGGCGTGCCACTGCCGCTCCACCTCGTGCGGCCGACGCAGTTCGTCGCCGACGTGATCTACACGCCGATCGACACCGAGCTCGTGCTGGCGGCGCGCGGCAAGGGCTGCCGCACGATGAACGGCGGCGGCATGTGCGTGCACCAGGCCGTCGATGCGTTCCGCCACTTCACGGGCTGGACGCCCGATGTCGATCGCATGCGACGGCGGTTCGAGACCGCGCTCGCGGAACGCGAGGCGCGGGACAAGAGGTGAGTTCGTCTTACTCTCCTCCCCAGCGAAGCTGGGGAGGAGAGTGAAGGGCGCACCGGTATGCGAATGCCCTGCTCAATCGGGGAGGGTCACACGTGGAGGCGACATGAAGCTGGCCATCGCCACGGTTTGTCTCAGCGGGGCGCTCGACGAGAAGCTCGAGGCCATCGCCCGCGCCGGCTTCGAGCGGGTCGAGCTGTTCGAGAACGACTTGCTCTCCTTCAACGGCTCTCCGGCGGAGGTCCGGCGGCTGATCGCCGACGCCGGCCTCAGCACCATCACCTTCCAGCCGTTCCGCGACTTCGAGGGCATGCCCGATGCAGAGCGCGAGCGGGCGCTCAACCGGGCCGAACGCAAGTTCGACGTCATGGAGGCGCTCGACTGTGACCTGCTGATGGTCTGCTCCAACGTCTCGCCGGCGAGCCTGGGCGGCATGGACCGCATCGCCGACGATCTGCGCGCGCTCGGCGAGCGGGCGGCACGGCGCGGCATGCAGGTTGGCTTCGAGGCACTGGCGTGGGGCCGCCACATCAACGACTACCGCGACGCCTGGGAGGCGGTGCGGCGTGCCGACCATCCGGCGGTCGGGCTGGTGCTCGACAGCTTCCACATCCTCGCGCGCGGCACCGACCTCGGGGCGATCCGCTCCATCCCGCGCGAACGCATCTTCCTGGTTCAGATGGCGGACGCGCCGCGGCTCGACATGGATTACCTGTCGTGGAGCCGCCACTTCCGCAACTTCCCGGGCCAGGGCGACCTGCCGGTCGATGCGTTCATGGACGCGCTGGCGGCGACCGGCTTCGATGGCCTGCTGTCGCTGGAAATCTTCAACGACCAGTTTCGCGGCGGCTCGGCGCGGCAGGTCGCCATCGACGGTCATCGCTCGCTGATCCACCTGCTCGACAGCCTGCGCAAGCGATCCGGCAAGCCTGTCGCGGGCGTGCCGGCAATGCCGCCACGCGTGCGCTGCGACGGCGTCGAGTTCATCGAGTTCGCGCTCGACGACCAGGCGGCCATCGGTTTCGAGAAGCTGCTGGCCGGCCTCGGCTTCCAGCGCCGCGGCCAGCACGTCTCGAAGTCCGTCACGCGCTGGTGCCAGGGGACGATCAACGTGGTGATCAACACCGAGAAGGAAGGCTTCGCCCATTCCTACAACATCACGCACGGGTCGGCGGTCTGCGCCATCGGCCTCAAGGTCGATGATGCAACGGCGGCGCTCGACCGCGCGCAGCAGCTGCTCGACACGCCCTTCCGCCAGGCCGTCGGGCCGGGCGAGCTCGAGATCCCCGCCGTGCGTGGGCTGGGCGGCAGCCTGATCTACTTCATCGACTCCAGGAGCGATCTCGGCCGCGTCTGGGACATCGAGTTCCGGCCAACGACTGGCGGCGCAGCAAGCGAAGTCGGCCTCGTGCGCGTCGACCACATCTCGCAATCGATGGTATACGACGAGATGCTGAGCTGGCTGCTCTTCTACGGCTCGCTGCTCGACGTCGAGAAGACGGTGGAGCAGGACGTGCTCGATCCCGGCGGGCTGCTCAAGAGCCAGGTCGTGCAGTCGGCCGATGGCGGCCTGCGGATCGTGCTCAACGGTTCGCAATCCAGCCGGACGCAGACCTCGCGCTTCCTGTCCGAGGCCTTCGGCTCGGGCGTGCAGCACATTGCGCTGGCGACCGACGATCTCATCGCCACGGTGCAACGGCTGCGCGCCAACGGCGTGCCGCTGCTCGCCGTGCCGGAGAACTACTACGACGATCTCGCGGCCAAGCTCGGCCTGCCGGACGATCTCGTCGCGACCTTGCGCGCGCACGATATCCTGTACGACCGCGAGGGCGATGCCGAGTACCTGCAGGTCTACACGCATACGGTCGACGACCGCTTCTTCTTCGAGATCGTCGAGCGGCGCAACTACCGCGGCTACGGCGCTGCCAACGCGCCGATCCGCTTGGCTGCCCAGGCCCGCCTGGCGGCGCAGCACGGCGCGTCGGTGGGCGGCCTGCTGCCGTGAGGTAGGCGAAAGCCGTGCAGCGCTGTACGATGTACGGTGAGATGAGCCCAACTCGCAGCCAACGTATGGGCGCAGCGCAAGCGCACACCCAGTTCCCGGATCTGCTCACGGCAGCCGAGCGCGGCCAATCGACGATCATTACCCGGTACGGCAGACCGATGGCGGCGCTAGTGCCGATTGAGGCATAAGGGGACGGCGCGCGGCAGCGATCGGTGCTGCCGTTGGCTGGGTCGGGTCGCGGCATGTGGGGCAAGAACAGCACGCGTGCTTCGCGTAAGCTGCGTGACGAGTGGGATCGATCGGCTGCTCGGTGCGTGATCTCCTTTGATCGAAGCACCACCAAGGCATGACCTCACCCTGAGGAGCCACGCGTAGCGTGGCGTCTCGAAGGGTGGGCCAAAGCAAGCCTGGTGCTCACCCTTCGAGATGCCACGCTACGCGTGGCTCCTCAGGGTGAGGTTTCCTTTGGGGATTCAATGCAGGAAGATCGCGGAGGCCATTCCTTACTCGGCTGCCTTCGCGATCGGGTCGAAGCGGGCGTCGAAGTCGCGGATGGATTTTTCGACGGTCGCAGCGACCTGCTTCAGCTTGTCGGGATGGACGACCTTCAGGCCGAACAGGTCCTTGACGTAGAAGACGTCGACGGCGCGCTCGCCGTAGGTGGTGATGTGCGCCGAGGTGATCTGCAGGTTGAGCCGCGTCAGGGCGCGCGTGACGACGTGCAGGAATCCCGGCCTGTCGCGGCCATTGACCTCGATGACCGTGAAGGTGTCGGACGCGTTGTTGTCGATCAGCACGCGCGGCTCGACGGTGAACACGCGGTCGCGGCGCGGCCACGAGCCGCGCTGGCCGTCGAGCTCGCGCTGGATGTCGAGGCGGTTGCTGAGCGCCAGCTCGACTCGCGCGGCAAGGCGGGCGAGGCGCTGCGGTCCGTCGAACGGCTTGCCCTCGAGATCCTGCAGCCAGAACGTGTCGAGCGCCATGCCGTTGGCCAGGGTGAAGATCTTGGCGTCGACGATGTTGGCGCCGCTCACCGCCATGGCACCGGCGAGGCGGGCGAACAGACCGTGCGTGTCGAGCGTGTAGACCGTGACCTCGGTCACCGAGCGCTCGCTGTCGATGCGATGCTCTATCGCGAGCGGCTGGTGGTCGCGCTCGGCACGGCGCACCAGCTCGGCCTGGCGGGCCAGCGTGTCGGGTGTGAAGGACAGCCAGTACGGCGCGTAGCCGCGCGCGAAATGCTCTTCCTTGTCGGTCTCGCTCCAGCCGGTCAGGCGTTCGGCGACCTCGGCCTGGATGGCCTTGATGCGCTCGGCGCGGGCGCCCGCCAACGTGCCGCCCGAGAGCACGCGCTCGGTGGCGCCGTAGAGCTGGCGCAGCAGGGCGGCCTTCCAGCCGTTCCACACGTTGGGCCCGACGGCGCGGATGTCGCACACGGTCAGCACCAGCAAGAGACGCAACCGCTCGGGCGATTGCACAAGTGCGGCGAAGCTGTCGATGGTCTTTGGATCCATCAGGTCGCGCTGGAACGAGGTGTTCGACATCGCGAGGTGATAGCGGACCAGCCACGCCACCGTCTCTGTCTCGGCGGCGCTGAGGCCGAGCCGCGGCCCGAGCTGCATCGCCACCTCGGCGCCCAACACCGAGTGATCGCCGCCGCGACCCTTGGCGATATCGTGCAGCAGCACGGCGAGGTAGAGCACCGGGCGCGACAGGATCTTGTGCACGATGTCGGAGGCCAGCGGATGGTCCTCCTTGAGCTGGCCGGCCTCGATGCGCGCCAGGATTCCGATGGCGCGGATGGTGTGCTCGTCGACCGTATACGTGTGATACATGTCATGCTGTGTCTGCGCGACGACACGGCCGAAATCGGGCACGAAGCGGCCGAACACGCCGGCTTCGTTGAGGCGACGCAGCGTCGTCTCCGGGTCGTGCCGCGACGTCATCATCTGCATGAACAGCCGGTTGGGCTCGGGATCGTTGCGCAGCCGATCGACCAGGCGGATGTTCTGGGTGATCAGGCGCAAGGTCGCCGGATGGATGTCGAGATCGTTTTCCTGGGCGACATGGAACAGCCGGAGGATCGCCACCGGGTCCTTGGCGAAGGCGTCCGGCGAGCCGACCGCAAGGCGTTCGCCATCGAGCCGGAAGCCGTCGAGCTCGCGCGGGCGCAGGGTCTGCCACAAGGCGGCGAGCCGCGGCTTGCGACGGCGGCTGTCCTCGAGCGCGGCGACGAAGATGCGCGTCAGGTCGCCGACCGTCTTGGCGTGAAGATAATAGTGCTTGGTGAAGCGCTCGACGCCGCGGCTGCCCGCCCGATCGTTGTAGCCCAGTCGCGCCGCGATCTCGCGCTGCAGGTCGAACGACAGGCGATCCTCGGCGCGGCCGGTCAGATAGTGGATGTGGCAGCGCACCGTGGTGAGGAAGCGCTCGGCGCGCTCGAAGTGGCGCGCCTCCTCCTTGGTCAGCACGCCCTTGGCCACCAGCTCGCTGGGCTCGCTGACGCGATAGAGATACTCGGCGATCCAGAACAGCAGGTGCAGGTCGCGCAGCCCGCCCTTGCCTTCCTTGACATTGGGCTCGACGACGTAGCGCGAATCGCCCATGCGCTGATGGCGCTGGTCGCGCTCGGCCAGCTTGGCCTCGACGAAGTCGCGACCGTCGCCGGTCAGGAATTTCTGCGTGAAGCCCTTGATCAGCTCGTCGAACAGCTCGCGGTCACCCCACACGTAGCGCGCCTCGAGCAGCGCCGTGCGGATGGTCTGGTCGCGGTCGGCGTAGCGCAGGCTTTCGTCGACCGTGCGGGTGGCGTGGCCGACCTTCAGCCCCATGTCCCACAAGAGATAGAGCATGAACTCGACGATCTGCTCGCCGCGCGGCGTCTGCTTGTAGGGGCGCAGGAACAGGAGATCGATGTCGCTGAGCGGCGCCAGCTCGCCGCGCCCGTAGCCGCCGGTCGCGACGACGCCGAGACGTTCGGCGACGCTGGGGTTGGCGGCCGGATAGATGCGCTGGTCGGCGAAGTCGAAGACCACGCGGATCAGCTGGTCCATCAGGAACGAGGTGGCGGCCAGCACCATGTCGCCATTGTTCTTGAGTGGCCCCGGCTCCTCGAAGCGGCGGCGGATCTCGGCCCGGCCGGTCGCCAGCGCATCGCGCAGGAGCGCCAGCACCGCCTGGCGCGGCGGCTCTCCCCCCGTCGGCAGGTCCTCGACCAGGGTGGCCAGGGCCTCCTCGAGGGCGCGCCGGCGCACGATCGCGCGCCGGTCGGGAATCTGATCGTAGGGCTTGGCCATGGGGCGGGGATACTACAGGGCGAGCCTCGGCCAATACAGCGAGGTTACGGGCATGCTCCTGCGGAGTGTAATGGCACTATAAGTGCGAATACCGGAACCGTCGAGCGGTCGCGCAAGAAGGTGTACCCTGCGCGACATGGGATTGAAGGCCATTGCTGCGCTGCTTGCCTTGGTGCTCTGGATGCCTGTCGCGCCCGCCCAGCAACGGGGCGCGGCACCGGCCCAGCCCGCCACCCCCCTGATCGACCTCAACGCGGCGAGCCGCGACGACCTGATGACCCTCGAGGGCATCGGCGAGGTTCGGGCCGATGCCATAATCCGGGCGCGCCCGTTCAGGGCCAAGACTGAGCTGGTCGAGCGCCGGCTGATCCCGGAATCTCTGTACGAGAAGATCGCCGACAAGGTGATGGCGCGGCCGCCGCCGGCGGCAACCCCGACGCCTCAGACGCGTCCGCCGGCCGGCCAGCAGCGCCGCACCTGATGGCGCTGCCGGCCGAGGCCGCCACGATCTATGCGCTCGGCACGCCCGCCCCGACGCGGGC
>JALHMO010000154.1 GCA_022844015.1 Reyranella sp. | reverse complement strand
GCGTCGCGCGCAGCGAGCGCGGGCTGGCGGCCCATGCCTGGGTGGTGCGCGACGGCATCGCTCTGGTGGGCGGCGAGGAGAGCGCCGGCTACAAGCCGCTGCTGGCCTGGTCGGCGGAAACCGCCGCGCGGCCGGACGGCGCTGCACGCGACCGGCCCTGAGCGTGTTCGCTGTCCTGGTCGACGGCGACGCACCGGCGATCGCGGCGGGCGGTCCTTCCGACCACGTCGTCCAGGTGCGCGCCCGGCAACCGCATGTCGTGCTGCTGAGCACCCTGACCACGGGCCGCGGCGACCCCGAGGCCACTGGCATCGTGCAGCTCGCGGGCCGATACTGGCTGGCAGGGCGCATCCGCCTCGATGCCCGCCATGCCCTTCGGGACAAGCTCGCGCAGCGGACCGGAGAGCACCATCGCGGACAGAGCGACGCGCTGCTCTGCCTGCACGCCTATGCGGCGTGGGGCGAGGCCTTCATCGAGACGCTGGCGGGCGACTTCTGCTTTGCCTTGTGGGACGATGACCGGCGACGCCTCGTCTGCGCGCGCGATCGGCTGGGTATCCGGCCGCTGTTTCATGGGCGCGCCGGCGACCGTGGGCTGATAGTGAGCGATTCGCTCGGCTGGCTCGCCGAGCAAATCGCCACCGACCTCGACGATCTCTGGGTCGCCGACTTCCTGTGCATAGGCTACAGCCGCGACGCCGACCGTACGGCCTATCGTCGGATCAACCGGCTGGCGCCAGCGCACCTTCTCGTCTTCTCCGACTGCGAGGCTGTCGTACGGCGCTATTGGCGGCTCCAGATCGACGAGCCCCTGCGGTTGCGCGAGCGCGGCTACGTCGAACGCTTCCTCGAGGTGATGGCGCAGGCGATCGCCGACCGGCTACCGGAAGGACGTGTCGGCATCGCGATGAGCGGCGGCCTCGATTCGACGACCCTGGCGGCCTGCACCGTCCAGGCAACCGGTGATCCGGCGCGCGTCGTTGCCGAGTGCTTCCACTACGAGACGGCGATGCGCGACGACGAGAAGCGCTTTGCCACGCTGGTCGCCCGCCACCTCGGCATCGAGCTCGAGCTGCGCGTCGCCGACGATCTTGTCTACGATCCGGCTTGGCGCACGCGGGGGATTCGCCTGCCCGAGCCATCGCTGTCGATGGCACGCGTCGAGCCCGATCGGCAGGCAGCTTACGTGCAGGCGAACCTGGCGCCCGTCTGGTTCTTCGGTGAAGGGCCGGACAATGCACTGGTCTACGAACGCAACGCCTACCTGGCCTGGCTGCTCGGGCGGCGCGACTGGCCGCGTCTCGCCGCGGCGACGCTTTCCAGCCTGCTGGCCAAGGGGTTCGACGGCTGGGGGGCGACCCTGGCACGCCTCGGCGGCCGGCGCGCCATCGCGGCAGGGTCGCAGGCCGCCGTGCCGACCTGGCTCGATCGCGGTCTCGTCGAGGCGCTGAGACTGGAGGAACGGCTGGCCGACAAGGCGGCCGACAAGCCTCATCCGTGGCATCCCGAGGCGATCGCCTCGTTCAACGATGCGATCTGGCCCAGCCTGCTCGAGGAGTTCGATTTCGACGCGGCCCTGTCGCCGGTCGTCTGGCGCCATCCCTACCTCGATCTCCGCGTGCTGGAGTTCCTGCTGTCGGTTCCACCCGTGCCGTGGGCGCGCCGCAAGCTCCTGATGCGCCGGGCCATGCGCGATCGCCTGCCGCGCGCCGTGCTCGAGCGCCGCAAGGCGCCGCTGGCGCAATCGCCGCTCGTCGAGCCGCTGCGTCGGCATGGCTTGCCCGGCTTGTCGCCGGACGGCCAGCTCGCCCGCTTCGTCGATGTCCGCCGGGTTCCGGCAGCTGCTGATTGCCCGGCCAACGATCTCGGCCGGCTGCTTGCCGTGCATACGCTCGATCGCTGGCTTTCGACTTAGCCGGCTTGCGTCGACCCGGTTGGGCCGGTAGGGAGCCCCCTGCAGTCAATCGGGGAGATGCGGGCGATGGCGAGCGCCTTGGGTCTGTCGACGGTCGTGAAGCGGTCGGACAACCAGGTATTCTGCGTCCTCGACGACGAGGTTGCCCTGCTCAACCTCGATCGCGCCCGCTATTTCGGGCTGAACGATACGGGTGCCCACATCTGGCAAAGCCTGGAGACGCCGCGGTCGGTCGCCGACCTGTGCCGGGATGTTCTCGCTCATTTCGAGGTCACGGACGAAGCCTGCCGCAAGGACGTGCTGGACTTTCTCGCCAGCATGCAGGAAGCAGGATTGATCGAGACGGTCGACTGACGGCCAGAAACCAGTTGCGTGCGCACTGCAATATGCACAGTATTGGCTTGTGGAACGCAGACGATTGCCGCGCGCGCCGATCAATTGAAATTATGGGTCGAACCATGGAAACCCAGCACCAGGAACAATCTGCCTCTGCCAACGAGGCCAAGGTCGTCCGGAAGCCCTACAAGGCTCCGACCCTCGTCCCTTGGGGATCCCTGCGCGACGTGACTCGCGCCGTCGCCGCGCAGGGCGCTTCGGATGGTGGCTCCAAGGCGAACAAGCGCGGCACGCGCTGATGGAAGCGGCGGGCGTGATGCCGGCCGGCAGGATCGTCGTTCGATAAGGGCAGAAATCGATCGAGCCCTCTCTCGTGTCGCAGCAGTGGGGTGATGGTGTCGCCGAAAGCACATGCGGCCGGCGCAGAGTTCGACACGTTGTGCCTGCTGGTGCGGCCGAGGCCCGACCTCGTCCGGGTTGCGCGGGCGCTGGAGGCAGGGGTGGACGTCGCGGCCTTGTACCGGCTCGCCGCCGACCACAGGGTTCGTCCCAGGACGATCGAAGGTCTTGGCCTGCTGTCCGCGCTCGAGCTGCCCGAGGCGACGAAGTCGTCGGTCGAGGCCTTCCGTCGGCTCCACAGCGTGCGCGTGCTGTCGCTGGTGCAGGAGCTGCGCCGCCTGGGTACTGCCCTGGCGTCGAGCGGCGTGCCATTTGCGACCTTCAAGGGACCGGCCCTGGCGGCCCTGCTGTATGGCGACACGGCGGGTCGCGAATACAGCGACATCGACCTGATCGTCCAGCGCGCGCACTTCGAAGGCGCAGAGCGAACCCTCGCCGCGCTCGGCTATCGCGGCGTCCAGGGCGACCGCGCTTTCCGCAGGGCCTTTCTCGCTCACTTGCGGCAATGCGCCTTCGCCCATCCCGACGTCGATGCGACCGTCGACCTGCATTGGGATTTTCGCGGCATCCATCTGCCCTTCCCGCTGTCGCCCGAAGACATCTGGGAGCAGCTGGAGCCCTTCGCCATCGGCGGCGCGTCCGTGCCGACGATCGGTGGCCAGAACCTCGCTCTGTTGCTGGCCGGTCACGGCACCAAGGAGGCATGGCGCAGCCTCGATTGGATCTGCGACTTTGCCATGCTGGTCGATCGCTGTCCCGACCTCGACTGGCCGGAAATCCACCATCGCGCTCGCCAGCGCCGCTGCGGCGACACGGTGCTGCTCGCCTGCACCCTGGCGGAGCAGCTCCTGGGCACGCCGCTGCCCGCGCCGCTGACGCGGCCGCTTGCCGCGAGCACGCGCGTGCCCCGTCTTGCCGGCGCGCTGATCGACGAGTTGCGACAGGGTCGTTCGCCGTCCCAGCTGCGCGAGGGCGTCACCGATCTCGATCTGTGCGAGACCGCGGGCGCCCGCATCAGGGCGACGTTGACGCTCGCAGTGTCATGCACGGCCGGCGACTATGCGGCGCTGCCATTGCCACGGCCGCTGTGGCCGCTCTACCACGCCATCCGCCCGTTCCGCCTCGCCGCCAAGGTAGTTGGTTCGCTCGCGGCGCTACCGAAGCTGTTGCGGCGCGGACCGAGCTCTCATGTTCCTCCCCCGTCGTACGGGGCAGGGCCATGAATCCTACTCTGCCGCCACCGCGTAGCGCAGGTCGGGCAGGGCGTGCGAGCGGTCGATGGCGGCCCCGGCGTCGAATGCCTTGAGCGCGGGCATCACCTTGCCGGCGAACAGCCGCATGTTGCGCGCCGCCTCCTCGTGCGGCATGCCGGCGTAGGAGAACACGCCGACGAAGCCCGAATTCCTGGTCTGCCTGTGGATCGTCATGATCTTCTCGTGGACCTGCTCGGGCGTGCCGTAGACCTGCAGGTCGGCGAAGAACTCGATCGCCTTCTCGTCGCCGTAAACCGCCAGCTTCTCGTTCATCTTGGCGTAGTACTCGTAGCCGCGCTGGTTCTTCATGTGGGCGCCGGCGAACTGGTAGTGGTCGAGCACCGTGCGGTAATAGCCGCCGATGTAGCGCATCGCCATCTCGCGCGCCCGCTCGGCGCTCTCGTCGACGAAGATCCAGCCGGCCGAGATCGGCTGCGGCGCGTCGGTGCCATTGATCTCGCGATAGAGCTGATTGTACTCGGTGAGCTCCTTCTCGACCTCGCGCCACGGCTTCTGAGGGATAATCAGCAGGCCGACGCCCAGCCGCGCCATGATCCGCGCGCTCTCGGGGCTGACCGCGGCGGCGTAGCTGCGGCCGCGGAAGCTCTTCCAGGGCGCCGGCCGGATCGGGGTCGGCGGCTGGCGATAGTGCTTGCCGTCGTACTCCATGATGCCGGTCTCGAGGCCGCGTAGCAGGGCCTCGCCATACTCGACGAAGGTCTCGCGGCTGTCGCCCATGTCGAGGCGGAAGCCGTCGAACTCGACCTTGCCAGCGCCCCGGCCGAGGCCAAGGATCATGCGGCCGCCGGAGAGGTGGTCGAGCATCGAGATCTGCTCGGCCACGCGCATCGGGTCGTGCCACGGCAGCACCACGACCATCGAGCCGAGCCGGACATGCCGCGTACGGCCTGCCATGTAGGACAGGAACTGCACCACGTCGGGGCACATCGTGTAGTCCGTGAAGTGATGCTCGACCGACCGGATCGACTCGAAGCCGAGCGGCTCGGCCATGTCGGCCAGCGCCAGCTCGTTCAGATAGATCTGGTGGTCGCTCAGCGCACGACCCATATTCTGGAAGACGGCGGCCATTCCCACATGCATGGTGCATTCCCTCCCGGCGATTGCCGGCCTGATGAAGGGCCCATGGTAAACGCTGGTTTACCGGCTTGTGAAGAGGGCGGCCGACGGTGGCGAGCCGGGGAGGGGCAAGGGAACTTGAAACCGCCAGAATCGTTCGACATATCCAAATGATGCGCATCATCTTCACGGCCGTCCTGGCCGCCGTTCTCCTCGCGTTCGCTGCGCCCTTGCCGGTGCAGGCGCAGACCGGGGTTCCCGAGCTGGAGAAGTATTTCAACTCGATCCGCACGATGAAGGCGCGCTTCGTGCAGAGCAATCCCAATGGCTCCGTGGTGCAAGGCACGCTCTACTTGCGCCGGCCCGGCCGCATGCGCTTCGAGTACGACGCGCCCTCGCAGCTCAAGATCGTGGCCGACGGCTACCAGGTGACGATGTGGGATCCGGCGACGCGCGACTTCGGGCAGTGGCCTATCGGCTGGACGGCGGCGACATTCCTGGTCAGGGAGAATCTGTCGCTGTCGGGCGACCTGCGCGTCGAGAAGATCGACCGCGTCAACGGCCTGCTCGAGTTCACCATGTCCCAGGCGCGCAAGCCGCAGGAGGGCAAGGTGATCGTGCGGCTGGCGGAGAATCCCATGCTGCTGCGCGGCTGGACGATCATCGACAACCGCGGCAATCAGGTCACCGTGTCGCTGAACGACATGCAGACCGGCCTGCAACTCGCCGATTCGCTGTTCAAGAACGACAGTCCCGATCCGGCGTCGATTCGTCGTCAGCCCAACTGACGCGCTATAACCCCCGCATGAACGGGAACAGGTGCGGGGACCAGGGACAGTGACCGGGCTGACGGTGCGGGCCTCGACCGAGGCCGATGTTGCACGCTGCATGGAAACCTATCGCCATCACGTGCTGCACGGCACGGCGTCCTTCATGGGTTTCAAGTTCGGCCGCTGGCTCGACAGCGTGCCGATGCAGCGCGCGCATGGCGACGGCGCGGCGCTGCCGTAGCCATGCGCGAGTGGCTGAGAAATCTGCCGCCGAACGTTCAGGGTGCCTTCTGGCTGGTGACGGGCGGCTTCATCTTCACCGTGACCAGCGCCATGATCCGGCTGCTGTCGACCCAGATCGAGAGTGTGCAGACAGCTTTCTTCCGCGCCGTCATCTCGCTCATCATCCTGTTGCCCATCATCGCCGCCGGCAAGGTCAAGCCATGGCAGAGCAAGCGCATCGCCGGCCATTTCTGGCGAACCTTCATGGGCACGCTGTCGATGGTGCTGGGCTTTTACGCCGTGGCGATGCTGCCACTCGCCGACGCCACCGCCATCGCCTTCTCGCAGCCTCTGTTCTCGGTGGTCGTCGCCGCCCTGATCGCCGGGGAGAAAGTGCGTTGGCGGCGCTGGACCGCTACCATCGTCGGCTTCCTCGGCGTTCTGGTGATGGTGCGCCCCGGCGAGAGTAGCCTGCAGGCGGGTGCGCTGGTGGCGCTGGCCAACGCCGCCACCGTGGCGATCTCGATTTTGCTGGTGAAGAGGCTCTCCGATTCGGAGACGCCGCTCATGATCCTGACCCAGTTCGCCATCTTCTCGACCATCCTCTTGTTGCCGCCGGCGCTCTGGGTGTGGCGCTGGCCCGACGCGTGGGGATGGGTGCTGGCCGTCGGGGTCGCCTTGACGGCGACGGTCGGCCAGTACTTCTGGGTGCAGGCCTTCAAGGCCGGCGAGATGTCGGCGGTGGCGCCCTTCGAGTACCTGCGCCTGCCCTTTGCGGTGTTCGTGGGCTGGTTGCTGTGGGATGAGATCCCCGTGATCTGGACCTATGTCGGCGCCGCCATCGTCATCGCCTCGGCGCTCTACATCGCCCACCGCGAGCACAAGCTCGCCAGGGAACGCCGGCTGCGCGAGCAGCAGGCGGCGTCGATCAAGCCGCCTTCTGCTTGAGCAGCCAGATGCGCGCCCGCCCGCGATGCGCCTCGGTGATGTGCGTCCGCGCAGCGGTGAAGGCGGCGAGCAGCACCGCGGCGTCATCGGTGAAGCCCAGCCCGAGGAACAGGTCCGGAATGGCGTCGATCGGCAGCACGAAATAGGCGAGGGCGCCCAGCAGGGTTGCCCGGATCGCCATCGGCGTCGCCGAATCGGTGGCGCAATAGAAGGCGGCCACCGCCTCCTCGGTGAAAGGCACGCGGCCCAGGGTCCGTCGCGCCTTGCGCCAGAACCCCTGCTGCACCATCGCCTCGTTCCGGGCAAATCCGCCAGCGTCGCTCATGTCCCCGTAGTTGGTCGGCCAGGGCCGGCTTGGCAAGAGGGCCGAGCGTGGTAAAAACCGGGCTGCAGGGAGACATACGGATGAACGTCAAAGGGCAGGCTGCCATCGTCACCGGTGGCGCGTCGGGATTGGGGGGGGCCACGGCCTCGGCGCTGGCGGCGGCAGGCGCCAGGGTCGCGATCTTCGACCTCCAGGACGAGCTGGGGAACGCCAAGGCGGCCGAGATCGGCGGCCTCTTCTTCAAGACCAATGTCGCCGACGGGCCCAACACCGAGGCCTCGGTCAAGACGGTGGTCGAAAAGCTCGGCGTGCCGCGCGTGGTGGTCAATTGCGCCGGCATCGGACGAGCCGCCCGTACGGTGTCGAAGTCGACGCCGCACGATCTCGCCCTGTTCTCCCAGGTGATCCAGGTCAACCTGATCGGCACCTTCAACGTCATCCGGCTTGCCGCTTTCGCCATGGGCCAGTCCGAGCCGATGGACGACGGCGAGCGCGGCGTCATCATCAACACGGCGTCGGTGGCGGCCTTCGAGGGCCAGATCGGCCAGGCGGCCTATTCGGCGTCGAAGGGCGGCGTGGTCGGCATGACCCTGCCGATCGCCCGCGACCTCGCGGGCCTCGGCATCCGCGTCTGCACCATCGCGCCCGGCCTGTTCCTGACGCCGATGATGATGGGCCTGTCGGCCGAGGCGCAGAAGAGCCTGGGCGCCCAGGTTCCATTCCCCTCGCGCCTGGGCGATCCCAGGGAATATGCCCAGCTCGCCATGCAGATCGTCGAGAACCAGATGCTGAATGGCGAGGTCATCCGCCTGGATGGCGCCATCCGCATGGCGCCCCGATAGGCGGGCGGCAGGCCGCCATGCGTTGGCTGGGATTGACCGCTCTTGCAGCCACCATCGCCGCGCTCTCCGGGCCGGCGATGGCACAGGCCCGCTGGCTCGGCTGCAAGTACGTCGACACGCGGCGCGGCGTGACGCATCAGTTCGCCATGGTGTTCGACGATCTGCGCAACGTCGCGTACCTGCTCGATGTCGGCCGGCTGGTCGAAGGCAGCCAGACCAGCATCACCTACCAGGCGCTCAGGACACGCTTTCCCGCCTTCCTCCTCACCTACAACAGGAATGACGGCGCGCTTGCCATCACGCCGCTCGAGGGCACCGCGGGCGGTATCTTGACCGGCGACTGCCGGCGTATTGCCCCGCCGCCCGGTGCTCCGAGCCCCTGAGCCGGCTCAGACGCGACGCGCTGCTTACTTGTAGAGATCTCCGAAACGCTCGCAGCGCAGGTCGGCGATGCTGTTCTCGGTCGCCTGCTGGCCGGGCGTCGTCTGGCCGTTGCAGGTGAATCGGATCCTGAGCGACTTCACTTCCTTGTCAGGCATGCCGAAAATGTAGGCCATCGCCGGCACCTGGCAGCGCGTCGAGGAGTCGCCGCAGATGTCGCGGACCTGCTGCGTGACGTCGACCGTCCTGCCCGCGCCGCCGGAGCCCCAGGTCGCTTCGAGGATCTGGATGTTGCGCGGCACCAGCGGCTGCTGGGCGACGCAGGCCATCCTGACCTTGAGGCCCTGCGGCGCCACCGCCGACAGCACGAAACGCTGTGGCTGACAGGTCCACACCACCGTCAGGCGCTTGTCGAAGTTGGGCTTGGGGTCGTTGTAGTTGGCGGCATTGGCGAAGACGTCGCATTCGTAGCCATTGGGGCAACTCACCAGGCTGGTGACGTCGGCCCGCGGCCCGTCGACCGGCAGGCCCCAGAAGGCGCGCTGCAGCGCAGCCGTCGACTGTACCCGCTGATAGCTCTCGCAAGCCACGAGCGTGGCGATGCAGAGACCAGCCAGGATGATTAGGCGACCCCAAGCCATGATTACCCCGATTGCCCCGTAGTGTCGGCGAGACCCTAATCCGCGCGCCGCCTGTGGGCAACGGGACAAGTGGGCTCGCTCCCCGGCCTGGGCTGCTATAGTCGGCCCATGACCGACACAACCCTCCCCGATCGTCTTTCGACCAATCCCAAGAGCCCCCATTACGACGAGGCGCTGCTGGCCCGTGGAATCGGCATCCGGTTCGACGGCCAGGAGAAGACCAACGTCGAGGAGTACTGCGTGAGCGAGGGCTGGATCAGGGTCGCCGTCGGCAAGACGCTCGATCGCAAGGGTAACCCGCTCACCATCAAGCTCACCGGCAAGGTCGAGCCCTATCTCGAGAAACCCTGACCATGGTGATCCCATGCCCTTGCGCAGACAGGTTCTCGCGGCAACTGCCGCCCTCGCGGCCCTGCCCGCCGGCGCCCAGCCGATGAAGATCCGTCTCGGCACGGCGACGCCTGGCGGCGGATTCCCGGTCTATGGCGCGGCCTTCGTCGAGGGCGTGCGGCGCATCGATCCGGCGCTGGAGATCGAGGCGATCAACACCAAGGGCAGCACCGAGAACGTGCCGATGCTGGAGGCGGGCACCCTCGACATCGCCCTGATCCAGGGCGAGGTGGCGCACGAATCGCTTGCCGGCATCGGCCGACCGCCGGCCGACCTCGGGATCGTCACCGCGATGTACCCCACCGCCGGCATGTTCGTGGTGCGAGCCGACTCGGCCTTTCGAAGCATCGCCGATCTCGTCGGCAAGCCGGTGGCCTGGGGCGCCCGCGGCTCCGGCCTGGTGATCCTCGGCCGTTATGCCATGGACGGGCTGGGCTACGACGCGGCCAAGGATTTTCAGCCGATCTACCTCGAGCGCGCCGGCGACGGGCCGGCCATGGTGCTCGACGGCCGGGCGGCCGCCCTGTGGGGCGGTGGCGCCGGCTGGCCGGGCTTCACGACCATTGCCAGGAGCGAGCCGGGCGCGCGCTTCATTGCGCCCGACGCCGCGGGCATCCGGCGTATCCTCGCCAGGCACGGCTTTCTCAAGGAAGTGACGCAGCCGGCCGGCAGCTTCCCCGGCCAGGATGCCGCGATCCCCTCGGTCGGCTCGTGGAGCTTCGTCATGGCGCGGCCCGGCCTCGACGACACGGTCGCCTATCGCCTCGCCAAGGCGCTGGGAGAACTGGCCAAGGCCGGCAATCCGCCGATCCAACTGGTCGACACCACGCCAGCCAACACCGTCAAGGTTGCGCCGGCCGCGCGCCTCCATCCCGGCGTGGTGCGCTATCTCAAGGAGGCAGGCCTGATGTAGGGAGCCGCCTTCTCGGCTGCGACCTCATCGCCGGGAGCGCTTCGCCCAAAAGCACAAGCTTTTCGGCTTTCCTTCTCAGCTTCGCTGCAAGGGATTCTCATGTTCCTCTCCGCCCGCGTAGCGGGGGGAGAGGCTAGGAGAGGTGGGTCATGAGGCCGTTGCCCAAGAGGCGACCAATAGCAATCAAATGTGCGAGCACCGATGCCTTGGCAACGACCCACCTCTCCTCCCCCACGCTGCGCGCGGGGCCCCTTCCTCTCCCCCCGCTACGCGGGCGGAGAGGACTCAATGAACTACGCCACCGAATCGATGAACCTGGCCAACGCCACGTCCTTGTCGCTGAGGCCGCCGGCATCGTGGGTCGAGAGCACGATGTCGACCCGGTTGTAGACGTTCGACCATTCGGGATGGTGGTCGGCCTTCTCGGCCGCCAGCGCCACCCTGGTCATGAAGCCCCAGGCCTGGTTGAAGTCGGCGAACTTCAGGCTGCGCTGTATGGCGTCGCGGCCGGGAACCTCCTTCCAGTCCGTGAGCGCGGCGAGGGCAGCGGCGCGGGCCGATCCGGTGAGCTTGGCGGTCATGGGTCCTCCTGCTGTGGCGCGAAGCTTGCCTCATTCGCGGCCATGGGCCTAGGGTCCACAAGATTCAGGAGGGACTCGTGAAATTTATCCGCCGCACCGCAATCCTGGCCGCCGCGTCGCTCGCCTTGGCGCCGCCGGCCTTCGCTCAGAAGAGCGCCGACACCCTGCGCATCCAGTTCGTCGACGCCGTGCCCAATCTCGACATGTACTTCAACAGCCAGCGCACCGGCCTGATCCTGGCCCACCATGCCTGGGACATGCTGGTCCATCGCGATCCGGCGACCTTCGAGATCAAGCCGGCGCTCGCCACCGACTGGAAGTTTGCCGAGGACAACTCGCTCGACCTCACCATCCGCCAGGGCGTGAAGTTCCACGACGGCAGCACGCTCAGCGCCGACGATGTGGTCTACACCATCAACATGGCGGCCAATCCCGACAGCAAGGTGGCGACGCCGTCGAACTATGCCTGGATCGACAAGGCCGAGAAGACCGGCGACTACAGCGTGCGCATCAAGATGAAGCGACCGACGCCAGCGGCGCTCGAGTACCTCGCCATGGTGACGCCGATCCATCCCAAGGCCTACCGCGAGAAGGTCGGGCCGCAAGGCTTCGCGGCCAAGCCGGTCGGCGCCGGTCCCTACAAGATCGTCAAGAACGAGCAGGGCAAGGAGGTCGTGCTCGAACGCTTCGACGACTACTGGGCGGGCTCGCCCAAGGGCAGGCCGGCGATCAAGACACTGCACGTGCGCTTCGTGCCCGACCTCGCCACCGAGGTCACCGAGCTCCTGGCCCAGCGCACCGACTGGATCTGGAACATCAATCCCGACCAGATCGAGAGCATCAACAAGGTGCCGCACCTGCAGGCCGTGCGGCAGGAATCGATGCGCATCGGCTACCTCCAGATCGACGCCGCCGGCCGTACCGGCAAGGACAATCCGCTGACCAAGCTCAAGGTGCGCCAAGCGATCTGGCACGCCATCGATCGCCAGGAAATGGCCAACAAGCTGGTCCAGGGCGGCAGCCGGGTGCCGCCGGCGCCATGCTTCCCGAGCCAGTTCGGCTGCGACGCCGATGCCGCGGTGAAGTACGCCTACGACCCCGCCAAGGCGAAGGCGCTGATGGCCGAGGCGGGATTCGCCAACGGTTTCGACATCGAGCTGGTGACTTACGTCGCGGTAACGTCGTGGACCGCCGCGATCCAGAACTACCTGCAGGCGGTCGGCATCCGCGCCAAGATCACCCAGATGCAGGTCGCACCAGCCATCCAGAAGTCGTGGCGCGGCGAGGCGCCGCTCTATCACGGCAGCTGGGGCAGCTACTCGATCAACGACGTGTCGGCGATCTTCCCGGTGATGTACGGCAAGGACGCCAACGACAACTACTCGCGCGATCCCGAGCTCGAGAAGCTGGTGGCCGACGGCGGCAACACGTCCGACCCGGCCGCCCGCAAGAAGGCCTATTCGGCGGCCGTCAAGCTGATGACCGAGAAGGCCTACTGGCTGCCGCTGTTCACCTACGTGAATGCCTACGCCTTCTCCAAGCAGCTCGAGTTCAAGACCTTCCCCGACGAGCTGCCGCGCTTCTACTTCGCGAAGTGGAAGTAGCTACGGCGCCAGCAGGCACTCCACCCCGCCCGCCGGTCGTGGCTTGAGCGGCGGAATCTCGACTCCGCAACGCGGCTCGGCGATCGGGCAGCGCGGGTGGAAGCGGCAGCCGGGCGGGATGTTGGCCGGGTCGGGCAGGATGTCGCCGAGGCCGACATCGGGCACGCCGAGGCCCGGCTCGGGCGTCAGCACGGAGGCGAGCAGCGCCTTGGTGTAGGGATGTTCGGGCGTGCGGAACAGGGTCTCGGTCGGCGCGCGCTCGACGAAGCGGCCGAGATACATCACCGCGACCTCGCTGGCGACGTGCTCGACCACGGCGAGATTGTGGCTGATGAACAGGTAGGTGAGGCCGAGGTCGCGCCGCAGCTCGGCCAGCAGGTTGAGGATCTGGGCCTGCACCGAGACGTCGAGCGCCGAGGTCGGCTCGTCGCACACCACGATGCGCGGGCGCAGCACCAGGGCGCGGGCGATGGCGACCCGCTGGCGCTGGCCGCCGCTCAGCTCGGTCGGCCGGCGCTGGCCCATCTCGCTCGACAGGCCGACCCGCGCCAGCATCTCGTCGACGCGGCGGGCGATGTCGGTACGGCCGATGTCGCCCTGCGCCGCCAGCGGCATGGCGACGATGTCGCGGACCCGCGCCAGCGGGTTGAGCGAGGCGAAGGGATCCTGGAACACCGGCTGGATCAGGCGGGCGCGCGCCCGCCGGTCCATCGCCGTGACGCGCTGGCCTTCGACGGCGATCTCGCCGGCCGTCGGCTCGAGCAGGCCCAGTATCAGGCGGGCGAGAGTGGATTTGCCGCACCCCGACTCGCCCACGATGCCCAGCACGCCGCCGGCCGGCACCGTGAAGGAAACGTCGTCGACCGCCACGACATGGCGGTCGCTGCCCAGCAGCCCTCCCTTGACGCGGAAGGTCCGATGGACGTGGGCGACCTCGATCGCGTTCGCGCTCATGCCGGCAGCCGGCAGAGAAATTCGTGGGCCGGCCCGGCGGCGTGGCGCGGGATCGTGCCGCTGCAGGTCTCGTCGGCGAAGTCGCAGCGCTCGCGGAAGGCGCAACCTTCGAAGCCCGGCATGACGCGCGGCACGGTGCCGGGGATCGAGCCCAGCGGCTCGTCGCGCCTGATGCGGCCGGGCACCGGCACGCAGCGCAGCAGGCCTTGCGTGTAAGGATGGCGCGGCCTGGCGAACAGCTCGGCCGTCGCGGCGCTCTCGACCACCTCGCCGGCATACATCACCGACACACGATGCGCGACGCGGGCCACGATGCCGAGATCGTGGGTGATCAGCAGCATGCCGAGGCCGAGATCTCGCTGCAGCTGGGCCAGCAGGCGCAGGATCTGCGCCTGCACCGTGACGTCGAGCGCCGTGGTCGGCTCGTCGGCGATCAGCAGCCTGGGCTCGCACATCAGCGCCATGGCGATCATGACGCGCTGGCGCAGGCCGCCCGACAGCTGGTGCGGGAACTGGCCGAGCCGGAGGCCGGGCGCGGTGATGCCGACGCGCGCCAGCAGGTCGGCGGCGCGGTCGGTGGCGATCCTCTGGCTGGCGCCGCGATGGCGGCGCAGCACCTCGGTCATCTGCGAGCCCACCGTGTAGGCCGGATTGAGCGAGGTCATCGGCTCCTGGAAGATCATCGCCATCCGGTTGCCGCGCAGGCGGGCCATGCCCGAGTCGGATAGACCCAGCAGGTCCTGGCCCTCGAAGGCGAGCCGTTCGGCCTGCCGCCGCGCGCCGCGCGCCAGCAGGTTCATCACGGCGAGCGCGGTCACCGATTTGCCGCAGCCCGATTCGCCCACCAGGCAATGGGTCTCGCCGCGCTCGACGGCGAGCGAGGCACCGCGCACCGCCGCCGTGCGGCCGCCGAAGCTCACCTCGAGCCGGTCGACCTCGAGCAGGGTGCTCAAGGATCGGATCTCGTGCCGAACATGTCGCGCAGGCCGTCTCCCAGGAGATTGATGCCGAGCACGAGCACGAACAGGGCCACGCCGGGGATGACGATCACCCAAGGACTGAAGAACATGTAGTCCTTGGCCTCGGCGATCATCAGGCCCCACGACGGTAGCGGCGGCGGCACGCCCAGCCCGAGGAAGGAGAGAGCGGCCTCGAGCAGGATGGCGAGCGCGACCTCGAGCGTCGCCACGACGACGAGATGGCTCGCGATGTTGGGCAGCACCTCGCGCACGAGGATGCGAAAGCGCGAGCAGCCGGCGCACCAGGCGGCGGCGACGAAGTCGAGATGGCGCACCTGCATGGTGGTCGAGCGCGCGACCACGGCGAAGCGGTCCCACAGCAGCAGGCCGAGGATCAGCACCAGGAGCGTCATCGAGCTGCCGAGCAGCGCGACCACGGCCAGCGCCACCAGCACGACCGGGATGGAGAGCCGCGTGGTGATGGCGAACAGCACGGCGTCGTCGACGCGCCCGCCGACGAAGCCGCCCAGCACGCCCAGCGTGATGCCGATCAGGCCGGACACGATCGTCACCGTGACGCCGATCAGCATGGAGATGCGGCAACCCCAGATCAGGCGCGAGAGATAGTCGCGGCCGAGCTGGTCGGTGCCGAGGACATGGCCGGGCACATGGCCTTCCATCCAGAACGGCACCAGCAGGCGCTTGCCGAGATCCTGGGCGAACGGATCGTACGGCACCAGCCATGGAGCGAAGAGGGCGCAGATGGAGGCAATGCCGACAATGGCCGCGCCGAACCAGGTGGCGAAGCTGCGCCAGCCGCGCCTGGGGCCGGCGGTTACGGTGGCGACGCTCATGGCTGTGGACTCACGTGTCGCTCACCTAGGGGCCGCGCAGGCGCGGATCGAGGACGGCGTTCATGAGATCGGCCAGCGTGGTGAGCGCGACGTAGATCACCGCCAGCACCAGCACGACCGCCTGCACGACCGGGAAATCGTTCTTGCCGATGCTTTCCCAGGCGAGGAAGCCGACGCCGTGCAGGGCGAACACCTGCTCGATCACGATCGAGCCGCCGAGCATGAAGCCCAGCTGCACGGCGGCGATCGCCACCACCGGGATCGCCGCATTGCGCAGCGCGTGCTTCAGCAGGATGGAGGCGCGCGACAGGCCCTTGGCGCGCGCCGTGCGGATGTAGTCCGAGCCCATCGACTGGATCATGCCGGCGCGGGTGAGCCGCGTCAGCGCCGGGATCGCCGAGAAGGCGAGCACGATGCCCGGCATGACATAGTTCTGCCACGAGCCGGTGCCCGAGATCGGCAGCCAGCCGAGCTGCAGGCCAAACGTGATCATCAGCAGGAGACCGAGCCAGAAGGAGGGCATCGCCTGGCCGATCAGGGCGACGAGCTGGACGACGCGATCGAGCGCGGTGTTCTCGCGCACTGCCGCCAGGATGCCGAGCGGCAGCGAGACGACGAGGGCGATCACCAGGCCGGTCAGGCCGAGGGTCAAGGTCACCGGCATGCGCTCGGCGATCAGCGAGGAGACGGGCGCCTTGAAGAAGTAGCTGTCGCCGAAATCGCCGGTCAGGGCGCGGCCGACCCAGTCGAGGAATTGAGTCACCATGGGACGATCGAGACCGTAGGCCTTGCGCACCACCTCGACATCGGCTTGCGTGGCATTGGGGCCGGCGATCGAAATCGCCAGGTCGCCGGACAGGCGCGTCAGCACGAATGCCAGGGTCATGACCGTGACCGCCACGAGCACGGCGACGGTCAGGCGTCTCAGGAGGAACTGCAGCATGCGGAAACGAGCCTAGTGGGGAATCGTTCGCCGCGCGACTCCGCTGGAGTCAATGACCGATTGCTGCCGTGGTCTGCGATCCAGCCACTTGGCGTGCGCCCCTCTCTCCTATATGGGGGGAGTCATGCCGGTCTTCACGAACCCGCGGCGCACGCCCTGCTTCAGCACGGCGCCGACTCTGGAGGACTTCGAGGCCATCGCCGCCGAGGCGCTGGCGACGATTCCCGAGGAGTTTCGCCGGCATGTCGGCAACGTGCGCATCCAGGTCGACGATTTCCCGTCCGACGAGGTCGAGAAGGAGATGCAGCTCGACTCCTCGTACGATCTGCTCGGCCTCTATCAGGGCGTGTCGATGATGGAGCGCGGCGCCGGCCACGTCGCCAACGACATCGATCGCATCTTCCTCTATCGCCGCCCGATCCTCGACTACTGGTGCGAATCGGGCGAGGACCTGCCGCACATCGTGCGCCACGTGCTGATCCACGAGATCGGCCACCATTTCGGCCTGAGCGACGACGACATGGAAGCGATCGAGGCCAAGGCCGAAGAAGAATCCCGCCGCGCCCAGCCGAACGCGTAGACTACGGGGCGAGACTCGATACTCCTGGAACGGACTCCATAACCTCACCCTGAGCCGCCAGCGCCTTTGGCGCTGCCCACGGACCATGAACGGGTTATCGTGCAGTGCAGAGTCTCGTAGGGAGCAGAATAGCCGCATATCCTTTGGCGCGTTTTGCCCGGCCCTGAGATTGGCACCGATCGCGGACTGTTGCGCATTTTGGCGAGCCTTGAGCTTCCCGTTGGAGAGGTTTGTAACTTTTGACGCGGTCGGGCTTTCGACGAGGCTCTGCGCCCGTAAAGGACGTGGAGGAAGGAATGAGCGCTTTGGCGTTGCTTGATCCGCGCGCGGCATTTGTCGATGTCGGCAGCGAGAAGATGCATGTTTCGATCGGCGGGGGGCCGCCCCATGTGTTTGGGGCGGTGACCTCGCAGTTGCAGGCCCTGCGTGACTTTCTGGTCGAGCACCAGGTCAGGTCGGTGGCGATGGAGGCGACGGGCGTGTACTGGTTGCCGCTCTACAGCGTTCTGGAAGCCGCCAGCCTCGATGTCCGGATGGTCGATGGGCGCCAGACGCGCCATCTTCCGGGCCGCAAGAGCGACATTCAGGACTGCCAGTGGGGCGCGACGCTGCACGCTCATGGCTTGCTGCGGGCGGGGTTTGTGCCGCCGGCGCATATTCGTCGTCTGCAGGACTATCTGCGCCTGCGAGGGGAGCATATTTCGGCGGCGGCCGGGCATGTCCAGCACATGCAAAAGGCGCTGGAGCGGATGAACATCAAGCTGCACGACGTGATCAGCTCGCTGACGGGGGCGAGCGGTCTTGCGGTGGTGCGCGCGATCCTGGCCGGCAAGCGCGATCCCGCGGCGCTGCTGGAGCTGTGCGACGTGCGGATCCGCAAGGTCAAGGCCGAACGGGTCCTGGAATCGCTGCGCGGCGAGTGGGCGGATGAGCATCTGTTTGCGCTCGGGCAGGCGGTTCAGAGCTGGGACCATTACCAAGCGCAAATCGTCGACTGCGACGGCAAGATTGCGGCAGTCCTCGCGCAGATGCCGGGGGGCGACGCGCCGGCGGCTGCGGTGCAAAAGCCGGCGAAGCCTCGGACCCGGCCCGGCGTGAACACGCCGCAGATCACCAACCTGCGGGAGCTGCTCCGGCGCATGTGCGACGGCAAGGACGCGACCACGCTGCCCGCCCATAGCGAGTACACGGTCCTGCAGGTTGTCGCGGAGGTCGGCACGGATCTGACCAAGTGGCCGACCGAGAAGCACTGTAAGCGGTGTTCTGACCGCATCTTCATAGGCGGCTCGTGATTGTTCATCGTCCGCTCCCAGGTAACGAGCGGAGTGGTTTTATGCTGGACACAGATGTTGCGCCGACGTCGGAGCCGG
>JALHMO010000153.1 GCA_022844015.1 Reyranella sp. | reverse complement strand
CGCCATTCGCCTCACCGCCGAACTCGTCAGTCGAGACGCGGGTGACGATGCCGGTCGTCAGGTCCTTGACGAAGATGTCGTCGAAGCCGAGGAAGTCGTCGTCCACGAGGTTGGTGGCCCGGCTGACGAAGGCGACCATCCCGCCGTCAGGCGAGAGGGCCGAGTCCTCCGAAAGATCGTTCGCCTCCGTCGCGATCGGATCGATCGAGGCGCGATAAACGCTGCCCAGGCCATCGATGATGGTCGCACCCGCGCTCGTCGCATTCACGTCGATCGACAGGCCGTTGGTCGGGTTGGACAGCGTGACGGTGAAGCCTTCGGAGGGTTCCGCCCCGAAACCGCCTTGGACATTCACGGTGATCGTCGCGAACGCTTGGTCGGCCTCGAAATCCAGCGAGCCGGACGGCAGGACATTGCCTTCGAAGTCGGTGGCGACGGCGCCGTTGGGGCCGGCGCCGTCTACCGACCAGAAGACGGACTGGGCAGCCGAAAGGTCGCCCGTGCGGGTCACCGTGAAGGTGAAGGCCGAGAGCCCCGACAGGCCTTCCGCCTTGAAGGCGACCGTCGGGGCGATCCTCGCCGTCGCCGGTCCCAGCAACTGGCCATAGCCGACAGGGCCGAGGGGCGCCGCCTCGATCGTTCCGCTCGACGCCTCCAGGATCCAGTTGCCGCCGTTGGATGCCGCGCCGGTCGCGTCGGTGGAGGCGGCAACGTCGGCGCCGGTGAGGCGCGCCAGGGCATCGACGAAGGCCTGGCCCTCGTCGCCCTGCGCGACGTCGCAGCCATACAGGAGGAGGTCGCCGCTCGGCGACAGGGCACGGCCGATGTCCGCCAGGGCCGATGCCCGGGTCGCGAGGCTTCGCGCGTCGACCGCCGCGCTGCCGAGCAGCAGGGCGCCGGCGCTTCCGTGCGATACGATCTGGATGGAGTCGAGGTTCGAGTGTTCCGCCGCGATGCGCCGGATCTGCTCGATACCGTCCTCGCCGGAGGTCAGGATGTACCAGACGCTGCCGGCCGGCAGGCCTGCGATGATCGACTGGGGGTCTTCCACCCGCCAATCGATGAAAATGACACTGGACGTCATGGTTGAAGAAAAACCCCCGGGCTGGCCCACTGTAACCTTGGCTTAGGGCCGTTGACAGCCGGGCCGTTCTCCAGCCGTTCGCCGATACTGGCTCAGTTGCCGATTTGCAACTTCGTCCAGGAGCGTCCGCCCGGCCACTCTGTGTAGCGCGTCAATCCGCCGACAAAGTGGTGGATTTGTGATGACACTGTCGATGGCGAGGGAACAGCCGGCCGCGATGGCGGCGGCTCCCCGGCGCGACCCGTCAGAATGCCGAGCCGGGCAGATCGCCGAAGCCGTCCGCTCGCGCCAGGCTGGCGAGAACGAGGTTGTAGGCCTGCACGACGCCCACCAGCACGGTCTGGGGGGCGGCGGTGACGGCATCCAGCAGCGCCGTGGCGGGCGCGCCATCATCGATTGCCGTCCAGGGAGCGTGAAATCGCTGCTGGTCGTGCACGTAGCTCAGGCTAACCGCGACCTTGCCGAGCACCGTCATGACGTCCTGCCCGGCCTCCGAATTGCGGGCGCCGCCCACGATGTCGTCCAGGATCGACCCGACGAACCGGCCCGATGCCACGGCTTCGCGGATCTGCCCGGTCCAGTAGGCCAGCCCCTCGGCGTCCGCCGAGCGGTTGAACAGGTTGTTGTAGACGGCGTCGAGGAAGCCGCCGATCTCGGTGTCGCTCGCGCCCGCTGCGCGGTCGAGAAACGGGAAAAGGGTCCTGGCCTCGTCGCTGGCGGCAAAGGCGTCGGCAATGGCCGAGAACACGGCGGCCGCGCCGAGGTCGGGCAATCCGGCGTTGAGCTCGTCGACCCAATACTGGAAACCCTTGGCGTCGGCGCCGCGGCCGAAGAAAGTCGCATAGGCGATCGCTACCTGTTGCTCCGCTGTCAGGGAGAACAGATCGAGGGTCGCGCTCGCCGTCAGACGGGCGATGTGGATATCGACCGTGCGATGCTCGCCGCCGGCTTCACCCATGGCGAGGTACCGGAAACTGTCGGTGCCGGTGAACCCCGCGGCCGGGGCGTAGTCGAGTCCGCCATCGGCATTGACCGTCAGCATGCCATGCGTAGGCCCGTTCGCCAGGCTCGCGACGAGGTTGGATCCGCTGTCGTTGAACAGGACCCCGTTGCCGGCGCTCATGTGCACGGTCTGGCCGGACAGGCCGACATAGGCGTCGTTGTACACCACGGTGGGCGGAGGCGGGCCGGCCGGATCATCGTTGAGGATCGTGCCCTTGGACGATCCCGTGGCGATCGTGAGACCGCTCGTCGGCGTCGACAGGTCGATCGCGAATGATTCGTCCGGCTCGAAGGAGGTGTCGCCTGCGACGTTGATCAGGACCGTCCTGGACGTCTCGCCAATGCCGAAGGTGAGCGTGCCCACGGGAAACGCGCCGCCGGCAAAATCGGCCGCGTCGGCCGGATGCTCTCCCGAGCCCGACACGGCGTATGAGACGCTGTGCGGCACCGTGCTGTCGCCGACCAGCTTCACCTCGAAGGCGAGCTCGGCCATGCCGGAGTCGCTTTCCGCCTTGCTCGCCGACAGGGCGACGATCGAGACCGTCGCGTCGTCGTTGACGATCGTTCCAGTGGCGGTCGCCGTACCGAGCACCAGCTTCGAGGTTGCGTTCGACAGCACGATCTCGAAGGTCTCGTCCTGCTCGACAATCGGGTCGCCGCTAACGTCGATGGTGATGGTCTTGGTGGTCTCGCCGGGGTCGAAGGTCACGCTTTTGGACGGCAGCGATCCATTGAGATCGGCGGCATCGGCCGCGTGTGCGCCGAATCCGGTCACCGCCCAGTCGACGGACTGGCTGGTTGTCGCCGCCTGGTCGAGCGACACCGTGAAGGTGAAGGCCGTCGTTGCGGAATGCCCTTCCGGCCTCGCGGCAGCCGCGGCGGTGATCGAGACGACGGACCTGTCGTCGCTCAGGATGGTTCCGTTCGCCGAGCCCGTGCCGACGACGAGCCCGCTGGTGGCCTTCGACAGGGCGACGAAGAAGCCTTCGTCGTGCTCGACGTGCGTGTCGCCGGCAACCAGCACCGTCACCGTCGTGCTGGTCTCGCCGGCGGCGAGGATCAGGCTGCCGGTGGGCAGGACGCCGCCGAAATCGGCCGCGTCCGCGGCGTGGGCGCCGGAGCCGGCGACCGTCCAATCGACCGACTGGTCGGTCGGTGCTGCCTGGTCGAGCGAGACGATGAACGTGAAGGCCGTCGTTCCGGCATTGCCCTCGGCTGCGATCGCTTCGGCGGCGGCGATCGAAACGACGGCCGTATCGTCGTTCAGGATGCTCGCAACGGCCGTGGATGGGCCGAGCGACAACCCCGACGACGGGCTGGAAAGCTCGACCGCAAAGTCTTCGTCGAGCTCGGCCATCATGTCGCCCGAGACCGACACGGTGACGGTGGCAACCGTCTCGCCCGCAGCGAACGTCACGATGTTGCCGGGGAAGGCACCGCCGAAATCGCCCACGTTGGCCGGATGGGCGCCGATCCCCGACACCGACCAGGCGATCGTCTCGCTCCCGACGGCAGGTTGGCTCAAAGAGATCTCGAAGGCGAAGACGGTGGCGCCACTGTCGCCCTCCGCCAGGCCGGACGTCACGGCCGCGATCGTGACGGTCGCGGAATCGTCGTTCTGGATGATGCCGGCCGCCGTGGCGGTACCCAGCGCCAAACCCGACGACTGATGCGACAGGGTGACCTTGAAGCCTTCGTCCTGCTCGACAACGCTGTCGCCCGAAACCACCACCGTCACGGTCGTGTTGGTCTCGCCGGCGGCGAAGCTGATCGTGTCGGACGGCAGAAGGCCGCCGAAATCGGCGCCGTCGGCCATGTGCGTCCCCGAGCCCGACACCGTCCAGCTGATCGTCTGGGGAACGACGCCCGGCCGGTCGAGCGAGATCGCGAAGGTGTAGAGTGTGGTCGCGTCGTCGCCCTCGGGCTTGCTCGCCGACACGGCCGCGATCGACACGATCGACATGTCGTCGTTCAGGATGATGCCGAGCGCTGACGCCGTTCCCAGGGCGAGCTCTGCCGACGGATTGCTGAGCGTCAGGACGGCGCCCTCGTCGAACTCCACGGTGGTGTCGCCGGAGATCGTGAGCGTGACCATCCCGCTGGTCTGGCCCGGAGCGAAGGTCAGGACCCCGGACGGGAACGAGCCGTTGAAGTCGGCCGCGTCGGCCGGATGGTCGCCGGTGCCGGCCACGGCCCAGGCGACCGTCTGCGTGGTGGTGGCGGCCTGATCGAGAACGATCGGTATCTCGTAGGAGATCGTGCCGCTGTCGCCCTCGGGTCGCGACGCGATGGCCTCCGCGATGGACACGATCGATTTGTCGTCGTTCTCGATCGTGGCGGCGACCGATCCAGTGCCCAGGACGAGGCCGGGCGATTCGTTCGACAGGACGACCGCGAAGCCTTCGTCGTGCTCGACGGTGTTGTCGCCCGATACCAGCACCGTCAGCGTCTTGGTCGTCTGGCCGGCAGCGAAGGTCAGCGTGTCGCCAGGCAGCACGCCGCCGAAATCGGCGCCGCTGGCGGCATGCGGGCCGGCGCCCGCGACGCTCCAGACGACGGTCTGGTCCGTCAGGCCGGCCTGGTCGAGGCTTACCTCGAAGACGAAGGCAGTCGTGCCGCTGTCGCCCTCGGCACTCTTGGCGGTCAAGGCAGCGATCGAGACGATCGAGCGGTCGTCGTTCCGGATGACGCCGGCCGCCGTCGCCGTGCCCAGGATCAGGCCGGGTGACTGCTTGGTCAGGCCGACCGAGAAGCCTTCGTCGTGCTCGACTGTCGTGTCGCCGGCGACCGATATCTCGAGCGTCTGGACCGTCTCGCCTGCCGCGAAGGCAATCGTCCCGGAGGGAAACGATCCGCCAAAGTCGGCGGAACCCGCAGGATGCGCTCCGTTCCCCGTCACCGCCCAGTCGACGGTCTGGTCGGTCGTTGCAGCCTGGTCGAGCATGAGCGTGAAGCGGTAGACGGTCGTGCCGCTGTCGCCCTCGGGCTTGTCGGCCGACTGGGCAACGATCGAGATGATCGAAGGATCGTCGTTGCGGATCGTGCCGGTCGCGGTCTGCGTCTCGATAGTCGCACCCGCCGAAGCATCCGACAGCGTGACGATGAATTCCTCGTCGAGCTCCGCCGCGCCATCGCCCTTCACCGCGATGGTGATCGTCTGCACCGTTTCGTGGGCGGCGAACATGACGGTGCCCGTTGGCGACACGCCGCCGGCGAAATCGTCGGGCGAGGCGGCATGGCTGCCGGATCCCGTGACGTCGTAGGAAACGCTGTGCGCGACCGAGGTGTCGCCGGTGCGCGTCACCGTGAAGGTGAAGCTCGTCGACCCGCTGTCACCTTCGGCCCTGTCGGCTGCGGCGGCGGCAATGGCGAGACGGGCGTCGTCGTTGCGGATCGTCCCGGTCGCCTCGTCGGTTTCCAGGGCGGCGCCGCCGGTCGCGTTCGACAGCGTGACGAGGAAGGTCTCGTCCGCCTCGACCTCGGAGTCGCCCTGCACCTTCACCGTGATCGTCTGCACCGTATCGCCGACGCCGAACGAGACGGTGCCGGTGGCTAGCGCGCCGTTCTCGAAGTCGCTGTCCGTCGCGGCATCGGCGCCGTCGCCGCCCGTGACGGCATAGGAGACGGTTCGCTCGATCGAGGTGTCGCCGGTCAGGCTCACGGTGAAGGTGAACAGCGCGAGGCCGTCGTGGCCTTCCGGCTGGTCGGCGCTGGCTGCCGCGATCGCCATCTGCGCGACCACGGGCACGCCCTGGCGGATGCTGAAGCTGAACAGGCCGGGCGTGGAGCCGTTGCTGGCCGTCGGCAGCGCGAGCATTGCCGCCTGATTGCCGCTTTGCTCCAGCTGGAAGAAATTCTCGCCGTCGCCGGAGGAATACCCGGCGACGGCCACCTGACCGAACAGCCCGCCATCGCCGCCCGACGCGTCGCCTGTCGTCCAGTTGATGGACTCGTAACGGAACGTGATGTCGAAATCGCCGCTGGTGCCGACCGCGACAAGCTGCAACTGGAAGGCGTTGAGCTTGTCTAGATGCTGACTGAAGTAGCCGACATCGTCCCAGGTGGCCGTGAACGTGTGGCTCGTATCATCGAGATCGTACCACACCAGGTTCGAGCCGGTGGAGGTGCCGCCGGGGGACGCGCCCGTGGCGCCGCCCCGCGTATCGGTATCCGCCCAGAAGGGCGCAATGATCGGAATGTTGGACGTGGCCGTGATGGCCGTCGGGGTATACTCTTCGAGCGCCGTGCCGAACGTCACGCTGCCGTTGTAGTTGAGAAAGAGTCCCGTGTAGGTGGTGCCGAAAAAATTGAGACCACCGGGCATCACCGCGGTGAGATCGATGAACAGGGAGGGCGAGTCGTCGAGGCGCGGCATCGAGCTCTCGCCGAAGCCGGCGGCGCCGCCCAGACCATTGACCAGGGAAGTTGTCATGGCGGGCTCTAGGCCGGATGGTCGCCGGTCGACGATATGCCGTTCCGACTCCCGTTGCGTACCAACAAGGCAATGGACATCGAACTCACCTTCCCGTCGACAGCGTCGGCTGCCACAAACCTACTGGTCGCGATTCGATTTTCGCTGCACACCTTCCCGTTCAAATTGGAAACTGTTTTCCGCGCTCCGTCAACGTGCCCGCCGTGACCATCGACGCGTCCGGGATGCGCCCGGAAATTGAAAATACCATGCACCATTCTCACCTGCGGTGATTTTGTCGCCGTCCTGCGCATGGGATGAATCGGCAAGGAGGCTGCGCGGCTCGACATAATCGCCGTTTGACGAGGCGGCTGTGATATTAGTATTAGGTTCGTCGCGTGCTGGTTTATGGATCGTCGTACAAACCCGCTCAACCCGACCACCACCAAAAACGAGAAAGTCGTCACATGCCGCGTCGAGCCTCCTTGAAATCGATCGAAGCGAAAATACGCGAGCTCCAGGCCAAGGCCGAGAGCCTCAAGCAGACGGAGAAGCCCGGCATCAAGCAGCTCAAGGCCGTGCTGAAAAAGTACAAGCTCACGACGGCCGACATCGATCAGGCCATGGACGGCAGTGCCAAGGGCAGCCGGTCCAGCGCGCTGAAGGGCAAGAAGGTGAAGCCGAAGTATCGCAACCCGGCCAACCGCAGCGAGACCTGGACGGGCCGCGGCCTGAAGCCGCGATGGATGGTTGCCGCTCTGAAGGGCGGCAAGAAGCTGGAAGATTTCGCCATCTAGCGCCGCGACCTCGGGCGGCCGGCAACGCCGTGTGCCGGTGCCGGGCAAGGCCTGGACGTGCCATCGATATCGAGAAGCGCTGCGCGAGCAGCGGGCGACGGCTGGCGGATTGTGGCAGCACTCCTCTGCATTGTCCTCGACGGTTTGCCCGTGGCACAGTCGGTGCGAGGAGTGGTGCGGTCGATGAAGATCTCGTATCCGATTGTGGCCCTGCTCGCCGGCATGGCGAGCACCCCTGTCGTGGCCCAGGAGCCAGGCGGCATCTCGTCATCTGCAATATCGCGCTGCGCCGGCAAGATCGGCTTCGAAACGCGCCAAGCCGATCCGGCCTTCGGGTTCGTGGCGCTCGACGGCATGCCATGGGTAACCATCGATCGGACCGAGGAGAAGATCGGCAACCAGCAGATCGCCACCACGGTGACCGGCACCGGCATGCGGCAGCGGCGCGACGGTTCGTCGGTGCCCTTCCGCTTCACGTGCATGATAAACGAGAATGGCGAGGCGGTGGTCTTTCATGCCAGCCACCTGCTGCCGCGCCTGGGCGATCGGTTGCCCCCTGCCGTCGCGATCACCGGGTCGGCCACCTACGCCGAGAAGACGCCGCCGCCGCGCGGCGTCGAGCTGCAGGTTCAGCTGCTGGATCTGTCGAAGGGGTCGCCGGGCGAGATCGTCGCCGAGCAAGTCGTGCGCACCGGCTGGTCGGTGCCGATCCCCTTCACGCTTCGCCTGCCGACGGATAGCGCCACGCCGGGTCGCAAGCTCACGCTCACCGCCCGGCTGGTGCTCGACCGCCAGGTCCTGTTCAAGCTCGCCGAGCCGCGGCTCGTAACCGTGGCCGAGCTCGGCAAGCCCATCGATCTCACGTTGCGCAAGGTCGAGGCCGGCAGCCGGCAGTGAGCCTTCTGTCGGGTCAGGGTATCTCCTGCGCGCGCTTGCCGGCGCGGATTGCCTTCTGCCCGGTCTCGGGCGCGACCTCGAACACCGCGCAGCGACTGGCGAGGAAGCCGGCGCGCAGTGCCGCCTCGACGTAGCGCGTCTCGCCCGGCGCCAGCTGGACGGTGCGGGTGTCGGTGTTCTCGCCGCCCGTGCAGCGCACGTCATAGGTTCCGGGCGGCACGTCGATCAGGAACCACGTGTCCGACGCCAGCGCCCCGATGGCGCGCTGGCCGACCGAGACGGGAAGCAGGATGGCCGAGCCGAAGATTCCCTCACGATAGATGTACAGCGCCGCCTGGCCCTCGGCCGGCGGGGCGAACCGCTTGCCTGCGGCGTCCTGCGTGCCCGGCGCGAGCGTCACGCCGGCACAGGCAGCGAGGCTGGCGGCCATCACGAACGGGGCCGCCAGAGGCAGAAATCGACCGGGCATGCTCGCACTCTCTCCAGTCCAGGCGAGGGTCAACGCGGAACGCCGGCAAAGGTGGCGCCGCGCGCCTCAAGCGCACTTGCTGCGGATGAAGCCGCCGATCTCGAGGCATCCGTCGCGTCCCTCCGACAGGATCGGCGCGAACAGCGGGAAGACGTGCAGCATGTTCGGCCAGATCGCCAGCCGCACGTCGACGCCTGCCGTGTGCAGCTTCTCGGCAATTCGAGTCGCGTCATCGAGCAGCGTCTCCGCCGTGCCGACCTGGACCAGGATCGGCGGCAGGCCCGCGAGGTCGGCGTGAAGCGGGGCGGCGAGCGGTGTCGTTGCCGAGGTGCTGCCGAGATACTGGGCGGCGAACCATTTCAGGCTGTCCTTCTGCACCATCGGATCCTGGGCCGAGCGGGTCACCATGCTGTTGCCAAGGCCCTCGAGATCGACCCACGGCGAGATCGCCACGGCGCAGGCCGGCAGGTCGAGCTTCTGGTCTCGCAGGTTGACCAGGGTGGCGATGGTGAGACCGCCGCCCGCCGAATCGCCGGCGATCGCCAGCCGGTTGGCCATGAAGCCCTGCTGCAGCAGCCAGCGCCACGCCTTGGCGGCATCCTCGACCGCGGCCGGGAAGGGGTGCTCGGGCGCCAGCCGGTAGTCGATCAGCAGGACCCGCGCGCCGCAGGCGGCGGCGATGTCATAGGCCAGGCGACGGTGCGTCGCCAGCGAGCCGATGACGTATCCGCCGCCGTGCAGGTAGAGGATCGCGCGCTGCGGATCGTGGCCGGGGGCCGCCACCCATTCCGCCGGCACGCCGCCGGCATCGACCTTCTCGCACTTGGCATCCGGCGCGCCGCCGAGAAAGTCGGCCATCTTCTCGAACCGCGCGCGCGCGTCGGCGACGACCGGCACGGCAGGTGCGGGCCGCGACCGCAAGAGGGAAACCAGGGAGTCGAGCTGGGCGATGGTCATGACAATCGTTCCTTGGAGCAGAAGGAGGACCGGATAAAGCGGGTAACCCAAGAGCCGCTGCGGCGCCCGCGATTTCAAGTATATGCTTTCGCGGCGCGAACGGAGGTTCAATCATGCCAGACCCAGCGAGGATTTCCTTGCTCGACGAGGTGAAGCTGCAGGCCGAGGTGATCCTGCCGGTATTGCGTGCCTTGCGCGCCGAGCTCGGCAGGCCGCGTGCCGACGCGATCGTCGGCGATGCCCTGCGCCAGTGGGCGCGCGATCTCTATCACCGCATCGGCGAGGCCAAGCCTGGCACGCCGCGCGAGAAATGGGACGCAGTATGGGCGGAGGACATGCGTCCCCGCATCGGCGATGCCGTCGAGCGCGAGATGCTGCGCGACGACGGGACTGCGCGCGAGTACAACATAACACGCTGCCAATACGCCGAGTTCTTCAGGCGACTGGGTGAGCCCGAGCTCGGCGGCATCCTGCTCTGCGACTCCGATTTCCACATTGCCGATGTCGGTGGCGCGAACGTCGAGTTCAAGCGCACGCAGACCATCATGCAGGGCGCTCCCTATTGCGATTTCCGATACCGCTTCAGGTGAATCGGAACTCCCTTCCATCGCCACAATGCCGACCCGCAAACCCGGGCAGGAAATGATTCTCGCGTCAGCCCTTGCGCGGAAGAAGCATTTGATCGGAAGGTCTCGTCGAAAGCGTTCGTGGGGAGGAAGGGCGTGCCGGCAAGCGAGGCAGAGGGTTACGACTATATCGTCGTCGGCGCGGGATCGGCCGGCGCGGTGGTGGCCAACCGCGTGTCGGCCGATCCGCGCAACAAGGTGCTGCTGCTCGAAGCCGGTCCCGCCAGCAATCCATGGTCGCGTCTGCCCGTCGGTTACGCCCGCCTGCTGACCAATCCCGCCGCCAACTGGCTTTACAGCGCCGAGCCCGAGCCCAACACCAACGGCCGCCGCCTGCCGGTGCCGCGCGGCCGCCTTCTGGGCGGGTCGAGCGCCATCAACGGCCTCGCCTTCGTGCGCGGGCAATCGCACGACTACGACACCTGGGCCCAGCTCGGCAATCGCGGCTGGAGCTACGCCGACGTGCTACCCCACTTCAAGCGCATGGAGAGCTACCAGGGCGGCGGCGACGACGCCTTCCGGGGACGCGACGGGCCGCTGCGCGTCACCAATCCCGAGCCGCGTGACCGCATCTTCGCCACCATCATCGCGGCGGCGGGCCAGGTCGGCATAGCGCACAACCCGGACTACAATGGCGCGCGCCAGGACGGCATTGCCATGAGCCAGGCGACGATCGCGTCCGGTCGGCGCGTGAGCACGGCGCAGTGTTACCTGGCGCCGATCCGCAACCGTCCCAACCTGCGCATCGAGACCGGCGCGGTCGCCGACAGCCTGCTGCTCGACGGCCGCCGTTGCGTCGGCGTGCGCTATGCCGTCGGCGGCGGGTCGCGCGAGGCGCGGGCCGGCCGCGAGGTCGTGGTCAGCGGCGGCTCGGTCAATTCGCCGCAACTGCTCGAGCTTTCGGGCATCGGCCAGCCCGAGCGCCTCAAAGGGCTCGGCATCGCGGTGCGCCACGCCTTGCCCGGCGTCGGCGAGAACCTGCGCGATCATTACGCGCCGCGCACCCGGTGGGCGATCGGCACCAGGGGCATCACCTTCAACGATCGCGGCCGCGGCCTCGGCCTGGTCTGGCAGGCGCTGCGCTATGCCGTCACCGGCAAGGGCCTGCTCGGCATGGTGGGGGCGCCGCTTCGGGCCTTCGTGCGCTCGCGCGACGGGCTCGAGGCGCCCGACCTGCTGCTCGGCTGGGTTCCAATGTTCACCGAGCCCGGCCCGCGCGGGCCGCGCATCGCCCGCCAGTCCGGCGTGACCTGCTATGCCCATGTCATGCGCCCCGAGAGTCGCGGCAGCATCCACGTCGTCTCGGCCGACCCGCGCCGGCCGCCGGCGATCAACTTCAACTTCCTGTCGGCGCCGATCGATGCCGAGCTCACCGTGCGCGCCGTGCGCATCGCCTGTTCCATCATGACGGCGCCGGCGATGGCGCCGCTCCAGGTGAGCGAGGTCGCGCCCGGCGCCCAGCGCCGCAAGGACGACGAGATCATCGACTGGGTCAAGCAGGTCGCCGAGACGACCTACCATCCGGTCGGCACCTGCAAGATGGGCAGCGACCCGATGGCGGTGGTAGATGCACGATTGCGCGTGCACGGCATCGACGGGCTGCGCGTCGCCGACGCCTCGATCATGCCGACTCTGACATCGGGTAATACCAACGCGCCATCGATCATGATCGGCGAGAAGGCGGCGGCGATGATCCTCGATCCGGCCGCCTGAGCAAATCCTTGGCCGGAAGGCTTTTGGCCGCTGCGCGGCCAAAATGCCGACGCGGACGAAGGGGTCATGAGCCACGAGTCTCGAGCCCAGGACCCCTCCGTCGCCGTATGACGGCGACACCTCCCCAGCAAAGCTGGGGAGGAGACCGGGTTGTGTCAGAAGTTCTGAAGTTAGCGCCTATGAGCGCGCTACCCCGATGGCGCTCATGGAAAGTGCAATCGTCAAGAAGAGCGCCATCGGAGTGAGCCGCTCCCGGCGAAGATCATGTCCCACCGCGCGGGTCGGTCCCTATCTCATGTAGCGCTGCCACAGACCGCGCAGGCCGACGGCGAGCGCAAGCGCCGCACCGATCAGGAACCCGACATCGTAACCGCCCGTGAGGGCGAGGGCGGCGCTGAACAGTAGCGGCAGGACCAGCGAGCCGGCGTCGCCGAACGCCAGAACCGCGCCGGTGGTGGCGCCGATGCGTCCGACCGGCGAGAGACGCGCCACCTCGGCCAGCAGCACGCCGTGCCAGCTCACCGCGGTGACGCTGAGCAGGGTGGCGACGAGGGTCGCGGCCCAGGTCGGCCAGGCCGGGTCGATCAGGGCGGTCAGCACCGCGGCTGCCGCCATGCCGATGCCGAGCCAGGCGAGCAGCACGGCCGGCCGGACGAAGCGCGAGGCGAGCCAGCCCCAGCCGATGCGGGCCGGCACGGCGACGGCGACGGCGATGGCGAACACCAGCCCCGACCGCTCGAGGTCGTAGCCCAGACCGCGCACCAGGTAGAGCACGAAGAAGCCGGTGAACAGCGACTGCAGGCCGACGAAGCTGAACATCGCCAGGCAGAGGGCGCGCAGCGCCGGATCGCGCACCACGCTCGCCACGTTGGCGCGGATGTCGGCCGGCGACAGCGGCTGGCCGGGATTGCGGTCGACGTCGAAGCGGGCGCGCAGCGGTTGCAGCGCGACGACGCAGAGGCCGCAGACGAGGGCGATCAGGAGAATCGCGGTGCGCCAGTCCCACATGGCGACCAGGGCGGGCGCCACGATGCCGGCCACCATCAACCCCGCTGGCACGCCGGTCTGCTTGATCGAGAAAACCAGCGGCGCCAGCCGCGGCGGCGACAGGCGACCCAGCAGATGCGAGCTCGACGGCGTCGAGACGGCCTGGCCGAGGCCGGCGACCATGGCGCCCAAGGCAAACAGCGGCAGCCAGCCGACGGCGATCACGGCGAGGCCGAGGCCGAGGGCGGCCATGCCGACCTGGGTCATGCGCATGGCGCCGTAGCGCAGGATGAAGCCGCCGCAGCCCAGCGTCGTCAGGAAGCCCGCCACCGAGCCGATGGCGAGATAGACCCCGACCAGCGCCGGATCGATCTTCATGTCTGCGATGATGGCGGCGGCGATCAGCGGTACCGTCGAGCGGCCGACGGTCGCGAAGGTCTGCTGCACGAACATCGCGCCGAGCGCGAGATAAAGCGTGAAAATGTGCGGGCTCCGGCGAATCGACGCGGCGCCGCCAACAGTGCCGCGACGCCGTCGCGATGTCGACGGAATCGTCTCCGACGACGACCGGTCGGCGCATCATTTCGCAGGGCGCCGAGGGATTCTGGGCGACGATTGTGCGGACTGCCCGTAGATTGGACAGGAGATGAAGAACTATCTGCCGTCGCCGCAAACCGGCAAGAAGACTCCGGCCCAGCTGATCAACCGCGCCTGGCGAGCGCTCCAGAAGGGCGAGCTCGACAAGGCGGTGTCGGCCTGCCGCGCCGTGCTCGGGTCTCAGCCCGATCAGTTCGACGCCACCTACGTGATGGGCGTGGTGCGCCTGCAGCAGGGCCGCATCGCGGAAGCGCGCGACCTGCTCGGTTCGGCCCTGCGGCAGCGCCCCAACGATGTCGGGGCGCTGCTCAACACCGGCAATCTGCTCGCGAGGAGCGGTCGTCCGCAGGACGGGCTCGCGCACTACGACAAGGTGATCGTGCTCAAGCCCGATCTGGCCGAGGCCCATATCAACCGCGGCAACGTCCTGCTGGAGCTGGGCCGTCCCGACGACGCCCTGTCGAGCTACGAGCGGGCGCGGGCGCTCAGGCCCGATTCGTACGAGGCGATCTACGGGTGCGGCAATGTCCACCTTCAGGCGAAGCGCTACCAGGATGCGCTGGCGCACTACGATCAGGTCCTCGCGATGAAGGCCGACCATGCCCATGCGCACAACCGGCGTGGGCTGGCGCTGTTCCGGCTCGCCCGCCTCGGGGAGGCGGCGGCGAGCCAGGCCAAGGCGGTCTCCTTGTTGCCGAGGAACCCCGAATTCCACACCGACAACGGCACCGTGCTGCGCTCGCTCGGCAGACTGACCGAAGCGGCCGACAGCTATCGCCGGTCGCTGAAATTGAACAAGGATCATGTCTCCGTGAAGGGGGATATCGGCATCATCGAGAAAGACGGGCTGCGCACCTTGCACCTCGGTACGCCGATCAGCCAATCCTCGATGCGCATCGCCCAGCCGTTCGAGCTCATCCATCCTCACAGCCGCGTCCTGATGAGCTTCCTGTTGTTCGCGCCGCGCGCGCGGGACGTGCTGACGGTCGGGCTGGGCGGCGGGTCCCTGCCGAAATTCCTGCACCGCTTCGTTCCCGGCATCCGCACCCGGGTGGTCGAGATCGATGCCGACGTCATCGCGGTTGCCCGCAGCCATTTCCTGCTGCCGGACGACGACGACCGGCTGGAGGTCATCCAGGGCGACGGCGCTCGATACCTGCGCGATCATCCGGGCAGCGCCGATGTACTGCTGCTCGACATCTGTGGCGCGCTGGGCACGCCTGCGCACCTCTACTCGCAGGAATTCTTCGACGATTGTCGGGCGGCGCTGACGGGCAGCGGCCCGGCGCTCATCCATCTCTGGAGCTTCGACGTCCAGTTCGATCTCTTCGTCGAGCGAATCGGCCGAAGCTTTGCCGGCCGCGTCCTGAAGATCCCGGTCGGCGAGACCTACAGCACGGTCGTCGTCGGATTGCCGCCCGGCGCCGGCGAGCTCGCGTGGGCTATCCTGGCCGAGCGGGCGGCGCTGCTCGAGACCGCCTACGGCATCGATTTCGGCACGATCGTCGAGGATCTGCGCAGAGCCAATCCCGTGCCGAACGGCGCTGCAGGCGCCCTTGTCGCGTTCCCGCTGGGCGCCGAAACCGGCTCTGCTGCATAATTCCAGGTTATGCCTCTCATGCTTCGATTGATCGTTTCGGTATGCTGGCCGGGTCGCTAGGATCGCCGTCGGCGAAGCAGGGGCGTGTCGATTGCGCTTGGTCTGCAGACCTGCACGGCAGGCGAGCGCTTCCCGTCGTTTGGCGGTATCATCGGCGCCCGTAAGAACGGATCGCACGATCAGGTGCGGAGGAACCCCAACCCGGGAGGACCGAGACATGGACAAGCCAGTTACGCCACGGGGCATCAATCACCTGGTGCTCAACGTCCGCGATATCGAGGAATCGCATCGCTTCTGGACGGAGGTCGTGGGCTTCCGCCAGGTCGGCGAGATCAAGCCGACGCCGCAGCGGCCCAATCCCCCGAAGATGCGCTTCTACAGCGGCGTGCGCGAGAACGGCGACAGCCATCACCACGACATCGCCCTGGTCGAGAACCGCGACCTGCCGGCGCCGCCCAAGGACTGGGCCATGTTCGGCATGCCCGTGGCCGTCAATCATATCGCCATCACCATGCCGGACCGCGACGCGTGGCTGAAGCATCTGGCCTACCTGCAGGCCAAGGGCGTCAAGTTCGACCGCCGTGTCGAGCACGGCATGACCCACAGCCTCTACATCCACGATCCCAACGGCTACGGCGTCGAGTTCGTCTACGACCTGCCGCGCGAGGTCTGGGAAGGCGACATCGACGCCGCCCTCAACTTCGTCAAGGTGCTGCCGACCGAAGGCGCCGAGGCGCTCGAGGACCGCACGCAGGGCGTTCCGACCTTCCGCAAAGACAAAGTGCCGGCGGAGTGATCGCGACCATGGCCAAGCGCAAGAGCGTGAACGGCAAGCTGCCGCGCCACGAGAACCCGATCCCCAATGCCAGCCGGATCGGGAACGTCATCATGTCGAGCGTGATCGGCGGCACCAACCCGGGGACGCGGGACCTGCCGGAGTCGCTGGAGCAGCAGGTCGCCAACGTGTTCACCCACATCCGTCACGACGTCGAGGCCGCCGGCGCGACGGTGGACGACATCATCAAGATCACTTTCTGGGTGAAGAACCCGGCGGCGCAGCGCGCGGCGCTGAACGGCGAGTGGGTGAAGATGTTTCCCGATCCGGAGGCGCGCCCGGCGCGCCACACGCTCACCCTGCCGCCCGACAGCCGCGCCCTGGTCCAGGCCGACTTCACCGCCGTCGTCGGCTGATTTCATTTCTTCGAACCATGTTCCTCTCCCCGCTAAGGGGAGAGGCCAGGTGAGGGGGCTATGACGCGCGTGTCCGCCTCACCCAACCTCTCCCCCTGGCGGGCAGAGCATCCACATATGGGAAAAGTACCGTCATCCCGAGCGGAGCCGCCCGATCAGGCGCTGATTACAGCGCCATTGGCGGCGCAGTCGAGGGACTCTGTCTTGCTGGTGCCACTAGAAGAAAGGTCCCTCCACTGGGCCTCGCTGAGCTCGGCTTCGGTCGGGATGACGGCATTTTTTGCCATATGCGAATGCCCTGCCCTGGCGGGGGAGAGGAGCCTGATTGGCAATCTGAACAGATTTGGGGAGTTAGATGCTCGATTCGGCAACCATCGATGTGATCGCTCGCGCCTATGACGCGGCGGAGAAGGGCCGGCACAGGATCAGGCCGCCCTCCATCCAGTACGAGGGGTTCACGGTCGACGACGCCTACGCCGTCCAGCGCCGCTGGGTGGCGCTGAAGGTCGCAGCCGGCAACGAGATCAAGGGCCACAAGATCGGGCTCACCTCGCGGGCCATGCAGCGCCAGGCCAACATCGACGAGCCCGACTACGGCTCGCTGCTGGCCGACATGTTCTATTCGGGCGGCGCCGAGATCCCGATGAGCCGCTTCATCCAGCCGCGCCTCGAGTGCGAGCTCGGTTTCGTCATCGGCCGCCGGCTCGCGGGCCCCAATTGCACGATCTTCGACGTGCTGAGCGCGACCGACTACATCGTGCCGGCCGCCGAGATCGTCGACGGCCGCACCCACCGCGTCGACCCCGACACCGGCAAGCCGCGTTGCGTGCTCGACAGCATCGCCGATAATGCCGGCAATGCGGCGCTGATCATCGGCGGTCGGCCCTTCAAGCCAATGGACGTCGACCTGCGCTGGGTGTCGGTGCTTTGCCATCGTAACAACGTCATCGAGGAATCGGGCGTCGCTGCGGCGGTGCTCAATCATCCGGCCAACGGCGTCGCCTGGCTCGCCAACAAGCTGGCGCCGTTCGACATCGCGCTGGAGCCGGGTCAGTTCATCCTCGGCGGCTCGTTCACCGGCGTGGTCGAGGCGCGGTTGGGCGACGTGTTCCACATCGACTATGGCCCGCTGGGCACGATCACCAGCCGGTTCGTGTGATGGCGGTACGCACTCTTCTCCTCGCCAGCTCTGCTGGGGAGGAGGTGTAAAATGAAGGACGACGCGATGATGAAGTTCGGCATCGGCCAGCCCGTGAGGCGATTCGAGGACGTGCGGCTGTTGACCGGCAAGGGGCGTTTCCAGGACGACCAGAGCCTGGCGCGCCAGTCCTATGCGGTGTTCGTGCACTCGCCGCACGCCCATGCGGCGATCCGCTCGATCTCGACCGAGGCCGCGTCGCGCGCGCCGGGCGTGATCGCCATCTTCACCGGCGCCGACTATGCGGCGGACGGGCTCGGCATGCCAAAGGCGGCCATGCCGCGCAAGAAGCGGGACGGCTCGCCGATGTTCGCGCCGCAGCGGCCGGCCCTGGTTGTCGATCGCGTGCGTTATGTCGGCGACCCCGTGGCGCTGGTGATCGCGCACACCCTCGACGAGGCCAAGGACGCCGCCGAGCTGGTCGAGGTCGACTACGAGCCGTTGCCGTCGGTGACCGAGGTCGGCGCCGCCGCGGCGCCGGGCGCGCCGCGGGTGTGGGACGAGAACCCGGACAACATCTCGCACACGCTGGAGCGCGGCGATCGCAAGGCGACCGACGAGGCGTTCGCGCGTGCCGCGCACGTCGTGCGCCGGCGCTACGTCATCACCCGCGTCCACGCCCAGTACATGGAGCCGCGCGGCTCGATCGGCACCTACGATGCCGGCGACGATCGCTACACGCTCTACGCCGACGTCAACTACCCGCACCGCGTTCGCAACATGCTGGCCAACATGAT
>JALHMO010000152.1 GCA_022844015.1 Reyranella sp. | reverse complement strand
AAGCCGGTGATGACCTCGTCCATCAGCATGACGATGCCGCGCCTCGCCGTGACGTCGCGGATCGCCTGCACGAAGCCCGGCGGCAGCGGCACCTGGCCCCACGAGGCTCCCGACGGCTCGAACATCACGACGGCGATGTCGTCGCGGCTCTCGAGCAGGCGCACGACGGCGCCGACATCGTCGGTCGGCATCAGGATCGACAGGTCGGTGACGCCCTGGGCCACGCCGGGCGGGGTGGAGCCGTCGTAGTGCGACGTGGCACCGCCGGCAACCGCATCATGCCAGCCGTGGAAATGGCCCACGAAGCGCACGATCTTGTCCTTGCCGGTATGGGCACGCGCCAAGCGGATCGCCATGTGGGAGGCCTCCGTGCCGGATGCCGTGAACCGCACCTTCTCGGCCGACGGGATCAGCTCGCATACCAGCTCGGCCCAGCGCACCTCGAGCTCGTGGCTCGAGCCGTAATGCGTGCCGAGCTCTATCTGGCGCTTCACCGCCTCGATGACGGCGGGATGGGAATGGCCCAGCAGCATGGCGCCGTGACCGCCGAAATAGTCGACATACTCGTTGCCGTCGACGTCCCATTTGCGCGGTCCGCTGGCCCGGGAGACATGGATCGAATAGGGGTCGAGATAGCGGGCGTCGTGCGTGATGCCGCTCGGCAGCACCTCGCGGGCGCGCTCGAACAGGGCCGCCGAGCCACTGGTCCGGGCGCGGTAGTCGGCCACGATGGCGGAATTGGTTCCGGTCGAATCGGTCTTGTCTGCGGTCATTTGGCCTTATCCAGCTAATGCCGGAGCATCGCAAGCCTCGCTTGCCTCGCCAAGAGGCAGGAGACTATGTTCGCGCCCTTCGCAAACCGGAGCATTTCGTGAACGCCAAGCCCCGCGGACGCCAGTTCTTCAACAATCCCGGCCCGACCAACATCCCCGACCGCGTGCTGCGGGCGATGGATCGTCCGGTGATCGATTTCATGTCGGACGAGTTCGTGGCGATCCAGCATGCCTGCCATGCCGGCGTGAAGCGGGTGCTCAAGACCGACCAGACCCTCTACTTCTACAACTCGAGCGGCCACGGGGCTTGGGAAGCCACCCTCGCCAACCTGTTCTCGGCCGGCGACAAGGTGCTGATCGTCGAGACCGGCTACTTCTCCCAGAGCTGGGAGGAGATGGCGGTCAATCACGGCATCATCGTCGAGACCTTCGCCGCCGACTGGCGCAAGGGCGCCGACATCGCCAAGCTCGCCGAGCGTATTGCGGCGGACAAGGCACACGAGATCAAGGCCGTCCTCACCGTCCACAACGAGACGGCAACGGGCATGGTGCTGCCGGTGGCGGAAATCCGCCGCGCCCTCGACCAGGCGCGCCACCCCGCCCTGCTGCTCTCCGACACCATCTCCTCGCTGGGCTCGATCGACTACCGCATGGACGCCTGGGGCGTCGACGTCACGGTGGGCGGCAGCCAGAAGGGCCTGATGCTACCGACCGGCATGGCGCTGACCGGAGTCAGCAACAAGGCGATCGACGCGTCGCGCAAGAACAAGGCGCCGCGCCATTACTGGAACTGGGAGCTGATGAACGGCCGCTCGCCGCAGAAATTCATGGGCACGGCACCCGTCCACATGTTCTTCGGCCTTCAGGAATCGCTCAAGATGCTGGAGGAGGAAGGCTTGGACGGCGTGTTCCAGCGCCATGCCCGTCTGGCCGACGCGACCCGCGCGGCGGTGCGCCACTGGGGCAGCGACGGCAAGGGCCCGCAGCTCTTCTGCCAGACGCCCGACCGGCTCTCCAACTCGGTCACCGCCGTGGTCATGCCCGAGGGCACCAGCTCCGATCCGCTGCGCAAGGTGGCGATCGACCGCTACAACCTGTCGCTGGGCGGCGGCCTCGGCCCGCTGATGGGCAAGGTGTTCCGCATCGGCCACATGGGCGATCTCAACGAGCCGATGCTGCTGGGATGCCTCGCCACCACCGAGCTGGCCATGAAGACGAGCGGCATCCCGTTCGTGGCGGGCGGCGTCGATGCGGCAATAGAGTCGCTGGCCGGCTAGCCCGGCATCTGGACGGGGAGGGTGGCGCGTCGCTACATCCTCTCATGGCGCTCAACAGACTGCTTCAGGGCTTCGCCGACTTTCGGCTGGGCTACTATCGCGAGCATCTCGACCTGTTCCAGCGGCTGGCGAGCGAAGGTCAGTCGCCGAAGATCCTCATCATCGGCTGCGCCGATGCTCGGGTCGATCCCGGTATCCTGACACAGACCAGGCCGGGCGACATCTTCACGGTGCGCAACGTCGCGGCGCTGGTGCCGCCTGCCCAGCTGCCGCCCGACCAGCGCCACCACGGCACGTCGGCGGCCATCGAGTTCGCCGTGCGCGGCCTCGAGGTCGAGCATGTCGTCGTGCTTGGCCATGCGCTGTGCGGCGGCATTGCCGCCCTGGTCGACGGCAGCGGCGGGGTCCTCTCCAAATTCGACTATCTCTCCACCTGGACCAGCATCGCCCGCGAGGTACGTGACGAGGTGGTGCAGGCGCTCGATGGCCGGCCGCGCGAGCAGGTCCTGCGGGCGGTCGAGCAGGCGGCCGTCGTCAACAGCATCCGCAACCTGATGGGCTTTCCCTGGCTCGCCGAGCGCGTGGCGACGGGCAAGGTAGTGCTGCACGCCTGGTGGTTCAACCTGACCGAAGGCCAGCTCTACGCCTTCGATCCCGCTTCGGCCCGCTTCAAGCCGGTGCTGGGCGTCGAGCTCGCGCCGGCGGTCGGGCAGGCGACGCCGCTGTCCGCCATTGCACCTGCCCGGCTGGTCGAGGCGCTCGCTGGCCGGCCACCGTCATTCTAGGGAAGGGTCATGACCGAAGAGCTGCTCTTCGAGATCCGCGGCGAAGCGGGCTGGATCACCTTCAACCGGCCGGCCCAGCGCAATGCTCTCACCTTCGCCATGTACGAAGGCGTGGCCGACATCTGCAGCCGCGTCGGCCGGACGAAGGAGGTCAAGGCCCTGGTGATCACGGGTGCTGGCGACAAGGCGTTCGCTGCCGGCACCGATATTGCCCAGTTCCTCGATTTTCGCGACGGCGAGGACGGCATCGCCTACGAACGCAAGATGGACAGCACCCTCGATGTCATCGAGCGGTGCCCGGTACCGACGGTGGCGGCCATCGCCGGCTTCTGCACCGGCGGCGGCGCGGCCATCGCGGCGGTCTGCGACTTCCGGATCGCGACCGCCGACGCGCAGCTCGGCTTTCCCATTGCCCGGACACTCGGCAACTGCCTGTCGCTGGCCAACTACGCCCGCCTGGCAGCCCTGATCGGCCCGCAGCGGGTCAAGGAGATGATCCTGCTGGCCAGGCTGTTCGACGCGCCGACAGCTCAGCAGGTCGGGCTTGTAAGCGAGGTCCTGCCGGATACCGCCGCCCTGCGCGCGCGTGCGGGCGAGCTTGCCGCCACTCTGGCCGGCCACGCGCCGCTCACCATTCAGGTCACCAAGGAGGCGCTGCGCCGTCTTCAGGCACGGATGGCGGAAGACGATATCGACGACCTGATCCGGTTGGCTTACGGTAGCGCCGATTTCCGCGACGGCAGGACGGCTTTCCTGGGCAAACGGGCGCCGAGATGGACGGGTACCTGAGCGGCCAGCTGAGGAGGAATCGGATGTATCGTGTCGTGACCGTGGCCACTGCGATGGCCCTGGGCCTGGGCCTGACCGCCTGCGAGACCAAGCAGCAGAGGGTCGCCAACAAGGAAGACATGCTGGCGGCCGCCGGCTTCAAGTTCGTGCCGGCCAACACGCCGCAACGCGCGGCATCGTTCAAGCAGCTGCCGCCCTACAAGTTCTCGCGCCAGATCCGCAACGGCCAGGTCTTCTACGTCTACGCCGATCCGACGGTTTGCGTATGCGTCTATGTCGGCGATCAGGCCGCCTACGGCACCTACCGCAAGAACATGTTCGACAAGCAGGTCGCCGACGAGCAGCTGATGGCCGCCCAGACCATGGAGATGAACGACATGGATTGGGGTCCGTGGGGCGGCTGGCCCTACGGCTGGTACTACTAGCGGACGAGCGGTCGAGGCGACACACGGCACAGGCCAGGCTCGATCAGCATGAAGATCCTCGCGCCGGTGGCCGTGATCGCCACCGTGCTGTCGCTGCTCGCGGGCTTCGCGAGCAGCCAGCAGATGGACGGCGGCGGCGATACCCAGCAGCTGATTGCGCAATGGCAGGCGACCGACACCACCTGTCGCAATCCGCAGACTGCCGCCATTGCCGCCATTGGCGCCTGCGAGCAGCGTGACGTGTTCTCGAAGCTCCTGACGCTTCAGCGCTATTGTCACAGGCCGTCGGAGAGCACCGCCAACGCCGGGTGGGCACCGTGCGGTCCCGACGCCGCCGCGCTCCAGGCGGCGTCCCGCACCACCGCGCAGTTCCAGCGCATGGGCGGGGTGTTCCTGCTGCCGGCCACGGTCAACGGCACGACCAACGTCTACTTCATCGTCGACTCGGGTGCGACCAACGTGCAGATCCCCGAGGACATCGCCGAGCAGATGAAGCAGGCTGGCACGCTGACCGAGGCCGATTTCCTCGGCCAGCGACGCTTCATCCTGGCCGACGGCAGCGGCGTGAACCAGCGCATCTTCCGCCTGCGCAGCCTAAAGATCGGCAACCGCTCGATGGAGAACGTGCTGGCCGCCCTCAGCGCCCCGCGCAGCCGCCCGCTGCTCGGCCAGAGCTTTCTGCGCCGCCTCGAATGGTGGAAGATCGACAACGTCCGCAACTCGATCGAGTTCGAGTTCACGGGGGCGTTCTAGGACTAGGAGCGCGCAATTCCAAACAATGTCCTCATCCTGAGGAGGCCGCGTAGCGGCCGTCTCGAAGGATGGGCCGCAGACGAAATCGTGGAACTGACTGGGTTGCAACACCCGTGATGTTGCCGACCCTTCGAGACGCGGCCCTTCGGGCCGCTCCTCAGGGTGAGGTTTACGCGAAGTTAGCGCCTATGAGCCTCAAAACGTCGCCTCCACCGCGCCCAGCCCCGCGAACTCGCCGCGGGCGCGGGTGCCGGGCGGGAAGTAGCGCAGGCCGGTCCACGATCCGGTGGTGATCGCCTGGCCGGCGCGGATGCCGCCGCGTCGGCGCACGGCGTGATCGATCATCCAGGCGAGCGGCCGCACCGGGTCGACGGCGCCGAGGCCGCCTTTCTGCTCGACCACCACGTTGCCCTCGATCACGAGCTTCACCTGAAGGTTGGGCCAATCGAGACCGCGCCAGCCGGCGATCGAATCGCCGACGACCAGCGCCTGGTTCATCTGGTTGTCGGCCAGCAGCCATTCCGGATCGGCCTCGCGAAAATTGGCGAGCCGCGTGTCGACCACTTCCATGCCTACGAAGGCGTTGCCCACGGCCGCCAGCGCTTCGTCGCGGCCGACCGGTGTGCTGCGCGCCGGGATGTCCTGCACGATATGGAAGGAGATCTCGATCTCGACCCCGATCATGTGCATCGCCTTGCCGTCGAAACGGGCCGGCGACGTCACCAGCGCGCCGGCCAGCAAGGGCGCCGGATTCGGTTCGGCGTCGGGCGTGCGGGCGCCGACCTTCCAGCCGGCAACCGGGCCGGTGGCCGCGGCCACGCCATCCTGGATGGCATAGACCGCAGAGCGGTCAGGCAAGGCGAAGGGCGGCGCGATCTGCGTGCCGGACCGGCGCGCCTGCAGGAGACTGCTCACGGCGTACGAAATGTCGGCTGTCATGCTAGGCTCGTGCAAACGACGAAGGAACCGGAGGGACAATGCCCTACGCCAGCGGCCGCGTCATTCACGACGCCGACGCGCACATCATGGAGGTGCCGGGCTTCCTCGAACGGCATCTCGAGTCGAGATATCGCGGCAGCGTCACCGACGCGATGCTGTTCCCGCGACGCGAGGGTTTTCACGGCCACCTTCGCGAGGAGCATCGGGCGAGCGGCGGTGCGGCGGGCGACGTCGACGAAAGCCAGATCATGCTGCGCAAGAACTGGGATGCGCTCGGCGCCTACGCCGCGCCGGACCGGCCGCGCTCGGTCGATCTCCTGGGCTTCGCCAGCCAGCTCATGTTCACCACGGCGCTGCTCAACTACTCGTCGGTGCTGGAAGGCGGCCGCGACGTCGACCTCGCCTATGCCGTAGCGCGCGCCCACACGCGCCACATGGTCGAGTTCTGCTCGATCGATCGCCGCCTCCTGCCGACCGGCTACGTGCCCCTGATCGATTTCGAGCGTACCGCCCGGGCGGCGCGCGAGACGATCGAGCTTGGCGCCAAGGCCCTGCTGATTCCCTCCCGCTGCCCGGACGGTCATTCGCCGAGCCACATCGGCTTCGATCCCCTGTGGGCCGCGGCCCAGGAGGCCGGCCTGCCGATCGTGTTCCACGTCGGCGGCGGCGGGAAGCTCCTGGAAGACGCGTACTTCGAGAACGGCCTGCCGCCGGTGCCGGACTTCCATGGCGGCGACGACAATTTCCGCTCGATCGACTACATGGCGATCGCCTATCCGCCGATGAAGGCGCTGACAGCGCTGATCGTCGACCGCGTGCTCGACCGCTTCCCCGACCTCAAGTTCGGCGTCATCGAGCAGGGCGCCTCGTGGGTGCCGGGCTGGATGCGCAACATGGATTCGGCGCACAACGCCTTCTACAAGAACGAGGAGCGGCTGCAGAAGATGTCGCTCAAGCCCAGCGAGTTCGTGCGCCGCCAGGTCCGCGTCACGCCCTACCCGCACGAGGACGCCGGCTGGATCATTGCCAATTCCGGCGACGGGGTCTGCCTGTTCTCCTCCGACTACCCGCACGTCGAGGGCGGCCGCAACCCGATCAAGCGTTTCGAGGCCTCGATGGACGCAGCCGGCATCGACGATCGACTGAGGCAGCGCTTCTATTGCGACAATTTCGTCGACCTGATGGGCGCCGGCCTTTCCTCCGACCTGCGAGTTGCCGCATGAGCTACACCACTCTCCTCACCGAACGCACCGGCCCGGTGCTGAAGATCACCACCAACCGGCCGGAGGTGCTGAATGCCCAGAGCCGCATCCTGCTCGAGGAGCTGGACGATGCCTTCCTGCGCGCCGTCGACGACGAGGCGGTGCGAGTCGTCATCCTGGCCGGCGCCGGCAAGCATTTCTCCGCCGGCCACGATCTCGGCAGCCCACAGGAGATGGAGGACCAGAAGAAGACGCCGCTGGAGCCCGGCTTCAAGGGCGAGTACCGCCGCCTGTGGGAGCGCTTCTTCGAGAACACGATGCGCTGGCGCGACCTGCCCAAGCCGACCATCGCCCAGGTGCAAGGCTACTGCATCATGGGCGGCCTGATGATCGCCTCGGCGTGCGACATCATCATCGCCAGCGAGGACGCCCAGTTCGCCGACCGTGCCGTGAAGTGGGGCGGCTCGCACGTCCAGTACTTCTCGATGCCGTGGGATTTCGGGCCGCGCAAGACCAAGGAGTATCTGTTCACCGGCGACTTCATCAGCGCCGCCGCAGCCGAGCGCGCCGGCCTGGTCAATCGCGTCGTGCCGCGGGCCAAGCTGGAAGAGGAGACGATGGCCTTGGCCAAGCGCATCGCCGAGCGCGATCCCTATGCGCTGAAGCTCGCCAAGGCGTCGGTCAACGAGACGCAAGATGCGCAGGGCTGGCGGGCGGCGATGGAGAACGCCTTCAAGAATTACATGCTCACCATCCCGCATCGCATCGAGATGGGCACGTACGGGCCGAAAGCCCGCGAAAAGGCCCCGAAGGACCGTTTCGCGGTGCTCAACGAGAAGCGGCGCTGACAAACTATGTCTTTGAGTCGCAATGGGTTGGGCCTAGCATGACGGCCAACACCGTGGGGAGGATCGATGGCCAATCGGCATCAATCGTTGCGCAATCTTGCGAAGCTGTTGCCGTCCGGAGCGGCGGGACTTTCGATGAGCCTCGCCTGCGCGGATGCTTCGGCCATGGCCGTCGCCGAAACCGGCGCGAAGGATGCGGCACCGGTGAACGAGCGCCTGCAGTCCATTCGCCGCGACGTGACGAGCGCGATGGAGCAGTACGCCAAGGATCGCAAGGCGGTGGTCGGCGTCGATACCGAAGATCGCCTCGCGTGGTGGGGCAACGGCTGGCGCAATGGCGGCGGCTGGCACAATGGCGGATGGGCCAACGGCGGCGGAGCCTGGCACAACGGCGGATGGGCTAACGGCAGCGGGGCCTGGCACAACGGCGGCTGGGCCAACGGCGGCGGCGGCTGGCACAATGGCGGGTTCCGCAATTGGTAAGGCGTCGACGTCCGCCGACCGCTCCGTCATTCGAGGATGCCATGATCAAGGTTTCACTCCTGTCCCTGGCCAGCCTGCTGGCCGCAGCCCTGCTGAGCGTGCCGGCTCTTGGCCAGCAACAGCAGCAACAGTCTGGTCCGCCGCCGGGCTATGGCGGCCCGCAATCGGCTCCACCGTCCGGAGGCGGGCCCCCGTCGCCGGTCCTGATCGTGACCAGCGTCGAGGTGCTGCGTTCCGAGCGCGGGCCCGGCGGCCTCGACGTCGTGCGCGCCCGGGGCCTGGTGACGTCAGGCGGCTGGGGCCAGCCGCACCTGCTGCCGATCACGCAGGGCCGGCCGCTCGACGGCGTCCTCGATCTGGTGTTCCAGTCCAATGCACCCGCCGGCGCTGCGCCGCTCGGACCGTTCATGCCGGTCGAGGCGATCCTGCCGGTCGAGCCCGGCCACCCCTACTCCGGCGTTCGCGTTCGCGCCGCCAACAACGTGGTCGCGCTCAAGACCCTGCCCGGCTTCGCCGAGACGGCACCGCCCAAGCAGGACTGCGCCAAGTGCATGGGCAAGTACTTCGTCGCCAAGGGCACCGGCCTGCCGGCCGGCGCGACGGCCGAGAACTCGGTGCGCGAGGAAGACCTGCCCTACAAGCTGCGCATCATCAAGCCGACCGACGGCATCGCGAGCTACGCCCTCGATCCAAACCGGCTGACCCTGGTGCTGTCGGAGGACGGCCGCATCATCGACGCGGCCTGGGACTGAGCGACGGCCGCGAAGGAGAAGCTTTCCGCGCTACGCTCGGAATGACGTCGATGGTGCCGTCCCGGGCGTAGCGCGGGACCTTTCTCGTTTTCCCCTGCGTCACTCACATCATCCGCGCGCCCGCCGTCGCGGCCGCGCGCCGCATGTCGCGAACCAGCGACAGCGACCGCTGCGTCCCAAGTGGCTGCCAGTCGCTCGGCGGCGAATGCGCGGGCGATCGTACCCGCGCATTCGAGATCGGTCCGCTGGCGATGGTCAAGCTGACAGGGGGCTGCTGCGATCGACGCAGAACCTCAGCGTGCACGCTTTGCCATATTGTACCTATACAAGTCGAAATGCTATTGTACAAATTGGACTCCTTGGCCATAGTGGCGGGACGATGGCCAGCCTGACCGACTACACGAGCTATGCCGACGCTCAGACGCAGTTCTCGTCCGCGCGGCTTTGGGATCTGTTCGACGGCAATCGCCAGCATCTCAACATTGCGCACGAGTGTATCGACCGGCATGTCGGCGCCGACAGGCCGGCAGTCATCGTCGTGCACGCCGACGGGCCCGACGAGATCCTGAGCTATCGCGAGATCTCCGAGGACTCGGCGCGCTTCGCCAACTATCTCCTCGCCCAGGGCATCCGGCCGGGCGACCGGGTCGCCATCATGCTCGAGCCGTCACGCGCCTTCTACGTGACGCTGTTCGGCACGATGAAGGCCGGCGCGATCGCCGTGCCCCTGTTCACCCTGTTCGGGCCCGACGGCGTGGCGTTGCGCATCGAGGACTGCACGCCTCGCCTGCTGATCACCAACGCGGCGAAGGCGATCACCTTGCCGCCGCGCACCGACCTCCGCGTCGTCGTCGCCGACGCAGCCTTCATGACCGGCCTCGATGCCTGCGCGCCATCCTTCACACCGGCGACCGAAGCCGATTCGCTCGCGATCTTCCAGTACACGTCCGGCACGACCCGCCAGCTTCCAGAGGCGGTCAGGCATTCGCACCGCGCCCTGGTCACGGTAATGGTCGCGGCGCTCTACGGCACTGGCCTGCGCCCCGGCGACCGCTTCATCTGCCCGTCCTCGCCGGCCTGGGGACACGGCCTGTGGCACGGCACGCTGGCGCCGCTCGCGATGGGTCTCACGGTCGGCGTCTATGCCGGGAAATTCGACGCCGAGCGGCTGCTGCGCGCCCTGCAGGACCACCGCTTCACCAACATGTCGGCGGCGGCGACGCACTATCGGATGATGCGAACCTCCGGGGTCGCCGCCCGCTACCACTACGCAATCGAGAAATTGTCCTTCACCGGCGAGCCGATCGACAGCGAGACCGCCCGCTTCGTCGAGGCGACGTTCGGCCGTCCGGTCTGCAGCATGTACGGAACGACCGAGATCGGCGTGATCCTGGTCAGCTATCCCGGCGCCGCCGACTTCGTGGTCAAGCCCGGCTCCCTCGGCAAGCCGGTGCCGGGCAGCCGCGTCGAGGTCCACGATGCCGCCGGCAACCCCTGCCCGCCCGGCGTGACCGGCGAGCTCGAGGTCTGGCGGCGCAATGGCTGGATCGCGACCAAGGATCTCGGCCGCATCGACGAGGACGGCTACTTCTTCCACGGCGGCCGCGCCGACGACGTGATCATCTCGGCCGGCTGGACGATGAGCGCCGTCGAGATCGAGGACGCCATCTTGAAACATCCCGACGTACGCGAGGCCGCGGCGATCGGCGTGCCCGACGCGTTGCGCGGCCAGGTCGTCAAGGCCTTCGTCGTGGCCGGGCGGCCCGACGACGAGACGTTCGCCCGCGAGATCCAGGATCTGGTGCGACAGCGTCTCAGCCAGCACGAATATCCCCGCCTCGTTGCCTTCGTGGCGGAGCTGCCCAAGACGCCGGCCGGCAAGGTCAACCGCAAAATTCTGCGCGAGCGCGAGAGAAGCGGCGCCAGCGCAGCCGCCTGACATCCCGAGGAGAAGCCGATGCCCGATACGACAGAACGCAGATTTCCCAAGATCACCGAGCAAGGCCTCGACCGGCTGCGCCAGCGCATCGGCGTCAAGATCGGCACCACGATCGAGCCATGGTGCCACGAGGCGACGCGCGACAACATCCGTCACTACGCTCACGGCATCGGCGACGACAATCCCCTGTGGTGCGTGCCGGAGTATGCGGCGAAGACCCGGCACGGCGGCATCATCGCCCTGCCGAGCTTCCTGTTCAGCACCAGCCGCATCATCTCGGGCTATGTCGGCGGCCTGCCCGGCATTCACGCCATGTGGTCGGGTGCCGACTGGACATGGCACAAGGACGTGCGGCGCAACGACGAGATATCGACCGATGCCTGGCTGAAGGACGTGATCGAGCACGATACGCGCTTCGCCGGCCGCGCCGTGCAGCAGATCTATCATGTCGACTTCTTCAACCAGCACGGCGACATGGTCGCCGAGGCCGACAGCTGGTGCTTCCGCACCGAGCGCGACCATGCGCGCGAGCAGGGCACCAAGTACCAGGAGCTCAGGGCACGCCCCGTGCGGCGCTACACCGATGCCGAGCTGGCCGCCGCCTACAAGCTCTATGCCGAGGAGCAGATCCGGGGCGCGACGCCGCGCTACTGGCAGGACGTCGCCGAAGGCGAGGAGCTGCCGGTGATGCTGAAGGGTCCGATGACCGTGACCGGGTTCATCGCCTACGCCCAGGGCTGGGGCGGCCTCTACATCCGCGCCAACAAGCTGGCATGGAAGCTGGTCGACGCCCATCCCGGAACCGGCATCAAGAACCGGTTCGGCATCCCCGACTGCCCCGAGCGGGTGCATTGGGAGGAGGAGTTCGCGCACGAGGTCGGCGCGCCCGGCGCCTACGATTACGGTCCCGAGCGCTGCTCCTGGCTTACCCATCAGATGACCAACTGGATGGGCGACGACGGCTTCCTGCGCCGCGCGAGCTGCAAGATCCGCCGCCACAACCCGGCCGGCGACATGCTGTTCATCAAGGGCAAGGTGAAGCGCAAGCACATCGAGGACGGCCGCCATCTCGTCGAGATCGAGCAGGAGGCGCGCAACCAGGACGACGAGCTGTCGATCCTGGGAAGCGGCGTGGTCGAGCTGCCGTGCCGCGCCTGAGGCCAAGCGAGGACCGGAGGAAGCAATGCGTAAGAAGATCGCCGGGCTGATCGCCGGCCTGCTGGCCACGCTGGTGACTGCCGTGCCGTCAGCGGCCCAAACCTATCCTACCAGGACGGTGCGCATCATCGTGCCCTACCAGGCCGGTCAGGGTACCGATGTGATGGCGCGGTACTTCGCCGAGCGCCTGTCCAAGGCGCTGGGCCAGACCTTCTACATCGACAACAAACCCGGCGCCGGCGGCAACATCGGCACCGAGGCCGGTGCCCGCGCCACGCCCGACGGCTACTCGCTGACCATGGGCACCAATGGCACCCACAGCATGAATCAATACCTCTATGCGTCGACCGGCTTCGACCCGGAGAAGGACTTTGCGCCAGTCATCCTGATCGGCATGCTGCCGATGGTGATCGCCGCCAACCCGTCGTTCGCGCCGAGCTCGGTGGCCGAGCTGATCGCCACGGCGAAGGCCAAGCCCGACAAGATCGACGTCGCCCTGCCCAGCACGACGGCGCGCATGGTCTTCGAGCTGCTGAAGACGCGCAGCGGCGCACCCCTGTTCGGTATACCCTACAAGGGCTCGGCGACCGCGCTCACCGAGGTCACGGGAGGCCAGGTGCAGACCCTGGTCGATACGGTGGCGGCGGCGCGCGGCCAGATCGCGGCGGGCAAGCTGAAGCCGCTCGGCATCACGACGCTGAAGCCGAGCGCGCTGCTGCCCGGCGTGAAGACCGTCGCCGAGCAGGGCCTGCCCGACTTCGAGGTGACCGGATGGATGGCCCTCTACGCGCCCAAGGGAACGCCCGCCTCGGCGATCGAGACCCTGAATGCGGAAATCGCCAGGATCCTGGCTGAACCCGAGACGCGGACCCGCATGCTGCAGCTCGGCGTCGAGCCCGCCGGTGGCACATCGCAGCATCTGGCGCAATTCGAGCAGCGCGAGCGCGCCAAGTGGGGCCCGCTGATCAAGGCGGCCGGCATCAAGGGCGATTGACCTCGCCTCAATGAACGGCAGCCTTGGCGCCCGGTTTCTTCAGGAGCAGCGTGGCGCCGAGGGCCAGCGTCAGGCCTAAGGCCAGGACATGAAAGGCGTCGCCGACCGCCATCGTGTAGGCCTGCCGGGACACCATGTCGGCGATCGACGCCGTCGCCTGGGCCAGCGCAGTCGCCGGATCAGGAGCGCCCTGCTCCGTGAAACGGCGAGCCAGCTGGTCGAGGCGCGTGCGCGTCGCCTCGTCGAAACGGGAGAGCGTCTCGCCGAGCGTGATGGTGTGGAAACGCGCCCGGTCGGAAAGGAAGGTTTGCAGCAGAGCAATTCCCACGGCGCCGCCGAGATTGCGCATGATGTTCAGCAGGGCCGATGCCGAGCCCGCGTCGGCGGCAAGCACCCCGCCGGTCGCCAACGCTGTGAGCGGCGTCAGCACCAGTGCCTGACCCAGCGCGCGCACGATGTTCGGCAGCATCAGCTGCTCGCCGCCGACGTCGACCGTCAGCTCGATGTTCATGAAGTTGCTGGCCGCGAACAGGCCAAGCCCCGCGATCACCAGCCAGCGCGGATCGATGGTGCGCATGAGCCGCGGTACCAGAGGGATCAGAAGCAGCTGCGGCAGCCCGGTCCAGGCCAGCACGATGCCGATCTGACGCGAGTCGTAGCCCTGCACCTGTCCGAGATACGCGGGCAGGACGAACACCGAGCCGTAGACCGCCATGCCGAGGAACAGCATGGCGAGCACCCCGATGCCGAAATTGCGCCGCGCCAGCAGGCGCAGGTTGAGCAGCGGCTGCGCCGAACGGAGCTCGATCCAGACGAACAGGACGAGGCAGACGGCGCTCAGCACGGCCATCTGCGTGATGAAGGCTGATTCGAACCAGTCCTCGCGGTTGCCCTCCTCCAGCACCACCTGCAAGGCACCGAGCCCGACCGCCATGGTGGCGATGCCGGGCCAATCGCCCCGGCGCAGCAGGGGGAGCTGCATGGGGCTGGGCTCCAGCGCATGCCACAGCAGAAGCAGCATGACGGCGCCCGGCACGAGATTGACCAGGAAGATGTACTGCCAACCCCAGGTCGCGGTCAGCCAGCCGCCAACCAGCGGGCCGACCGCCGGCGCCAGGGTGGCGGTGAGGCCGAACAGCGCGAGGCCGGTTGGCTGACGCGACGGCGGCAGCAGGGTCATGATCAGGGTGAAGGCCATCGGGATCAGCACCCCGCCAGCCAACCCCTGCAGGACCCGCAACACGATCATCTGCTCGAGCGACTGGGCGAACGCGCAGGCGGCCGAGAAAGCCAGGAAGAGGACTGCGTTGGCCATCAGGTAGCGGCGTGGCGAGAAAGCCTTCGAAAGCCAGCCGGTGAGCGGGATGACGACGATCTCGGCCACGAGATAGCCGGTCGAGATCCAGCCACCATCGTCGCTGCCCACCCCGAGGGCGCCGCGGATGTCGTCCAGCGAGGCACCGACGATCTGGATGTTGAGAACCGCCATGAAGGCACCGAGCGATGCCCCGATGATGGCCAGCCAGGTCTGGAGCGAGACCTCGGGCTCCCTCGCCGCGGCGCGATCGTTCACGGCACGCGCCTGACATCGATGGTGGCCCGGACGGACATGCCGGCGCGCAGCTGCCCGGCCAGTGGGCCGACCTCGGCGAGCTGGATCTTGACCGGTACCCTCTGCACGATCTTGGTGAAGTTGCCGCTGACGTTCTCGGCCGGCAGCAACGCGAACTCCCGGCCGCTCGCCGGGGCGACGCTGTCGACATGGCCCCTCAGCACGACGCCGGGGAAGGTGTCGATCTCGATGCGGACCGGCTGGCCGGGACGAACGGCGTCGAGCTGCGTCTCCTTGAAGTTGGCGACGACGTAGACGGCCTGCAGCGGAACCAGCGCCATGAGCGGCGTGCCGACCTGGAGGTACTGGCCTTCGCGCAACGTCCGCGCGCCGACGACACCGGCAATCGGCGCCCTGACCGAGGCATGCGACAGGTTCAGCTCGGCCTGGCGACGGGCAGCCAGGCTGCGCTCGCGCTGCGCGGCGATCTTGGCGCGCTCCGATGTCAGGACGTCGATCTGGCGCTGGGCGGCGATCAGGCCGGCGCGGCTCTTGCGCAGCTCGGCGATGCGCTCGCGCAATGCCGCCTCGGCCTGCTGCGCGCGCTGCACGCTGACGTAGCCGGACTTCTTCAGGTTGTCGTAGCGTTCATTGTCGGCCTCGGCGAAGATTCGCATGGCCTTGTCGGCAGCGATCTCGGCCTTCTTCTGATCGACCACCGCCTGCTGCTGCACGATCCGGGCGTCGAGATTCGCGAGATTCGCCTCGTCGGTCTGGACGTCGGCCTCGGCCTGGTCGAGCGCGACCCTGAAGTTACGGTCGTCGATGCGGGCGAGCACCTGGCCCGTCACCACCGCCTCGTTGTCGCGCACCAGCACCTCGGTGAGGTAGCCCGAGACGCGCGGCACGACCGTCGTGTAGTCGGCGTGGACATGGGCGTCGTCGGTCGAACGCGTGAAGCGACCTTCGGTCCAGTAGCCGTATGCCGCGTGTGCGCCGACGCCGAGCGCCGCCAGCACGGCGACACCGAGGGCAGCGCGCCGCAGCGTCAGGCGCTTCGAGGACGGGACGGCTCGCGTGACGATGGTGGCGAGGGACAGGGGCGACATCGGCGTCTCCAGGGCGAGACTGCTGCGGGCAGTTCCGATGTCGCCAGCATGGGCAGGCCCTGTTTCGCGCCGACTGCGCCGCGAGGCGCCTTTGTTTCATCTGTTGCGCCGGACAGGGACGAACCGCGAGCAGGTCCTCACCCGTATCGTGTGGCAGTCCGGGGTTTGCCAGGCTAGGAGTGCTCGCCCGGCTTGAAATCCATGTCCTCGAGGTAGATCGGCTGCAGGGCGCGCTTCTTGGGCGGACCGACCTTGTAGGCACGGCTGAAGATGGTCTCGCCGCGATGGGCTGTGCTGACGCCCGGAATGGGCCTGTAAGGCGGCCGGATGGCGTAGTCGCGCGTGAGGGTCGTGAATTCGCCGAATCCCGCCGCAGCGAGCAACTGCTCGACCTCCGAGACGAGGTACTCGCGGGCATGAATGTGATGTTGCCGCTTGGACTCGTCCACCGAATAGACGGGCCAACACGACGGATGCTCCTGGTTGAGCACCCGATAGATCGAGAACCACGATGCCGCATTCGGTGTGGTGACGACGACAAAGCCGTTCGGCTTCAGGATGCGGTTGATCTCGATGAGGCAGAACAGCGGGTCGAGGGAGAAGTGCTCGATCACCTCGCAGATCAGCACGCCGTCCGCACTCTCGTCGGCGAACGGCAAGCGGTCTACCTCGTAGTCGAAGGACAGGACAGGGACCGAGCGAATATCCCAGCCTTTCAGCGTCCCGAGGGGTGCGCCGTAGATCTCGCTGGCGCCGATGTCGACCAGGACACCGGGGCCTCTCGGCGTGATCGCATAGGTGGTGAGGAAGCGAATGATGTGGTGCGGCGCGTGCTCACGCTGGGCAGGATCGGCCAGGTTGCTGATCTTGTCGTCGATCATCCGATACGCGGTGGCGCATTCGGCGTCCTCGTCCTCCATCTCGCGAATCAGGCGCTTGCGATAGGAAACGGCGTCCTCGTCGTCGACATAGCGATTCGACGGCGTGAACTCGCGCATCGCCGGCGGCTGCGCCGCGGCGCTGGGAGGCGCTGCGGGCAGCTCCACCGCGGTGCGGGCCGGCGCGACCGATGGGCGCAGGAACCGTGCCGCAGACATCAACCAATTGTCAGCCATTCCCTTCATCCCGACTTGCCGAAGACATCGGCACTGTCGAGCAAGCCGTGGAGAAAGACAAATGCAGTGGCGATGGAACTGACTTCACCCCAATGGGAGTGCGCCTGATCGAGGCCGCCGCAGCAGCCGGTTCCGATCGCGTCCCCGGAAAAAGACGGGCCCGGAACCACACGCTCCCATTGTGCGGCTCCGGGCCCGACGCCCCCTCGGTACTCCAGCGGAAGAAGGTTCCGATCGGCATCTTCCGTCTCGATGGCCGCATGATACGGAAGCGGCCGTCGGCGAGACAGCGCCGGATGGTATCAATTGTTGTACGGCCGGCGGTTGCGCTCGGCGAAGCTGGCGCGGACGTGGTCGGCGAGATCGCGGGCGGCCGGGCCGAGGCCGGGCGGCGCGTAGAGATTGATGCGGAACTCGGGCAGCGTCGGCAGGCGCGCGTCGCGCCCCAGGATGTCGAAGCGCTCGGGCACCGAGGAACGCAGCAGCGGCGCCACGGCGAGGCCGGCCTCGATCGCGGCGTAGACCGGCTCCATGCGACTCACCTCGCAGACCGCACGCCAGTCGCGCCGCGCCTTGCCCAACGCCTCGACCGCGACCGGGCGGAACACGCAGGTCGACGCGCCGAGCGACACCGGCAGCGGATCCCGAAGTTGGGCATCGCCGCCCGGCACGCCGACCCAGACCAGCCGATCGGTGCGCAGGGTCTCGCCGTGCCGGCCGCACTCGCGCTCTGTGGTCAGCGCGAGGTCGACCCGCCCGTCGGCGAGCTGCTCGCGAACGATCCTCGAATCCTCGCAGACCAGGCTGACCCGCACGAGCGGCTGTGCCTTGGCGAAGCGCCGCAGGATGGGAGGCACGAAGCTCGCAATGATGTCGTAGGGCACGCCGAACCGGACCTCGCCTTCGAACGACGGTGCGCGCATCGACGACCATACCTCGTCGTTGAGCGCCAGCAGGCGACGCGCCTGGGCCAGCAGCCGCTCGCCGGCCGGCGCCAGCGCGAGCCGGCGGCCGACGCGCTCGAACAGACGGCAATCGAGCATCTCCTCCAACCGCTTGATCTGCTGGCTGGCGGCGGCCTGGGAGACGCCGAGCGCCGTGGCGGCACGGGTGACGCCGCCGGTATCGACGACGGTCGTGAAGGCCCGCAGGAGGGAGATGTCGAGGTCGTTGCGCATTCTCGATACATAAGCGAAATAGAACGAACATATCAAAAACATTCGATTTTATTATCGATCTGATCCTGCCACCCTGTCGCTCGACCTCCAGGGAAAGGGCTCCGAACATGATCACTGGCCTTTGGCTGCCGCTCGTCACGCCGTTCAAGGATGGCGCCGTCGACTACGCGAGCTACGACCGCCTGATCGAGCGCTACATCGCGCTCGGCGTCGATGGCCTGTTCCCCCTCGGTACCACCGGCGAGCAGCCGACCCTCGACGAGGCCGAGATCGACCGCCTGGTCGAGCGCAC